>NVTJ01000080.1 GCA_002401545.1 Alphaproteobacteria bacterium
CTATACTCTGGATCAGGCTTTGGAGCGTCTGCGCGCCTTGATTGGTACGGCTCTGGACTGGACAGATTTATTTCATTTCCTGCCGGATGCTATTGAAGGCGCCGAAATGACCCGTTCTGTCAAGGCCAGCCTTTTCACCGCTTCCCTTGAAATGGCCCGCGAGGGAAAAGCGGAAATCATCCAGAAGCAGACCTTCGGCCCCCTGTTTATCAGAAAAAGAGACAGAAACGATGGAAATCATTGAACAAATTAGAATAGTTGAAGCCCTGTTGTTTGCCAGTGACAAGCCGTTGTCCTCTATTGCTCTTGCCGACTGTCTGCCGGAAGGCTCAAACATCGATCAGCTACTGAGCAATTTACGGGAGCAATATGCCAGCCGTGGGGTCATTCTGGTGGAGGTTGCCGGAAAATGGATGTTCCAGACCGCCTCCGACCTGGCCTTTCTGCTGCGCAAGGAGGTGGAACAGGAAAAGCGCCTGTCACGGGCGGCGGTGGAAACGCTGGCGATCATATCCTATCATCAGCCGGTAACACGTACCGAAGTGGAAGAAATTCGCGGGGTTTCCCTAAGCAAGGGAATACTTGATGTCCTGATGGCCGCTGAGTGGGTGCGGCCCATGGGGCGTCGGCGGACACCGGGCAGGCCGATGACTTACGGCACATCAGATCATTTTCTGGTGCATTTTGGTCTGAACAGTATCAAGGACCTGCCTGGCCTGGCAGAACTCAAGGCCGCAGGTTTTCTTGACAATGTGAATACATCACGTCTTAACCTTTTGGATGATCCGCACCCGACAGAAGAACAACCCGAATTGCCAGGCACCAAAGACGGTTGAGATAATAAATATTTTTTATGTTGCTTTTAGCCTCGATTTCGTTGATTTTCACCAAGTATTTCCCACATTCAAGGCCTATGATGCCTTTAATTTTGTGGTAAAATAAACATGCTGGATTAGGAGATTTTTTATGGGTTTAAGTTTTTGGCAGATTGCCATTGTGGTTTTGTTGTTTGTATTGCTGTTTGGCCGGGGTAAAATTTCTGACCTTATGGGTGATGTGGCAAAGGGCATCAAAAGTTTCAAAAAAGGACTGTCTGATGATGACGTAGAGATGGCTGAACCGGAACAGCCAAAGGTTATTGATCAGAAGTCAGAGACTATTGTCAGTGACAAAAATTCTAAAAAAACAAATAGTTAATTTTCGGGACGGTCCATGTTTGATATAGGCATGATAGAGATGTTTGTGATTGTCGTTCTGGCAGTCATTGTTGTCGGGCCAAAAGACCTGCCAAGACTGGTGCGTTCCATTGGCCGTTTTGTCTCGAAAATTCGCGCCATGGGACAGGAATTCCAAAGCAGCATCAAACAGATGGCTGATGAGGTTGAATTGGAGGAGGTAACGCGCAAGCTGAATGAGGCGGTGAATATTCCTCTGGATGATACGGATATCAAGCCGGATATCAAGCCGGACCCTGCCGGGAAAACCGGGGCAGATGAAAAATGAGTACTGACGATAGCGAAATTGTGGAGGCCAGTTCAGCCCCCCTGATTGAACATTTGATAGAGCTTAGGCGCCGCCTGATCTGGATAGCGGTTTATATCATTGTGGCCTTTGTGGTGTGTTTTTATTTCAACGAAGAAATTTATTTATTTCTGGCCCAGCCTTTTGTCGATGTATCGGCCAAATATGACCAGCCGGCCCGGATGATCTATACCGGTATGCATGAAGCGTTTTTTGTTTATCTGAAAATCTCCTTCTTTGCCGCCTTTTGTGTGACCTTCCCCCTGATTTCCGTGCAGATATGGAAATTTGTCGCGCCGGGACTTTATGGCAACGAGAAAAAAGCCTTCCTGCCTTTTCTGATCGGTACGCCGGTATTGTTTCTCATGGGGGCGGCGCTGGCCTATTATCTGGTGATTCCCAATGCGTGGAATTTCTTTATGTCGTTTCAGGTGGGCACGGGGTCAGCCGCCGATGTAGCAGGTGTGAGCAAGGAACATCTTGCCGGCGTGCTTTCCATTGAATTGCTGCCAACGGTCAAGGAATACTGGTCTCTTGTGATGCTGCTGATTTTGGCATTTGGCATCAGTTTCCAACTGCCGATTCTACTGGTGCTTTTGGCGCGGGTGGGTATTGTGACTGCCGATGGTCTGGCGGCGAAGCGGAAATTCATGGTTGTCGGCGCCTTTGCCTTTGCCGCGATTATGACACCGCCGGACCCGATCAGCCAGATTGGGCTTGGCATACCGATACTTATTCTTTATGAAATTTCAATCCTGTTTATCAGGTTAACCATTAAGGACAAAAGCAATGTTTGACATCAAGGCTATTCGGGAAAATCCTGAAATCTTTGATATGGGCTGGAAAAGGCGGGGACTTGACCCCCAGTCTGCAGACCTGATTGCCCTTGATACCAGTCTGAGAGAAAAGAAAACCCAATTGCAGGAATGCCAGTCCCGCCGTAATGTCGCATCCAAAGCTATTGGCCGGGCAAAAGCAAAAGGCGGGGATGCCGGGGACCTGATTAAAGAGGTGGCCGATCTGAAAAAACGAATGGCTGAACGGGAAGAGGATGTGCGCAGGCTTTCTGATGAGCTTGGCCATAACATGAGCCGTCTGGATAATATTCCGGCGGATGATGTGCCGGACGGCACAGGCGAAGAAGATAATCAGGTGGTTCGCACGTGGGGTGAAATCCCAACATTCGATTTCGAGCCGAAACAGCATTTTGACCTGGGTGAGAATCTGGGGTTGATGGATTTTGAGGGCGCGGCCCGCATGTCCGGCGCGCGTTTTGTCATCCTGAAGGGTGATCTGGCGAAGCTGGAGCGGGCGTTGTCCACTTTCATGCTGGATGTTCATACCACGGAATTTGGTTATGAGGAAACCAGCGTGCCGCTTTTGGTGCGCGACCATGCCCTCTATGGCACCAGCCAGCTCCCCAAGTTTGAGGAAGACCTCTTCAAGGCCACCACCGGCCATTATATGATCCCCACCGGCGAAGTCCCCCTGACCAATATGGTGCGGGAGCAGATACTGGAAGAAGAAAAACTGCCCTTGCGCTTTACCACACTCAGCCAGTGTTTCCGTTCGGAAGCCGGATCAGCAGGCCGGGACACCCGGGGCATGATCCGCCTGCATCAGTTTAATAAAGTGGAATTGGTCAGCATCACCCGGCCGGAACAAAGCGGGCAGGAGCTTGAACGTATGACGGGGGCGGCGGAGCAGATATTGCAGCGTCTC
Organism: Alphaproteobacteria bacterium; assembly: GCA_002401545.1. GTDB lineage: Bacteria > Pseudomonadota > Alphaproteobacteria > Sphingomonadales > Emcibacteraceae > Paremcibacter. Next base: position 3,244 of record NVTJ01000080.1, read on the forward strand.
GGCCTTGCTTACCGCACTTTGATTTTATGCACGGGTGATATGGGCTTTGCGGCACGAAAGACCTATGACCTTGAAGTCTGGTTACCGGGTCAGAACATGTACCGGGAGATTTCAAGCTGCTCCAATACCGGTGATTTTCAGGCGCGGCGCATGAATAGCCGTTGCCGGATGGCAGGTGAAAAGAAAACCCGCTATGTCCATACTCTGAACGGGTCAGGGCTTGCTGTTGGCCGTACCCTGGTTGCGGTTCTGGAAAATTATCAGCGGGCCGATGGTTCCATCGCCATACCAGCGGTTTTGCAACCCTATATGGGGGGGAAGAAACGGATTGAAAAACCATGACTGAGAATATTTCAAAATGTATATTGGTCACTAATGATGACGGCTATAATTCACCCGGTCTGAAACTTATGGAGTCCATCGCCCGCTCCTTAAGTGACAATGTCTGGATTGTGGCCCCGGAAGAAGAACAAAGTGGCAAGGGACACGCCCTTTCCCTGCATGAACCCATACGCTATCGCCAGATTGATGAACAATATTTTGCCGTAAAGGGCACGCCGACGGATTGTGTCATGATGGCGCTGCATCAAATTCTGCCCGAAAGACCCACTTTGCTTCTTTCCGGTATAAACCGGGGGGTTAATCTGGCGGAGGATATGACTTATTCCGGTACAATTTCTGCGGCGATGGAGGGAACCCTTTGTGGAATTCCTTCCATGGCTTTCAGTCAGGAAGTTGTCAGGGATCACCCCTATGACCTGTTTCAGACATCAAGAGACCACGGCCTTGGCATTGTGAAAAAACTTATTCGGGAACCATGGCCGGAGGGAATGTTCCTCAATATAAATTTTCCGCTTCATTTTGATGAGATCAAGGGAATTCAAACAACGTCTCAGGGCTTCAGGGATGATGCAGAGGTTTTTATTGAGGCGCGGGAAGACCCGAGAGGCAGTGACTATTACTGGATAGGTTTCCGGCGGCAATATGGGGAACCTATGGCGGGCACTGATCTTGCGGCAATTAAGAACGGTTATATTTCTGTAACCCCCCTCCATCTTGATCTAACACATGAGAAATCTCTTATAACTATTGGAAATATAATAAATAAAGAATTTTCATGCGATTAAAACTGTCTGATAAAAAGGCAGTTTTGCTGACAGAACTGCGGCGTCAAGGAATTTGGGATGAAAATTTGCTTGTGGTCCTGGCGGATATTCCACGGGAAGACTTTATTCCAAAAGCCCTGCGTGCCCAGGCCTATGAAAACGCGGCGTTGCCCATTGACAGCGGCCAGACCATCAGCCAACCCTATATCGTGGCCTATATGACGCAGGCGCTTGGGGTGAGCAAAAAACATAAAATCCTGGAGATCGGCACCGGGTCCGGTTATCAGGCCGTGGTGCTGGCAAAATTATGTCGTCGTCTGTTTACCATTGAGCGGCATTTACCGCTTTTTAACGCTGCCGGGAAGATGTTTAAAAAACTGAATATTTTCAATATAACAACATTATTCGGCAATGGTATGAAAGGCTGGTCGGAACAGGCGCCTTTTGACCGGATCATGGTTACAGCGGCATCGGAAGATATTCCCGGAAAACTGCTTGAACAGCTAAAGGATGGTGGCATCATGGTAATACCCATTGGGCTTCAGGGAAAAATACAGCATATCATTCGTATTACCCGCCATGGGGATGACTATGATCATGAAGAACTGCTTGCAGTTAAATTCGTGCCGTTACTGTCCGGGATTGTTCATGAGTCATAATGCTTGATCTTGAAATATAGTCATTTACACTATCCTCATGAATGAATGTCGACTGTTATTGAAAATAATCATAATATTGGGAATTTCAGGTTTTTTGAACGCCTGTAAGGAAGGCCATTCCTTTAGCACCCGTTACCGCAATGGCGTTCCGGTTGTAAAAACAACCCCTGCACCCGTTCCCCAATTAAAAAACAAGCCCAAGCCGCCAATAATCAGGGCCGTAAAAAAGTCAACGCCAAAATACCCGAGGAAGATCATTACCGTCAGGAAAGGCGATACCATATATGCCCTGTCGCGGCGCCACGGCGTCACTGTCCGTGCAATGATAGGCATCAACAAGCTAAAGCCCCCCTATCTGTTATATCCCGGACAAAAGCTCAAAAGCCCGGCAATGGGCAGCCATGTGGTGAAAAAAGGGGATACGGTCTATAGCCTGTCGCGGAAATATCAGGTGGATATGACCATATTTACCCGCCTGAATGCTATGAAACGACCCTATGTTCTGTCGATAGGTCAGGAATTAAAGGTGCCAGGCGGCAACTTGGCGGGGAAAACGGTATCTTTGCCACCGCCACCGCCCCAGAGCGGTAAGGGATTCATGTGGCCGGTCAAAGGTCCGATTTTATCGTCATTCGGACCAAAAGAAGTGGGTTACCATAATGACGGTATCAATATTGCGGCACAATCCGGCAGCTATGTCCGGGCGGCGGAAAGCGGTGTGGTGGTTCATGCAGGGCGTAAAATAAAAGGGTTTGGCCGGTTAATACTGATCCGGCACAGCAAGGGCTGGATCACGGCCTATGCGCATAATTCGTCTATTCTGGTCACTAAAGGCCAGACGGTAAAGCGCGGTCAGGCCGTTGCCCGTGTAGGGCAGACAGGCGATGTAAGTCGTCCCCAGCTCCATTTTGAAATGCGCAAAGGGTCCCGCGCGGTTAATCCGGTAAGATATTTAAGGTAATTTAATTTTATGACGTCCCGCCAGATCCTGAATGAATTGCCAGGCAACGCGCCCTGATCTGGCACCTCTGGTGCGTGACCATTCAAGAGCCTCCGCCCGGATTTTTTCCCGGCTGGTTGTGATATTGAAATGATCCATATAGCTGAAAATCATAGTAAGATAGTCATTCTGACTACAGCCGTGAAAGCCAAGCCATAAGCCGAAGCGGTCAGAAAGAGAGACTTTTTCGTCCACTGATTCTGCCGGTGTTATGGCGGTTGAGCGTTCATTCTCTATCATTTCGCGCGGCATAAGATGGCGGCGGTTTGAGGTGGCATAAAAAATCACATTATCGGGCCGGCCCTCAATACCGCCTTCCAGTACTGCTTTGAGTGACTTATAGCTATTGTCCTGTCCATCAAAGGACAGGTCGTCACAAAAAAGAATCACCCGCCGGTCCGTGGCCCGCAGGCAGTCCAGAAGCCGGGGCAGGGAGGGGATGTCTTCCCGGTGAATTTCAATCAGGGCCAGGGCCTGATTGCCCGTGGTGCGTATCCTTGCGTGAAGCGCCTTGATCAGGGAACTTTTACCCATACCCCGCGCCCCCCAGAGCAACGCATTATTCGCCGGGAAACCATTGGCAAACTGCCGGGTGTTATCAGACAGGATATCCCGTACATGATCAATGCCGTGCAACAGGTCAAGGTCAACATGACTGACCGACCTGACCGGTGTCAGGCGGTCCGGGGCGATGTTCCAGACAAAGGCATCCGCGCCCTTCAGGTCAGGTGCGGCATTTTTTTCGGGTACGAGCCGTTCAAGTGCCTCGGCAATGCGTTTCAGCAGGTTTTTTATCATTCTTATTTCTTTAGCATATGAAAAGGCGACAATAAACTGATTAATATCTTGTTTTTGTGACTTGTCCTGCCTATATGCCAATAGATTGAAAAATCTGGGAAGTTGAAAAAAAATCTGTGGCCTGTATAGTGCCGCATTCAGTATGTATCAGAGGAAAAAAAACAATGTTTATATCAGAAGCATTTGCAGAAGCAGCGGGCGCACCCGGGGGGGAGAGTGCATTCATGCAGTTCCTGCCGTTCATTCTTATCATCGGGGTATTTTATTTCCTGATGATCAGACCACAACAAAAACGCGTTAAAGAACATAAATCCATGGTTGGTTCCTTGCGGCGCGGCGATAATGTTATCACATCCGGTGGTATTGTTGCCAAAGTATCCAGAGTGATTGATGATCATGAAATCGAGCTTGAAATAGCCTCCGGTGTGAAAGTCAAAGTGATCCGGTCAACCATTTCTACTGTGGTCGGCAAACCGGCACCCGCCAACGATACCATGGAAAAAAAGTGACATGCTAAATTTTCCGCGCTGGAAGGTCATCACGATCTGCCTGCTGTCCTTTTTGGGTATATTGATGGCTGTGCCAAATTTTCTCAGTGATGAACAGTTGGCAAATTACCCGGATTTTTTACCAGATCATCAGCTCACCCTTGGTCTTGACCTGCAGGGTGGCGTTCATCTGTTGTGGGAAGTGGACCTGACTGAGGTTGAGAAGGAAAAGCTGGAATCCCGGCGTGGAGATATTCGGGATGCCTTTCGGAAAGAAAAAATTGTTCTGCGCAGTTCTATTCGCAACAAAGCCATCCATATCAACCTGACCGATAAAAGCCAGACTGAAAAAGCTTTGGAGGTTATTGGTGATACGGTTGAAATGCTGGGGGAATCCCTTACCAATAGCGGAGTTGCGGATATTGAATATGAGGTAGCCGGTGATGGCATCATAGTGGTCAGACTAACCCAGGAAGGGCTGGTCATACGCGGTAATGACGTGATTACCCAGTCCATTGAAGTGATCAGACGCCGTATTGATGGCATGGGAACCACGGAACCCACCATCCAGAAACAGGGTGATGGCCGTATATTGGTACAGGTGCCGGGGTTGAGTGATCCCCAGAAACTTAAAGATTTGGTGGGCAAAACCGCAAAACTGACTTTCCAGTTGGTTAATGCGGCGGTCGGGGTTGGTGACAGGGTGCCGCCCGGTTACGAGCGCTTTCCCATGGCGGAGAATGAACGCCGCTCAGGTTTGCCGGAAAGCATCGTGGTCAGTAAACGTAAAATCCTGACCGGAGAAAACCTCAAAAAAGCCGGATTGGGCTATGATCAGAATAACCAGCCCGCAGTCAGTTTTACATTTGACCGTATTGGTGGCAAGAAATTCGCCGATGTCACCCGCAAGAATATTAATCGTCAGTTTGCCATCATTCTGGATAACGTCATTATCAGTGCGCCAAATATTCAAACGGCTATTCTAAGCGGTTCCGGCATCATTACCGGTAATTTCACGGTTGAGAGTGCCAGCGAGCTTGGCCTGCTGTTACAGGCCGGGGCTTTACCCGCCCGGCTGACCGTGGTCGAGGAAAGAACCGTTGGTCCTGATTTGGGGGCGGATAATATTGAGGCCGGGAAGATTGCCGCCATCATCGGACTTGCTGCCGTGATGGTTTATATTGTGCTCAGTTACGGCATGTTTGGCATGGTGGCCAACTTTGCGCTGATGATCAATATTGGCATGATTTTTGGGTTGTTGTCCATGCTTGGGGCTACATTGACCATGCCGGGCGTTGCCGGAATTGTCCTCACCGTGGGTATGGCCGTAGACGCCAATGTGTTGATTTTTGAAAGAATCAGGGAAGAATTTCGGGGTGGCAAAAAGGCATTGGCCGCACTGGATACCGGCTTTGAGAAAGCCTTTAGCACCATCGTTGATGCCAATGTGACTACTTTTATTGCTGCTATTATTTTGTTCCAGTTTGGCTCAGGACCGATCAAGGGCTTTGCGGTGACACTTGCCATCGGCATTGCCACCTCCATGTTCACGGCCGTCAGCCTGTCCCGCATGATAATTTCATTCTGGGCCATCCGTAAACGCCCAACCACTTTGAAGATATAAGGAACTTAGGGTAATGTTATTAAAACTGGTTCCAACCAACACCAATATCAGGTTTATTGATTTCCGGAAAATGGCCTATGTGCTGTCGCTGGTGATGATCGTATCATCCTTTGGGCTTTATTTCACCAAGGGCCTGAATTACGGCATTGATTTCGAAGGCGGAATCATGATTGAGATCGGCACCGAAGGTCCGGCAAATATTACCAGAATTCGCGCCGCCATGAAGAGTCTGAATATGGGCGATGTCAAGGTACAGGAATTTGGTGCGTCCAATGATGTCCTGATCCGGCTTGAGCATCAGGAAGGACTTACCGTGGATCAGGTTGTGGAAAAAGTCCGCGAAGTCCTGCCCGGTGCCATAGATGGTGAGATCAGCTATCGCCGGACGGAAACCGTAGGATCGACTGTTTCCAGTGAGTTGATATCAGATGGCATTTTGGCTGTACTCTATGCCATGGGTGCCGTCCTGATTTACATCTGGTTACGGTTTGAGTGGCAGTTTGGTATGGGGGCGGTGATCGCCCTTATCCATGATGTCATATTGACCATCGGCATGTTTTCCTTCACGGGCATGGAGTTTAACCTGTCGACCATTGCCGCCATCCTGACCATTGTTGGCTACTCGCTCAATGATACAGTGGTGGTTTATGACCGCATCAGGGAAAATCTGCGTAAATTTCGCAAGAAACCCATGACGGAGCTGCTCAATCTCAGCATCAATGACACCCTGTCGCGGACGGTAATGACCTCTGTCACCACATTGATTGCCCTGGCATCTTTGTTTTTCCTCGGGGGGGAGGGAATACACGGTTTTGCAGCGGCCATGATATGGGGCATCTTTGTCGGGACATATTCTTCGATTTTCATTGCGGCACCGATGTTATTATGGGTGGAACTGCAACGCGAGAATGATACTTCGCCGACGCCCGGTATGGAGGTCCTTCCGCCAAAGAAAAAAAGAGCCTGAGGGCTTGGAATTCAGGCCTGATCCTTTGAAATTCAATAAAGTCGTCTCGCAGGAAGGCACGGCAATATCGTCTTACGGTGATGGCGGCTTTCGTATTGGTGAGCAGCGCAGCAAAGGCTCCATCCTGATTACACCCGGGGGCTATTACCCGTGGGACGCAGTGGAGGCTTCTTCAATCACTCTTGACAGCCTGAAGCGCATCATGGATCAGAGACAGGAGATTGATATTCTCCTGATCGGCACGGGGGATAAAATGGTGTTTCTCAATAAGGCACTTCGGGCCTCATTGGAAGAGGCGACAATAGCGGTGGATGCCATGGCAACAGGTGCCGCCGCCCGCACTTATAATATCCTGTTGGCAGAGGGGCGCAAGGTTGCCGCTGCCCTGATCGCGGTGGATTAAAAAAGGCCGGACAATTGCCCGGCCTTAAATGGGTCGGATATATTTTTACAGTCCCGGAGGATTCTGGGCTGAAATCATGGAAAACAGCATGGGAATGGACAGCAATGTATTGGTGCGGGAGAAAAGCATCGCCCGGCGTCCGGCCTTTGGTTTTGCATCCGCATCGGCTTCAACCATGCCAAGGGCAATTTTCTGGGCTGGCCAGATGATGAACCATACATTGAATGCCATGATCAGGCCCATCCACATGCCAAAGCCGATATCCGGTCTTTGCAGGGTCAGGGCTTCATGGGCATAGCCATTCATGACAGCCAGTATTAATCCAAACAATACGGTTCCTGCGGCACCCCAGCGGAACCAGAACAGGGCTTCCGGTGCAATCACCTTAGAGATGGCAGGCTTTTGTTCATCGGGAATTTTTGGCATGCTGGGAATTTGCACGAAATTGAAATACCATAATATGCCAATCCACATCACGCCACAAAGTACATGCAGGTAACGCACTAAAAATAAGATAAAATCTTCCATTTTATGTCTCCACCCCTATTTCATTACATCGGAGATGAGCTTTTCAGCATCCGATTTATTTGTTTCTTCCAGATAATTTGTCGCCATGACCATAATGACGGTCAGGACAATGCCGGCAACAATAGTCATCGGCAATGATTCGAGAATTTTGCTCATTGTATTTTCCTGTTATTGATATAATACCCTAGTATGAAACTACCTCGTCCCTGTGGACGGAGAAAGATTAACAGTTTCTTAACCATGCGTCAAAAATAATGCCACTTATTATCAAAAAGGAAAATAATCATTGTTGTGATCTGGTCAACCGGTTTGATCATGATCGCTACCTGACCATTCTGTACGCGCCCGAGCAAAAGCGCGATGCTCTTTTTGCGCTTTACGCCTTTAATTATGAAATTTCCAGAATCCGGGAGGTGGTCAGTGAACCCATGCTGGGTGAAATCCGTCTGCAATGGTGGCGTGAGGCCATAGCTGATATTTATCAGGGCAACTGCCGCAGTCACGAAGTCATGCCCTCACTGGCGGCGGCAGTTGCAGAAAATGAACTTCCTCAGGATTTGCTGATGGCGGTCATAGAGGGCAGGGCACAGGACCTCTATGACGAGAATCCTGATGATATGCCAGCTCTGGAGGATTATTTATCCCTGACAGCCGGAAATTTATCCTGTCTTGCGGTTCATATATTGGGTCAAAGGGATATTGATGATCTGGCCCGAAAGCTGGGAATTGCCTGGGGCTATGTGGGACTTATTCGGGCAGTCACGTATCATATTTCCTTAAGAAAAAGCTATATCCCTGTGGATTTAATGGAAAAATATAATATTAAAGGCAAATTTCTGTCACAGGATTATCCTGAAAACATGAAATCCGTATTGCATGAACTCTGTCAGTATGCAGAACGGCATCTGGATCATATCAGTGAAAATAAAAAACGCATTGGCCCCGAAATACGTTCCGTCTTTCTTCTGTCCGCATTGGCCCGAAGTTATATTAAAACCATTAAAAAGTCCGATTATAATGTCTTCAGGCTGGAAGAAAAGGCTGATGCTTTTTCCCGGCAATGGCGGTTGTTGACATCAGCCTTGTTTAACCGGATTTAACCTCATCAAGCCATTGGGCAAGCGCGTTCAATGCGCGTAATGATTTGGCGGGTTTGCGGTCCCTGCGTTTCATTTTTTTGCCATCCAGCACCGGCATGATGCCAT
>NVTJ01000081.1 GCA_002401545.1 Alphaproteobacteria bacterium
AGCTTTGGGTCCACCTGATCACGGAATTTCATATCCCACGGATCAAGATTCTCCCCAATATAATCCGTGCCATGCTCCACCGGATGACCCCGCTCGACCAGCAACGTTTTCATACCTTTTTCAGTGAGTTCCTTTACGGCCCAGCCACCGGACATGCCGGAGCCGACAACAATAACATCAAATTCAGGGTTCATGTTGCCCATGTGCGCCCTACGTCTTCAAAGAGAATACATCCCCTGTATGGCCCCGGAATAGCCTCATAGCGAAGTTCTTCTGTGGCACCAATCTCGGATGTGTAATAGCCTCTGAGCGTTAATTCCTTTAACTGACGGAAAAAATTATAGCCTTCCTTTTCAGGGTCATCTATTTTTCGCAAGATAGCCGCCCGTTTGTCCGGGGTGCAGGAGAGGAAATCACCGCAGGGCGACCTCAGGTTCACATCATTCAGACCCATAAGAAAACGCGCGCGTTCCGGGGGCGAATACCAGTCATCGAGCATCATATCAATATACAGGGGAACGCCTGCGGCCTTTGCGCCGGGCGTGTCAGTCGTTGGAATGATCATATCAACGATTTCTGTGAGCAGCTCAAATTCATATTTGCTCATAGCGGGCGGTTGGCCAAAGGCCCCCAAGGGCAGAAAGGCGCCCCCCGCAAGGGCCGTTGCCCCCATAATCATATGGCGACGATTAATTTTCATGACAAATCGGCGCGCACCCTTTCCAGAAGCGCCTTGGTCGCTCTGATCCCATCGAATTCGCTCAATCTTTTTCCTTCATATTCAATGCCGACATAACCCTTGTAGCCTGCCTTGGTCACACTATTCAACAGACGGTTATAGTCGAGGGTCGTTTCATTGCCCTTGTCATCAAAATCATAGGATTTCGCACTGACCGCCTTGGCAAATGGCATTAATTCCGCAACACCTTTATAATTATCGTAACGCTCCGTATCACTGATCTTGAAATTACCAAAATCAGGCAACGTGCCGAGCCGGGGATGGTTCGCCTCTTTCATAACCGAAGAAAGCCATTGCCCATTACTTGAAATCCCCCCATGGTTTTCGACCAGAATATTGATATTATATTTATCGGCATAATCCGACAGTCGGCTAAGACCATCAACGGCCAGTTTACGCTGTTCGTCCCATGTTCCCGAACTCTGCGCATTAACCCGCACAGAATGACAGCCCAGGAAGGCCGCCGCCTCAACCCATTTATAATGGCTTTCCACAGCAAGCCTGCGCAATGCCGGATCAGGGTCACCGAGCGCCCCCTCCAGATCACACATGATCAACAGGCTCCTGACCCCCTCCCCATCTGCCCGGTTCTTCAATTCCCGCAGATATTTCTGATCCCTTGCCCTGCCAAAAAAGAAGATATTAACATATTCAATAGCCCCGATATCAAACTCACGGCGGGCCGTAATGGCAAAATCAAGGTTGGCAAGGTCGCCCTGAAGCAGGTCGTGCGGCGTATATCTGAGGATTGACCTGCGCGCCTGCGGGTCCAAACCCTGTCCCCGGTCCGCGTAATTCTTACCCCGCATATGCCGGTGCAGTGACCATTCTGCCAAGGATATTTTAAACAGCGGGTCTGTTTTACCCTTAAGTCCGCAGCCGGAAAGCACCAAAGCCATCCCCGTTGCCGAATATTTCATAAAATCACGTCGGGAGGGAAAAATTTCCATTTCAGCTACTCTTTGCTTTTGCGAAACTCAACAATAGTCAGCGCCCCGAAAACCAGACATAATACCAACGGCACGACGGCCACGGCCTGAAATGATTCCTGTGCCGCAAAGGCCAGCACCTCATCCATTGCCGCACCGGACAGCTCTGCCAACTGTGCAACACCCCCGGCGGCCTCTATTTTCGCCTGATCATAAACCTTGCCCAATTGCGGCAGGACGAATGAAATTGACAGCGCCCCCGCAGACCCCATCAGCCCAATCATCCATGATCCGCCGCGCGGATATTTTTCGGCCACTGTCGCCAGCATGGTCGGCCACATATAACAGACGCCAACACCCCATACGGTTGCGGCAATCATAGCCATCATCGGTGAATTAGCAATGCTCAGCAGATACAAACCAACGGCGGCAAAAAGACTTGAAAGCAGCAACAACCCCGCATTTGACAGATAACGCACCAATGGCCCGGCAAAATGCCGCATGACAAACATCAGGCCGCTCACATAGACCAACAGTAAAATGCCCCGCATACCGACCACCTGACTGAGGGCCAGATCAACCCACTGACCCGGTGCCAGTTCAGATGCCGCCGTCAGGAACATGGCCCCGAACCAGATGAGAAAACTTGGACGTCGAAGCGTTTCCTTGAGCATATCGCCAAAACTGACCCCGGTTTGTGCCCGTTCCGTTTTCGGGAACGAGACACCAACACATAAAAATGTAAAAATGATCGACGGGATCATGACCAACGCCAGAATATATCGCCAGTCAACATCCACAGCCCCCAGCCCGAAACCACACAGGCCGCCGACAACAAGTCCAGCGGGCCACCAGGCATGCAGAACATTCAGCCGATGTGTTTTATCATCCGGGTAAAGCGCGGTGGTCATGGGATTTATGGTCGCTTCAACACAGCCCCAGCCAATCCCGTTCAAAAGCATACCAACCCAAATCGTCCAATAGAGGCTCATGCCGTCCCCGAAAATACTGGACATGAGAACCAGAGCTGTCCCCCCGATAAAGCCAGCGGCGGCGATGAATAACATGCGCCGCATACCAATGACATCAATGAAAGGGCTGCCAAAAAAAAGTGTGAAGGCAAAGCCGAGAAAGGCAACACCGAGAAGTTCCGCCGAAAGAGTTGCTGATTGAACAACATTAATATTATCCAGATATTCCCGCTTGATATCCCCCATCGTAGCGGCACGGAGTGACGCGCTCATCGCCGCCGTAAACAAAGCCAATACCCCGATTATGAATAGTCTTCTGCGGTTATATTCCATATCATCGGCACCCTTCATTATTCTTGTTTGCCCAGTCCCAGGATTTGACGAATTTGAGCCTTGGTGAGTGTGCCGCTGGCAAAATCATCAAAGGCGCTATCGGATAGCCTGATCATATGGTCCTTGACGAAAACAGCGCTTTCGAACGCCCCATCCTCAAAATTTTTCAGGCAACACTCCCATTCTACGACCGCCCATCCTTCAAAACCGTATTGTGCCAGCTTACTGAAAATTGCCGTAAAGTCTATTTGACCATCCCCCAGCGAACGAAACCGTCCGGGCCTGTCAATCCAATCCTGATAACCACCATAAAGGCCTGAGCGTCCGCTCTTGCGGAACTCCGCATCTTTGACATGGAACATTTTTATCCGGTCACGATAAATATCAATGAAGGACAGATAATCCATCTGCTGTAACAGAAAATGGCTCGGATCATATAGAATATTCGCCCGGATGTGTCCGCCTACAGCCTCGAGAAAACGTTCGAAACTGATGCCATCATGCAAATCCTCCCCGGGATGCAATTCATAGCAGACATCGACCCCGGCCTCATCAAAAGCATCCAGAACAGGTCGCCAGCGCTTTGCCAGTTCTTTAAATCCTTCCGCCACAAGTTCGGCAGGTCTGGGGGGCCAGGGATAAACCACAGGCCATAACAGGGAGCCGGAGAATGTCGCGTGAGAAACAAGACCAAGATTCTTACTTGCTCTGGCCGCATAAAAAAGCTGTTCCCGCGCCCACTCTGTCCGGGCAGCAGGATTGGCCCTTTTTATTTCCGGCGCAAAGCCATCAAATAAAATATCATAGGCCGGATGAACCGCCACAAGCTGCCCTTGAAAATGGGTTGAAAGTTCAGTAATTTCAAGGCCGGAATCTGCACAAACCCCCTTCAATTCATCACAATAGACTGCGCTCTCAGCCGCCAGTTTCAGATCAATAAACTTCGTCTCCCAAGTGGGAATCTGAACGCCTTTATAGCCGCAATCTGCAACCCATTTGCATATTTCCGGCAAAGAATTGAACGGCGCATAGTCTTTTACAAACTGCGCCAGGAAGATTCCCGGTCCTTTCACTTATACTCTCCTTTTATACTGTTCAGCGAAAACCATTTCTGGTCGCTGCTGCTGCTTGTCACCACAGTTTCAACAAATTTCATACCCCGTACACCATCATCAATACCCGGAAAATTCAGTTCCCCCCTTTCGGGAAACTGCCGGATACCATCCGCAAAGGCCCGGTAAATATTGGCAAAGGCCTCCAGATAGCCCTCGGGATGCCCGGCAGGCAATCGGCACATGGCTTGTGCCGGACGGCTCAGGCCCACCCCCCCCGAACGAATAATCTCATGGGGCCTGTCATGCCATTTAAGAATGAGAGTGTTTGGTTCCTGCTGTGACCAATTCAGGCTACCTTCCTCCCCATATATCTGGAGCTTCAGGGCATTTTCCTCACCCACGCATATCTGGCTCGCCATAAGAGAACCCCGCGCCCCATTGGTAAAACGTAGTAAAACCGTACCATCATCATCAAGAACGCGGTCCGCAACACTGGGCCCGATATCCGCACAGATTTCGCTCACCCGCATAGCCGAAACATATTCCGCCAGATGAAAAGCATGTGTTCCAATATCTCCCATACAGCAGCTTTGCCCGGCCTGATCCGGATCAAGCCGCCAAATTGCCTGTTTATTGCCTGATTTTTCCACCGCTTTGCTCAACCAGCCCTGGGCATATTGAACCATGATACGACGTATTTTTCCAAATTGACCAGAGGCAATCCGCTGCCGCGCCTCTTCAACCATCGGATAGCCGCTATAGCTATATGTCAGGCCATAAAGCTTTCCCGTTTGCCCTATCAGATCCTGCAATGTCTCCGCATCTGATAATTTTGATGTGGCCGGTTTATCACAAAGCACATGAAACCCGGCTTCAAGTGCCGCACAGGCTATGGGAAAATGCAGATGGTTTGGCGTAACAATAACCACAAATTCCATCGCCTCATCTTTGGGAAGGCGAGCTTCACGGGCAAACATCTGCTGATAATTCCCATAAATACGATTGTCATCAAGGCCCAGAATCCTTCCCGATTCCACCGATCGGGACGGGTCCTGGCTAAAAGCCCCGCACACCAATTCGATCTCACCATCAAGGGCTGCCGCCATTCGGTGGACGGCGCCGATAAAAGCCCCCTTACCGCCGCCGACCATACCCATTCTTATTTTGTGCATTACTGCCTCCTAAAAAGAATGTAATCGTTTACATATATAAAATACAGTTAATTCTTCTAAAAAATAATTTTATGCTGAAATTTATATATTCTTTATGATTTTCTCGCCGGTCCCGTACTGTCCCGAGTGATCAAATCAAAGGGGAATACGATATGACGTTCACTGGGGGGGATTCCCCTGAGTATATTATATAATTGTAACGCTGCGGCCTTGCCGATTTCTTCGGCCGGTTGCCGAATCGTGGTCAGAGAGGGACTATGTAGTGAAGCAAAGTTAATATCGTCAAAACCGGCGACGGAAATATATTCAGGAACAGAAATTCCGGCTTCCTTGAAACGTTGACACACCCCCATCGCCATCTCGTCATTAAAACAAAAAACAGATGTCGGCACTTGAGACATGCCTAAAAATTCGTCTGCCGTATCCCGGCCGGATTTTACGCTGAAATCGCCCGTCCTTATGAGATTATCGTCAAAAGAAAGGCCAGCCTCTTCGAGAGCCAAACGGTATCCCGCAAGGCGGTCTTTTGTCAAAGGGCTCTTGGCAGGCCCGGTAACAACCCCGATGTGCTTGTGCCCCAGCTCAATTAAATGAGACGTCATCGTTTTTGCAGCACCGATATTATCCAACTGAATGGTTGGCACAATATCACCGTCAAGACATTCGCAGATATTAACAATAGGCAGTTTCTCATGACTATATCTTTTCAACATTTCATCCTTAAGCGGAAAATGTGCAGAAAGCTGAATAATGCCATCAGCCTGTTTGGCAATAACCATTTTGGCATAAGATTCTTCGATGGAAATCTGACTTTGGGTATCTCCCAGCAGAATAGAGTAGTTATTGAGGTGAGCCGTATTCTGAATGCCCCGAATGACCCGGGAGAAAAACGGATTCGCAATATCCGGCACCAAAACAACAATCATATATGTTTTGCGGGTCCTGAAATTTTTTGCCAGTGAATCGGGATAATAATTTATCTCCTCAACAACTTTAAGAACTTTTTTACGCGTCTTTTCTGAGACAACCTCCGGATTATTCAGTGTCCGTGAGACCGTTGCAACCGAAACCCCTGATAATTTAGCGACATCTTGTATATTTGACATAATTTTCCCAGATCGACAGCTTAACAATACCCGAATGCGACCAAAAGACAGTTTACTTGAAAATTTACCCGCCGCAATACGTTTTTCCATTTGCGGCTTTCTTGCGGGTTATGGCACATTACACCCTCACGGAGAATCATTAATCAGTTTCTTCATCTGATAAGGCTTTATGTGCCTCAAGACGCTGGGCTGCCGGTACCGCAATCCAAAGAGCCAGAATAAAGCCAAAGATACCCCCGCCAAGCTTACCAAGCAAAATCGGCAGAATCATATTGGGTTGAAAGTTCGCCGTAAAGGCCAGGTGATCACCAAACATGAATGCGCCGCAAACCGAGAATGCAATACAGAGAACTTTATCACGGGCTTTCATATCGGCAATTAAATGGAACATGGCGAGGATATTGGCCGCAGCAGCTAAAATACCTGCAGCCCCCACACTTTCCATACCCAAACGATTGCCGATCGCCTCCATCGGCCCGGCAAGGTATTTCTTAATCATGTAAACCATTGGAAAAGCACCTGAAAGCATGATTCCAATATATCCGGCGATTTCCAGAGCCCTGAACATATCTTCTTCATCCGCAATGATCGGATCAAAGCCCCAACCACCCAGAATGCTGGTGAAGGCGCCTGTGAAATATTCAACGATGGAGAAGACCAAAACCAATTTTAACGCCGCATCCATAGCCCGTCCGAATAACAGAAAGCCGCGAACCATATGAGCGGGGAAGGCTTTCAGACMAACCGCCATGGCAAGGCAAACCACAAYCAAAGGCATAATATTAATCAGAATACTACTGACATCCATGGACAACGCCAAAGATGACGCGCTGCTGGTTGATACGGCTTCGCGAACTCCGGGATTTGAAACCACCAGCATAATGCAGGCAATGAAGACCCCTATTGGAACACTCAAAATGCCCGCCATAATACCCAGAGCCATATATTTATGATCAGCTTCTTTAAGCATTGCCAATCCAACAGGAATTGAGAAAACAATCGTTGCACCGGACATATAACCGACAACCATTGCTGTAATCCAGCCCTCACGCGTTAATGCCAAGGCATCCGCCAGTTGATATCCGCCCATATCAACGGCAATGAAGGTGGTGGCGGCAATGGCGGGATCTGCGCCAATGGCCGCAAAGAGCGGACCAAAAACGGCCGTTATAAACTGTGATAAATAAGGGATTGAGGCCATGATACCGGCCACCGGAACAAAAATAGGTCCAATGCTGTATAAACCCGTCATAAATTCGGCACCCAGCCCATGTTCAGGATCGCGGATAGAAGCAAAAGCGCCGATCACGGCACAGACCATAATCAAATAAATAACGTAATTACCAATCTCGGCCATAACTGTCTCCCTTTCAGCCTTACAAAAATCAGGCTTTTACACGTATCATCCCGGGGTCATAAAGCGGGCCAGGATGGAGTTCACAAGCGGTACGCTTACAAGCAATCTCAAGATCATATTCGCCCGACTTGAGATAGTCCGCCGTGACCCCCTCTGCATGACGGACATAACCGTAACCAATATTGGCATTAACCGTATATCCCCAGCCACCACTGGTCAGATAACCGACAGCTTCCCCATTGCGATAGATAGTTTCACGCCCCATCAAAATAACTTCCGGATCCTTGACAGTGAAGCAAACCAGCCGTTTTGTCAGCGGTTCTTCTTTAAGTCTGGTCAGGGCTTCTCTTCCTTTAAAGGGCTGATCTGTTTTCAACTTCACGGCCCAGCCTAATCCTGCTTCAAAAGGGGTATGGTCGGCTGTTAAATCCGTACTCCATGCCCGGTAGCCTTTTTCAAGTCGTAAGGACTCAATGGCACGGTAGCCTGCATTTCGAATGCCAAATTCCGCACCCGCTTCCATAATGCGCGCGTAAACATCCGCTCCGGCAGAACGTGGCATATGCAATTCCCACCCCAGTTCACCAACATAGGTCACCCGCAATGCATGCACAGAATGGCCTGCTATAGTGATGGACTGCATGGTGCCAAAGGGGAAATTATCATTTTCAAGATTTATATCAGTAATCCGGCTCAAGACATTACGCGCGGCAGGGCCCATAAGAGAAAGGGTCGTCCAGCCTTCCGTAATATCCGTTAACTCAACCACCAGCCCTTCAGGAATATTATTTTTAATCCAGGCAAAATCATGGGTTCTAAAGCCGGTTCCCGTCACGATATAATATTCATCTTCTGCAACACGCGCCACGGTCAAATCACATTCAATCCCCCCCCTGTCATTGAGCAATTGCGTATAAATCAGGCGACCAACAGGTTTGGCAACATCATTGGCACATATCCATGACAACACTTTTTCCGCATCACGGCCTTTAAGGGTAAATTTGGCAAATGAGCTTTGATCAAAGACCACCACGGATCTGCGGGCCGCGCGATGTTCTTCGCCAACAGCATCAAACCAGTTCTGGCGGCCATAGGAATATTCATCCACGGGCGTCATGCCATCCGGAGCAAACCAGTTTGGCCGCTCCCAACCGTTTTTTGATCCAAAACAAGCCCCCTGCTCTTTCAGCGTTTCATAAAGAAGCGACGTCAGGATGGGACGGCCGCTTTGATGCTCTTCATGGGGCCAGCTCATGGTATAATGCTTGCTGTAGGCTTCCAGTGTGCGCGTGCAAACAAAGGCATCATCATGGTGAACCTGACTAAAACGGCGAATATCAACCGGCCAGAGATCCATGGGCGGCTCGCCCGCCAGGACCCATTCGGCAAGCGCTTTGCCCGCGCCCCCACCTGCGGCAATACCGAAGGCATTAAAGCCCGCACCAACAAAGAAATTCTTCACCTCAGGCGCTTCCCCGAGAATAAAATTGCCATCAGGGGTAAAGGATTCAGGGCCATTGGTCAGCGTGCGAATACCGGCGGTTTCCAAAGCCGGCACACGTATCAACGCCTGTTCCATCAATTGTTCAAAATGATCCCAGTTTTGATTGAGAAGAGAAAAGTAAAAATCCTTTGGAATACCGTCCCGCGCCCAGGCAATGGGATTGGGCTCATAGCCCCCCATGACCAGACCGCCCACCTCTTCTTTAAAATAGATCAGGCGATCAGGGTCACGCAAGGTTGGCAAATTTCCGGGAACCGCATCAGGCTTCAGAGTTTCTGTCACCATATATTGATGTTCAACGGCCTGAAGCGGTACATTCACCCCCGCCATACGGCCCACTTCCTTTGCCCATTGGCCACAACAATTAATGATTTTTTCACATTTTATATCCCCCTGATCCGTAGACACCCCCGCCACACGGCCATTTTCCACAGTAATGCTGCTCACTCTGGTATGTTCATGGAATTTTACGCCCCGCATCCGCGCGCCCTTGGCCAGCGACTGTGTAATATCAGAAGGGTTTGCCTGTCCGTCAGTGGGGAGGAACGCCGCCCCTATCACATCGGAAACATCCATGAGGGGCCATAGTTTTTGCGCCTCAGAGGCGGTCAGAAGTTCCATGGGAAGCCCGAAACTATGGGCCGTTGTCGCTTGCCTTTTTACTTCAGTCCAGCGGTCTTCATTACAGGCAAGACGCAGCCCGCCATTCATTTTCCAGCCTGTGGCCAAACCTGTATCGGCTTCGAGGTTTTTGTAGAGATCAACGGAATTTTTCAAAAGCTGCGTAATGCCGGCGGAGCTTCTCAACTGCCCGACAAGGCCAGCCGCATGCCATGTGGACCCATTGGTCAGTTGCCCGCCTTCCAAAAGGATGATATTTTTAGCGCCTTCTTTTGCCAGATGATAAGCCACACTGCACCCAATGATGCCGCCGCCAATGACCACAATGTCAGCTTGTGTCGGAAAAGACATATTACTTAATTCTCCTGAATTTCCATAAATTCTTTATACACACACTTAAAGCGCGCGAGATTTTCTGTGGTGTATTCTTCAAAATTATTGTCCAGTCGTGAATATTGTTCCGACACCATGCTCCACATGGATTCACGGAGCAAAGAGGCACATTTCATCGCACTATAGCTACGCCAGAGCTTGTCTGAAACATCATTTTCAAAATAGCTTTCAAGAAGCCATATTTCCTGTTCATGGGAAAGACCATTGTTGGTTGCCAGATTACTGAGATCAAATAACGGGCTGTTGAAGCCCGCGTAATCCCAATCGATTAACCACATCTTGTCCGGCGTCTCCATAAAGTTGGCCGCCAGCATGTCGTTATGACAAAAGGCCATATTCACGCGGCCAACTGCTTTTTCCAACTGATCATTAATCATCATCAATTTTTGAAGATCGCTCTTATGCCTGCTTGATGTATCCTTTAGAGTACCGGCATAATTACGGTTCACCTGAAAGACCCAAAAGCTTAAAGTCCCGGCTTTTAAATATTTTGGAATCTCATAATGGCATTGTTTCAAAAGCGGGAGAATGCGTTCCAGCGTGGTATTTTCGCAAATATCTTCCGCCGTCAGTGTTTTGCCTTCAATAAAACGCATAACCAGCACCCCGGGTTCGCTGTGCACTATCTCCGGCGATATGCCGGCTTTAAATGCCGCGACACTTGCATTCAGCTCATTGAAGCGCATGACGCCATGTTCGGGGATATCCTCCCCGATTCTGACCACATAGTCGCCTTCCAGATAATGCACTTTGAAATTAGTATTCGTAAGACCCCCCGTCAATGGCTCAACGGTGACAGGCTCTTTCCAGCAAGACAACTGCTCTGCCTTAATTTTTCCATCACATCCCATTATGTCATCTTACAGGTCAAAACAGGGTGAAAACAAGTGCCGACTGTTAATTGTCATGCAAAAGTGCACCACTTAGGTGGGTAATTTAAAATTGACCCACCTAATTTGTTAACATCCATGTTTATTTAAGCAGGGAGCAGATTGAGATGATCATCATGGAAAGTATTATTAAAATCCGTCGTCGTATATTGCGCGACGGTGAGAGCATTCGTTCAGTCAGCCGCCGTACGGGCCTGTCTCGTCATACGATCAGTAAATATCTTGGAGAGGGTTCAGAGCCTCGTTATAGGCGCAGTCAGCCCCCTTGTTCGTCATAAATTACAGGCCGACTGCAATTGCTCTACGAACAGAATCCGGGTCTTCCCCGTCGGGAACGCCGCACCATTTTAAAGTTGTATGAGAAAACCAGTGTCATCATTACCACCAATCTGGAGTTCGGTGAATGGGTCTCGGTCTTCGGCGATGCCAAAATGACGACGGCACTTCTCGACAGGGTCACCCATCATTGAGACCGGAAACAACTCCTTCCGCTTCGCACAGAGTAAAAACAGAAAAGTAGAATAAGCCTGAAAATACACAAAGCCAACAGGACACCTCGCTATATATGGGCAGATATCCTGTAGGCTTTGTTACTGAATAGGTAGGGAAATTTTAAATGCTTATTGACACATAGGCTCGGGCAGTGGTCGCCCTGTCTCGCTAACCGCTCGGAATCAGCGTATAAATGATGCCTGTTGCGTTACGCAATACAATATGTTACGCTCAAGCATGGAGATCAGAAACATATGCCATAAAGGTCTGCGCAATCTTGTTGAGAAAAACAATCCCAAGGGAATGCAGCAGGATTACATTGAGAAGATCATCGATATTATGGCGTTTCTCATCGAGATTGAAGATATTGATGAGGTTATGGATCTCAAAAAATATAAACCACATCGT
>NVTJ01000082.1 GCA_002401545.1 Alphaproteobacteria bacterium
TAACACCGTCTCCGCCATTTTTTTTGATTTCCTTTATGCGTTTGCGGGCTTCTTTGGGGCTGTTAATGCCGTAAAATACGGGGTAGGCAACAATGCGCGGCGCCGTGATTTCATTCCTGGCGCTGCGTTTTTTAAAACCCACAATTCGCTTGTCGCCCCCTGACCCCAGACTGCGTATTGTGGTAATGCCGTGCCCCAGTTGCAGTTTGAAGATATATTCAGGCGAAACACCCTGTTCACTGTCCAGAGAATGGATATGGCTATGCAGGTCAATAAAGCCGGGCAGGATAAATTTACCGTAGGCATCAATTTCGCGGTCACCCTTTTCGGGCCTGCCGTCCGGGTCTATGGCAACGCCCGGTGTCCCCACATTCCTGATTTCGGTGATTCTGTCTTTTTCAATGACGATGTCTACCGGGCCAAAGGGGGGTGCGCCGGTGCCGTCAATGACATATCCTCCCCGGAGTATCAGGCGATTATATTGGCCTTCACCTTCTGCTCTGTCGGGCACCTCGGCACCAAATGCCTGGGCAAGTGGCAGGGAAACAAAGAAAATTATCAGGGGAATAAATTTTTTCATTTATTTTCTCTTGAGTTCAGTTTTTCACATGATCCCGGATAATCTGTTCGATATGGGACCAGTCACGGCCCCTATGATGGCAATATTTTGACTTCTTTTCAATATAGTTCAAATGATTATTGGCAATATACTGTATTCGAAGTGTATCGGGGACAAATTTTGCCACTGATTTATGATGGTGGGAAATGTCATCAATGAAAATTAATTTGCCAGAAGTCATTTTCCGAATAGCCTTGATAACTGGTCCCTTTGGGCCGCTACTTGAAATCATGGGATAATTCAAGCCATAATCAAGGAGTTTCCGGCGTCTCCTGTTCGCATAATTATGGGGAATATTGGTCAGAATAAGAATATCGCAGACTGCGGATAAATTCTTCAGATGTTTGGCCACATCTTTTACCAGAGGTTGTTTTTCAACATAATTCTCAAAATAGTCATTAATTATTTCCCGGAAAAGGGCGCTGTCAACAGGCTTGTCAGTACCCGCATATTTGATATTCCCTTCCAGAGCATAGCTGGTAAAATTTACATACATTCCCTGAGTAAGCAGATATTCTGACAATATTTCAGAAAAATGCAAAATAACCTCATCCACGTCCGAAATAATAAGCGGACGGGAAGGGTTGAGGGAAAGGTTTTTTAATTGTTTAAGGGCAAATTTCATTTTATTCTCTAGGTACTATAAGGAAATGTTTCACCGCCGGGAAGACAGAGCCGCGCTTGTTCCAATTGATTTGGCGCTATTCCCGCGGCGTCACAAAATGCGATCAGTCTTTTTTCATTTTGCAGGAAGTAATCCAGAATACTGCCCAGTGTCGCCGGATCTGCGGCGGAATTCTTCAAGTCCTCAGGTGTTATACCCGATAATCTTAAATATGCCGTCAGTATTTCCGCATCTCCGGCCATATGGGAGAGAGCCTGCAGCCCAATAATCTCTGCTTGATCGTTATTCATGACAAAAAACCAATATTATTTGAAGAAATCAGACTTATTTATACAATAGGGTAATTCTGTTAACAGCTTTTTCATAAGATACTAATAAATTTGTGGAATGATACCATTCTAGGCTATAAATGTAAGACTTGTAGCATTGACTATTCGATTAAGCGATGATCAGGAAAATCAGATGCGGAAAAAAATACTTGTTGTTGAAGATAACGAATTAAATATGAAGCTTTTTTGTGATCTTCTGAACGGGCATGGGTATGACACAATCCAGACGCAGGAAGGCATGAAAGCCCTTACACTGGCAAGGGAAGAAAGCCCTGATCTTATTTTGATGGATATTCAGCTTCCCGAGGTTTCCGGACTTGAAGTGATTAAATGGATCAAGGAAGATGAGAGCCTGCGGTCAATTCCCATAATTGCTGTCACCGCGTTCGCCATGAAAGGGGACGAGGAAAAAATTCGGGCAGGGGGGTGTGAAGCCTATATTGCGAAACCGATATCTGTTGGAACCTTTATCGAAACTGTTAAAAAATTTGCAGGATAACGCTGAGATATGACAGCACGGGTACTCGTTGTTGATGATGTAATTCAAAATGTCAAATTGCTGGAAGCAAAACTTACCGGTGAATATTTTGACGTTTTGACGGCTATGAACGGTGAGGATGCCCTGAAAATTATTGATCAGGAGCCTCCCGATATTGTGCTGCTGGATGTTATGATGCCGGGCATGGATGGTTTTGAAGTTTGCCGGCGCATAAGGTCCAACGCCAAGTCAGCCCATATTCCGGTGATAATGGTTACCGCCCTTGATCAGTCAAAGGACCGGGTTGCCGGACTTGAGGCCGGGGCAGATGACTTCCTGACCAAGCCGGTATTGGATTTGCCGCTATTTGCCCGTGTGCGGTCGCTGGTCCGCCTGAAGCTGCTGATGGATGAACTGCGTATGCGGGAGACCACGGGTCAGGATATTGGTATGGACATTGGTTCGGACCTTAACCGGAATATCAGCCTTTCGTCGGCCAAGGTGCTTTTGATCGAGGACTATTCCAGAGTCGCCGACAGAATTAGCCGCTATATGGAAAATTTGGCCACCGTTGATGTGGATAATGTGGCGTCCGGTGAAATCAGTACCCCAAATCTTGATCATTATGATCTGATTATTGTCAGCCTAAGTCTGAACGATGTTGATGGCCTGCGTCTTTGTTCGCAATTACGATCATCGGAGCATACACGTCGGACCCCTATACTTGTTCTGGTGGATGAAGGGGACAATGACCAGATGATAAAGGCCATGGAACTCGGGGCGACGGATTATATCACACGCCCCATAGACCAAAATGAGCTTGTGGCGCGGGCAAAATCCCAGATTCGTCAGAAAAGATATGCTAACCGTTTGCGCAGAAATATGCAGAAAAGCATTGAAATGGCGATGACCGATGCGGTTACCGGGCTGTATAACAGACATTTTCTGTCCACATATCTGGATAACCTGATGTCGGGAAAAAATGACAGGCGCAAGAATGTATCTTTGCTGATGATGGACCTTGATAAATTCAAGCTGGTCAATGATACATATGGCCATGCCTCTGGCGATGAAGTCCTCCATGAGTTTGCCCGCAGGGTCAGCAATGACATTCGCAATATTGACCTTGCGGCCCGTTTTGGCGGTGAGGAATTTGTCATTGTCATGCCGGAGACTAATCTTGAATACGCCTATTACATTGCTGAAAGGCTTCGCATGTCCATTGCGGACAAACCCTTCGAAATTTCCGGTTCTGACAAGCCCATTACGGTGACAGTCAGTATTGGTATCGCCTTGGCAGGTGACAAGAATTCCACCAGCAGCAAATTGCTGGTTGCGGCTGATACGGCTCTTTATCAGGCCAAGGGGAATGGCCGTAATCAGGTATGCTGTATTGAATAGAAAAACGGCCTGAACCAGAGGCACAGGCCGTTAGGATACTATCAACGGAAATAAAATTATTTAATTTTATGTTCCTTGAATTCCACATGCTTACGCACAACAGGATCATATTTGCGGAAAATCATTTTTTCCGTAATGTTCCGGGGGTTTTTCTTGGTTACATAATAGTAACCGGTACCGGCTGTGCTGACCAGCTTGATTTTTACAACGGTAGGTTTCGCCATAGGGCTGGCTCCAATTTCTAAATTCCAAAATACGTGAGGGGAAAATACAGCTATTAACTCTCAAGTCAAGCAAAAGCCGTGAAAAATACGGATAATTCTACTTTTTTTGCCGTCGGGAAGGACGGCCCCTTCCTTTGCTTTTCGCGGGAGGTTTTTTACGGTTGGATTTTGAGGTCAACTGTGGATCAATCAATTCACAAAGCAAGCCGCCTGTCATCCGGTTGGCTTGCTTTAAGCGCACCGTAACCGCATCACCAAGCTGATAAATAATTCCGGTATATTCCCCCTCCAGCATATGAAGGTCTTTATCATGGCGGAAATAGTCGCCGACCATGGAAGAGACCGGAATGAAGCCATCGCCACCTGTTTCTTCAAAGGCGACAAACAGTCCGGCGCGGCTGACACCGGCGATTCGGGCGTTGAATTCCTCGCCCACATGCTGTCCCATGAAGGCGGCCACATAACGGTCGGTAGATTCCCGTTCCGCGATCATGGAAATCCGTTCTGTTTTGCTGATATGATCCGCCGTTTCCACCATATTTTCCCGGTCTGCCTTGGCAAGACCGTCAGAGCCCAGCTTCAGGGCACCGATCAGGGCCCGGTGAACCATAAGGTCGGCAAACCTGCGGATAGGTGATGTGAAATGGGCATAGCGGGCGAGGGACAGGCCAAAATGCCCCTGATTGTCGGTGCTGTATATGGCCTGTGACTGGGTTCTCAGGATAATGATATTTATTACTTCTGAGTGGGGTGTATCTTCGACCTTACGCAGAATGTTATTGAATAACTTGGGGCGCTGAACCATGCCCTTGGCAAAATTATAGCCCAGGCTCGCCAGAAATTCGCGCAGGGCATTGAGTTTTTCCTCACTGGGCTGTTCATGTATGCGGTAAATACAGGGCCAGCCTTTCTGTTCCAGTTCCTCTGCGGCGGCCACATTGGCCTGAATCATGAATTCTTCAACCAGCTTATGGGCATCCAGAGCCTGTCGGGGATGGATGCCGGTGACATTGCTCGCATCGTCCAGTATTATTTTCCGTTCCGGCATGACAAGATTCAGCGGTTCCCGGTAATCCCGACCTCTTTTCAGGCACTCATATGCGCCGTAAAGTGGTTCTATGACCGTATCCAGCAGTGGTGCCGCCCGGTCACTGACCTGACCTTCATGGGCGCTTTGAAATTCTTCGTAAGACAGGCCGCCTGCGGAACGCATGAGAGCCCGGACAAATTTATGGCGAATTTTTTTGCCGCGCCTGTCAAACCATATATGGACGGCAAGGGTATAGCGGTCCTCGCCTTCTTTCAGGGAACATAGTCCGTTTGACAGGGCCTCGGGCAGCATGGGCACAACCCTGTCCGGGAAATAAGTGGAATTTCCCCTTGTTCGGGCATCTTTCTCCAGTGCAGACCCCGGTGTCACATAATGGGCCACATCGGCAATGGCAATGATTACATGCCAGCCGCCGTCATTTTTGGGGTCTGTGTCCTTCTCGGCCCATATGGCATCATCATGGTCGCGGGCATCTGCCGGGTCAACGGTAATCAGGGGAAGGGAACGCAGGTCCACCCGGTTGTCAAGTGCGGGTTCAATGGATTTCCCGGCTTCCACTAAAGCCTGTTCCGTAAATTCGGTTAGAATGCCGTGGGTGTGAATGGCGATAAGGCTGATGGACTTTGGCTCATCCAGACTACCCAGACAGTCTTTAACAACAGCCCGCTTTGGCCCCATATGCCGCCGGGATGTTTTAGCTGTTCTGGCATCCACCAGAACCAGTTCACCGTCTCTGGCCCCGTTCCAGTCACATTTGGCGATCAGATAATGATTGCGGTTTTTCTTGTCCGTGGGATGCACATGGGCGATATTGTCATCTTCCCTGCGGAACACGCCCATAACCAGTATGCTTGCCCTTTCAAGTTTCCGAATGACCTTTGCCACATAGGATACTTCTTTACTGTCCCGGTCTTGGGCAAGGCGGACCAGCGCCTGATCATGAACAGAAAGATTGCCGCGCTTGTCTTCGGCAAATATGGTAATGGGCGGCGGCGCCTCACCTTTAAAGTCAATTGGCCGGGCCATAAGGTCGCCCATCTTGTCCAGTCCGGTAACCTCCACAACGCATACGGGGGGCAGGTCGCCACCCACATGAACACTGCCTTTATGGCCCTTGTCCAGAAGCCCGTCCTGTGACATTTCACGAAGGAGTTTTTTTAAGGCAATCCGTTTGTCGCCGCGAATATGAAAAGCCCGGGCTATATCACGTTTTGAAAGCTTGCCCGGATTGTCTTTAACAAAAGCCAGAATATCATCTTTTGTTGGAAAAGGCGTTTTTGCTTTCGTCAATTTTTGGCTTTCTTCTTTCTAACAGGTTTTTTCTTGCCCTTACTTGGGCTTCGGGCCAGACGCGCCTTGATCAATTCCACGGCTTCTTCCAAGGTTACGGATTTGGGGTCTTTGCCCTTTGGAATGGTGGCGTTGGTCCGGTTATGTTTGACATAAGGGCCGTAGCGGCCTTCGAAAACCTTGATGGGTTCCCCGTCATCCGGGTGATTACCCAGTTCCTTGATTGGTTCAGCAGAACCGCCTTTTTTCTTCTTGGCGTCAGCCAGAAGGTCAACCGCCCGGTTAATACCGATGGTAAAGACGTCTTCCGCATCTTTCAGGCTGGCAAAAATACCATTGTGAGCCACATAGGGGCCATAGCGGCCAATGGCAGTCTTAATCTCTTTACCGTCTTGGGGGTGGGTGCCGACAGTACGGGGCAGGGCCAATAGCTGCAGGGCTTTCTCAAGGTCAAGGGAGGCCGCGTCCATGCCTTTTGGGACGGAGCCACGCTTTGGCTTTTCTTTGTCAGCCGGCTCACCCAGCTGCACGTAGGGTCCGAAACGGCCAGTACGCAGGGTAACTTCCATATTGGTTTCAGGGTCAATGCCCAAAACGCGGTTGCCGTTGTCTTCGGCATTATCGCCGTCGGCACTGTGCATTTTTCGGGTATATTTGCATTCCGGGTAATGTGAACATCCGACGAAGGCCCCGTAGCGGCTGGTTTTCAGGCTGAGGATACCATCATCACATTTGGGACAGGCCCGGGGATTCGATCCATCTTCCTTTTCCGGGAAAATAAACGGAGCCAGAACCTGATTAAGACATTCCAGAACTTCTGATACCCGAAGGTCTTTTGTACCTTCAATGGCCGCATGAAATTCAAGCCAGAAATCAGCAAGGACTTTCTTCCATGGAATATCACCATTGGAAACCTTGTCCAGTAATTCTTCCATATTGGCGGTGAAATCATATTCCACATATTTGGCAAAGTAATTTTGCAGGAAGGAGGTGACCAGACGGCCTTTGTCTTCGGGCACAAAACGGTTTTTATCCATAACCACATAATTGCGGTCCCGCAGCACCGTCAGGACGGAAGCATAAGTGGACGGGCGGCCAATGCCGAGTTCTTCCATTGTTTTAACCAGTGAGGCTTCGGTAAAACGCGGTGGCGGTTGGGTGAAATGCTGGTTCGGAACAACCTTGTCCTGACTGACATTTTCGCCCTTGGTTAATTTGGGGAGGCGTTTGTCATTCTCGTCCGCCTCTA
The DNA here is from genome assembly GCA_002401545.1 of Alphaproteobacteria bacterium. Classification (GTDB taxonomy): domain Bacteria; phylum Pseudomonadota; class Alphaproteobacteria; order Sphingomonadales; family Emcibacteraceae; genus Paremcibacter. The sequence continues at coordinate 7,267 of NVTJ01000082.1, forward strand.
CATCATCGCGACCTTCCTGATAAAGTTTCAGGAAACCGTCAAATATCTGCACAGACCCCGTCGCCCGCAGACCGGTTTTTCCATCATCCGACAGAATATCAGCCGTTGTTCTCTCAAAAGATGCCTCTGCCATTTGGCTGGCAATTGTCCGTTTCCAGATCAGTTGATAAAGCCGCCGTTGATCGTCGTCCTGTCCGGAAACATTTTTGGGCAGACGTTGCAGATCAGTGGGGCGAACCGCTTCATGGGCTTCCTGAGCATTCTTGGCCTTGGTTTTATAGAAGCGTGGTTTTGCCGGGACGTAATTAGTGCCATATTCCGCAGCGATAACGTCGCGACAGCCGGATATGGCTTCCTGAGCGATGGAAACGCCGTCTGTCCTCATATAGGTAATCAGGCCGTTCTCATACAGCTTCTGGGCACAGCGCATGGTGCGCTGGGCATTAAAGCCAAGCTTGCGCGCCGCTTCCTGTTGCAGGGTGGACGTTGTGAAGGGAGGGGCCGGGTATCTTTTGGCGGGCTTGCTTTCGACTCTGGAAATACGGAAGCTGGATTTTTCTATGGTTGTCTTGGCAGCATCAGCGTCACTTTTGGTGGTTAAAGTGAATTTCTTGATCTTTGTCCCGCCCAGAAGGTGAAGCTGAGCAGTGAATTTATCTTTTGTCTGTGAAAACAAACCAACGTCAACCGTCCAGTATTCTTCACTGATAAATTGTTCAATTTCAAGTTCCCGGTCACATATAAGACGCAGCGATACGGACTGTACCCGTCCGGCGGACCGCGACCCGGGGAGTTTGCGCCATAATACCGGTGAGAGGTTAAAGCCCACAAGATAATCAAGCGCCCGCCGGGCCAGATAGGCATCCACCAGTGGCCCGTCAATATCGCGCGGGGAATCCATGGCCTTAAGGATGGCAGATTTGGTGATTTCATTGAATACGACCCGTTTGACGGTCACATCTTTCATCACGCCGCGTTTGGCCTTGAGCAATTCCAGCACATGCCATGAAATGGCTTCCCCTTCACGGTCCGGGTCGGTGGCGAGAATAAGTTCATCAGAGCCTTTGGTCGCGTCTGCAATGTCCTTGATGCGTTTTTTCGCGTCGCTGTCCACTTCCCATATCATGGCGAAATCCGCATCGGGATCAACGGAGCCATTTTTTGACGGCAGGTCGCGCACATGGCCGAAACTGGCCAGCACTTTATAATCACTGCCCAGATACTTGTTAATGGTTTTGGCTTTTGCCGGAGATTCTACGACGACTGTTTTCATATGTGTATTTCTACATTTATTAAATGTTCAAAATTAAGGGCTTTTACCCTTTTGTTTAACAAAAAGCTACCCTGTTTCCGGGATGACGGCTAATTTCTCCTGCTAATTCCAGTTCCAGCAGCACAGATTGCAGCTGTGCAGGACTTAATTCCATCATTCTGATCAGGTCATCAATGGCCACCGGTGTTGGCGATAATTTATCCCGAAGGGCATCCCGTATGAGGGTTTGTTCTTTTTCATCAAGGGAAATCTGATGGTCTGAAACACCGTCAAAGAGATCATATTGCGGTTCGGATATGCTCCGCCCCTCCATCATGTGCAGAACTTCAAGAATATTATCCGCATTTTCCACCAGAACGGCCTCCTGCCGGATCATGTCATTGGGACCCTTCGCCCGGGGGTCCATGGGGGAGCCGGGAACGGCAAAAACCTCCCGGCCCTGCTCAAGGGCAAGGCGGGCGGTTATCAATGAGCCGGATTTATGGGTTGCCTCAACCACAAGAAGACCTGCTGCCAGGCCAGAAATGATCCTGTTTCTGCGCGGGAAATACCGGGCTGTGGGCTGGGTTGCCAGCGGCATTTCGGACAGGATCAGGCCGGTATTCATTATGCTCTCGTAAAGCCGCGCATTCTCTCTGGGATAGATGACATCCACGCCGCCCGCAAGCACGGCAATGGTGCCGGTTTCCAATGCTCCCATATGGACAGCGGTATCAATTCCCCGCGCCATGCCGGAGGAAATTATATATCCCGCCCGGCCCATTTCACCGGCGAGGGAGGTGGCGAGCTTTGTGCCAATAGCCGAACAGTTTCTAGCCCCGACCATGGCAAAATTTTTATTTTCCAGCAAATGGGGGTGGCCCAGAGCCATCAGAACCGCCGGGGCGCCCTCTGTTGCTGCCAGGGCTTGTGGATAGAGGTGGTCACCATAAACAATTAACTTTCCGCCAATTTTGTCTAAAGCCTCAATCTCTTTCTCCACATCAGATTTTCTGGCGGCGTAAAGCGGTTTTTTCCGGCCGCCGCGCCGGGCAAGATCCGGCAGGGCATCCAGAGCATTCAAGGCGGTTTTATATCTGGAAAGCAAATGACGGAAAGTTACCGGGCCGACATTTTCAGTCCGAATCAGTTGCAGGCGGGCAATTTTTTCTTTTTGACTTAGGTGACCTGACATTTTTTCCCCAATTTTTAAGTATCCCGGTTTTTTCCGATTTTCGGTTCCGTGCCGGAAAGCAGCCGCCCTATATTATCTCTGTGACGAATGAAGATCATAATACACAGCAAGCCAGAGAAAATTGCAAGGGCGGAATTTTCAAAAATAAAATAACTGTAAACCGGCGACATTGCTGCGGCAACCAATGCCGACAGCGACGAGATGCGTAATAGAACCGTTGTGACAAACCATGTCAGACAACAGCCAAGCCCCAGCGGCCAGTTTATGGCGAGCAGGGTCCCCAGGAAGGTCGCCACACCTTTGCCGCCCCTGAACCTGAGAAAAACCGGATAGAGATGACCCAGAAACGCACCGCCGCCGGCAAAATACAGAAGTTCCGGTTCTTCAAAGACAAGATAGGCCAGCAATACTGCCACTGCCCCCTTGCCACCATCCAGCAGCAATGTTGCCAGCGCCAGCGGTTTATTTCCCGTTCTCAGCACATTGGTGGCGCCGATATTGCCGGACCCCACCTTGCGCAGATCACCCTGACCCGCCGCCCGTGTCAATATCAGACCAAAGGGCAGGGAGCCGAGAAGATAACCGCTGAGCAGGCACAGAGCATAATAACTGACGGGAATTGTCATGGCTGATACTCGAATATTATTTTGCCGCCAACAATGGTTTGTGTGACCCGGCCCTGTACCGGACGGCCGTCAAAGGGAGTATTTTTGGTCAGGGAAACCATCTTCTCAGGGTCTATTTTATAGGGCATATGGAGATCAAAGATACACAGGTCCGCCGGGGCGCCAACTTTAAGCGTGCCACAGTCCAGCCCCAGAATCCGTGCCGGGTTAAGGGTCATTTTGGCAATAATATCCAGCAGGGGCATGATGTCATTGTGATAAAGCTCCAGCGATACCGACATCATGGTTTCCAGCCCAATGACACCGGCCTCCGCCAGTTCATAAGGCACGCGCTTGTATTCGGGGTCTTCCGGGTCATGGCCGCTGACAATAACATCAATGGTGCCGTCTTTAAGTCCCTGCAAAACCGCAAGCCTGTCATTTTCCGCCCTGAGCGGCGGCGACAGCTTGGTGAAGGTGCGATATTCCTCAATGGCATATTCATTGAGGGAAAAATGCGGAACCGCAACCCCTGCTGTAACATTCATCCGCGCCTTTTTTGCCGCCGCGATTACCTCTATGCTGTCCTGACAAGTGATCTGCGCCGCATGATAACGGGTGGGGATGGATTTGAGCAACCGCATGTCCCGTTCCAGCATGATGGTTTCCGCCGCAGTTGGAATTCCGGGCAGGCCCAGACGTGTTGCCAGTGCGCCCGCATTCATACAACCATTGTCGGACAGTTCCGGCACCGCCAGATGCTGAATGATAAGGGCATCAAACATGGATGAATATTTTAACACTTTTGACATCAGGGCAGGGTTGGCAATACTTTTGTTGCCGTCGGTAAAGGCTTTGACCCCGGCCTTGCTCATCAGCCCGATTTCAGTCATTTCCCGGCCCTCAAGCTGCTTGGTGATCGCCGGGAAGGCAATGAAATTAACCATGGCCTTTTTGGCGCGGGTCGCCATAAATTCCACCCGTGCCATATCATCAATAATCGGGTCGGTAACGGGTTGGACGCAGACGGTCGTCACCCCGCCCATAGCAGCAGCCTCACCGGTGTTTTCGATAGTATCCTTGTAATCCGCACCGGGGATACCGACAAAAACTCGCATGTCTATCAGGCCGGGACAGAGGCATTTACCCCCGCAATCAATGACTTCCACGCCCTGAGGGGCTTTAATATATTCACCAACTTCTGTAATTTTACTCTCATGGGTCATGATCTCGCCCGGCATGTCCATGCCCGTTGCAGGGTCCAGAAGCCGGGCATTTTTATATAGGGTATAGTGGCTCATTTATTTGCCCCCTCATTTTTGTTTGACGGGGGATACTCCCCCGTGCTCGCGCACT
>NVTJ01000083.1 GCA_002401545.1 Alphaproteobacteria bacterium
ATTATCGGGAGATTTGTAATGAGTAAGTTAATGGGAAAATTATGTGTTTATATTACCACGGCTGTGGTGCTTTCTTTTGGAATGGTGGCTTTTTCAACGGCCGCGCAGGCCAGTGACATCAAAAAATGGCAAACTAAAATTGTCAAGCTGGTAGCAAAAAAACAGGTATATCCCCGTTCCGCCATGCGCAAAGAACTCGAAGGCCGGGCGAAAGTACGGGTTAGCATTGATCGCACGGGTGCCATTGTTGGGCATGAAGTGATTCAACCAACAGGACTTGCCGTTTTTGATAAGGAAATTCCAAAACTGATCAAGCGTATCAATCCACTGCCCAAGCCACCAGCCAGCCTGACGGACAGTCAGTTGTCCTTTGTGCTTCCCTTGTCCTGGGTAATTCGTTAAACCCTTTTTAAAGGCTGAATTGAATATCAGGGGAGGCGATCATTTGATGCCTTCCCTGTTTTCATTGAATTGATAGGCATGTCTTACGCCAGCAGAAATTTCCACGGCGATGATTCGCAGTCTCTTTCCTGCTTCACTTCAATAACGACCGGCTTGCCCAGCGCCAGGGCGCGCGCCAACACAGGTTTCAGTTCAGCCGGGCTGGTGACCCGGTAGCCTGCCACGCCGAAGCTTTCCGCCAGTTTGACAAAATCCGGGTTTTTTAGTTCCGATCCGATCAGGTGGTTGTCATATTGCGTTTGCTGGTCACGGCGCACGTTGCCATAAGCCGAATTGTTAAAAATAACGGTGACAACGGCTATATTATATTGAACGGCGGTAGCCAGTTCCTGAACACCAAACATAAAACCACCGTCCCCGGCAATGGCAATGACCGCCTTTTCAGGGTTGGCGACCTTGACCCCAAGGGCCGTGGGGAAACCAAAGCCCAGATTACCCTGATAGCCGCCACTGACAAAGGTCAGGGGTTCGTAAACCGGAAAGCCGTAGGGGGTGGCAAATCCCGTCTGACATACCTCATCAACCAGAAAGCCGTCCCGTGGCAGCACATCCCGGATAACTTTCAGATAATCAAGCTGTGGCTGTATTTCCTGAACCTCCTGCGCGGATTGGGCCTTGGCGGTGGCGATGCTGTCTCTGCGCCCGGACGGGGAAACGGTGTGCCTGATCAGGGCCGCAATCAGTTCCCGGGTACCCGTCGCCGCATCGGCAATCACCGGCGCATCCGTATCCAGCTTATCCATCTCAAGGGCGTCAATGTCCAGCCGGATCAGCTTTTTACCCGGCATCCGGCGCTTATACTCCATGAAACTTCCCCAGCGCATGAAAGGGATTTCAAGGCGGGTGCCAATGCCGATCATGACATCGGTTTGAGGCCAGAGTTTATGGGCGGATGCAATATTCAGACCCAGTTCCTTATCGTCGCCGACAATACCCCGGCCACCCCGAAAGCTCACCACTGGTGCTTCGAGCAGTTCGGCCAGTTGGTTAATTTCTTCGCTGGCATGTTGGGCGCCGCTACCGACAAAGATCATCGGCGCTTTGGCTGCTTTCAGAATAGTGACGGCCCGGGCAATTTCATCACTATTGACCGCAGGGGCCGGCGGTATGTCCGCCGGTGACGGTTCAGCCATTTCAAATGTCTGCCTGAAATCATCCCAGCAAAGCTGTAATGATACCGGCCCATGCCGGCCGGAACAGGCCGTTGCGATGGCCTCATTTAACAGGGCAGGGGTATCGGCGGGATTATCCACATGACTGGCCCATTTGGTCAATCCCCGCAGGGTAGAGAGCTGATCCGGCAATTCATGGAGGTGACCACGAGCCTGCCCCTTGAAGCTACTCGGGACTTCTCCGGTCAGGCACAGGACTGATGTGGAACAGCCATAAGCCGTGCATAGTGCCGCCGTTGTATTCAGCACACCGGGACCGGGAACCGGGGAGTATACACCGAGCCTGCCGGTGGAGCGGGCATAACCAAAAGCCATATAGGCCAACCCCTGTTCATGGCGGGCACCAATAACCTGAATTTTGTCCTTATGGTGATAGAAAGCATCAAACAGGTCATACATCTGCGCACCGGGCAGGCCGAATACGGTATCCACGCCATTGCTGATCAGGCCTTTTACGATGGCGGTACTGGCATTCATTTCAGTCATTTTGATACTCTGCATTGATGATGTCTATTTATTTACATAATGATGTAGGACTCTATGGAGTGACTATATACAAGTAAAGTTTATAATTTCATAATGAAAGCTTTTTTATAATTTGACCATAAAAAATTATAAACTCCTGAAAACAAAGAATAAGAAAAGATGGTGTTACCCTAGATAACGAATCAAGGTATCTGAGTTGTTCTATAACAGCTATTTGGATTTTTTTACACAGCCCAATGATAGCAACTTATCTCACTATACAATCTAAGCCTTTGCTATGAAAGAAAAAAATAATATATTTCTTTTTCTATTGACTGCTGAAGCTCTAGTGTACTATATATGTAGCACACCAAGTCGCTAGGACAGAGAAACAGCGGGAACTGGTGAAGAAATTTAACCCTGACTTTAGGAGAATAGTTATGAACAGCATTTTTACAAACCAAATTGAAGTAAACAGTTTTATGGGCCTTGTTACAGATAAACAGAAAAAAAACCGTCGCGTTATTTTGGGACATAAAGTTTTTATTGGTGTTGCCAGCAAAGAAATTCTGCGCAACCTTGTCATTGCCACAGTGGTTATTGTCATGGGACTGACTGTTGGAAATATTTCCCAGCAGAAAATGGAATTCGCCCAATATTCCATCCCTGTTACCAAGACTGCCGTCTAGGGGGTTTTATCAACCAGGATCGCCAGCCCCGGTCATTAACCGGGGCTTTTTTTCAGATAACGCCGCGCCGCATCTGGTCCAGCTCAATGGATTCAAACAGGGCCTTGAAATTGCCTTCGCCGAAACCGTTGTTGCCTTTGCGCTGGATGATCTCAAAAAATATGGGGCCAATGACGGTATTGGTGAATATTTGCAGCAGGATACCATCCTCCGCTGAGCCATCAATCAGAATACGGCGTTTACGCAGTTCTTCCACATTTTCATCATGCCGGTCAATACGGTCATCAATCAGGTCAAAATAGGCGTCCAATGTATCCTGCAACGGAACATCATTGGCCTGTAACTGGTCAACAGTCCGGTATATATCTTTGGTACCAAAGGCCACATGCTGAATACCTTCACCGCGATACTCCGTAAGATACTCAACAATCTGCGATTTGCCGTCCTTGGATTCATTAAGGGGAATGTGGATTTTACCACAGGGGCTGGTCATGGCCTTGCTGGTCAGGCCGGTCTTTTTGCCATCAATATCGAAATATTTCAACTCACGGAAGTTGAAAATATTCTCGTAAAACTCCGCCCAATAAGACATGCGGCCCTGATAAACATTATGGGTCAGATGATCGATCATCAATAGACCACAGTCCTGAACCTGTGCGTCCAGATCATCAGTACAGGGGATAAAATCAACATCATAAATAGTCTGGTCGCCGTAACGATCTACCAAATACAGTCGACTGCCACCAATACCTTCAATGGCCGGAATATTCAGCTCCATCGGTCCCGCATCACTGGGGACCGCCTGACCACCATTGGCCAGAGCATGTTTGTAGGCCTGTTTGGCATCCCGGACCCGAAAAGCCATGGAACATATGCTGGGCCCGTGGGCATAGGCATATCGTTGGGCAAAGCTTTCCGGCTCGGCATTGATCAGGAAATTTACATCACCCTGACGGTAGAGGGTAACGTCCTTGGACCGGTGACGAGCAACGGCTTTAAAACCAAGTTTTCTGAACAGAGTCCGCAGTTCTTCCGGGTTGGGGGAGGCATATTCGATAAATTCAAAACCATCCAGCCCCATTGGGTTGTCGCCCGGGTTATAATCAGCCATTTACAAAGTCTCCTGATATTCAAGTTATTAATCATTGTGTTTATACAGCGAAAACAATGAAATATTGTTTTTATTTTTAGGTATAATGCGATAATATTGAAATATTAATTTAAAAAATGAGGAAAAATGAAATGTCTATTTCATTAGATCAATCAGATAAAAAAATTTTAAATCTGATACAAAAAGATGCAACGTTAACTCATCAGGATATTGCCGAGCAGACGGGCGTTTCGGCCACATCTGTCTGGCGGCGGATTAAAAACCTTGAAGAGGTCGGAGTCATCCGGGGGCAGGTGGCTTTGCTGGAGCCAAAAAAAATCGGTATGCAGGTCTGCGCCCTGATCAGTCTCCGGCTGGTGCGCCACGGCGAGGACACCAGAATTGAGTTTGAAGATTTCATTGCTTCCCGGGCTGAAGTCATGGAATGTTATGCGGTGGTTGGTAATTATGACTATATGCTGGTGGTGATGGTGCCGGATGTTGAGGCCTATGAAATCTTCCTGTCCCGCCATCTCCTCAGCCATCCTCTGGTGGCATCCTCCAATTCAAGCTTCACCTTGCGCCGGGTAAAATATACCACGGCGCATTCGTTGATTTAAAAGACCTTCTGAGAGATATGTCAGGATATTTTACAGATGCTCCTGAAATTATTTTTTATAGTCAAGCCATTGAAATTCCAATAGTAAATTGTCTTATAGCTCTGTTTTGCGCTGGATTTATCACTAAAAGTGTCAGGATTTTTTACACTTATTACGTTAGAATATGTTAATATTACACCTATCCTGTTGAAATATAATAACAACCTGTTTATGGCGTGAATATTGCATGGAAAATACTCATATCTGAAGAGAGATATGTCATCATTGATATTATCTTTGATCTGAGGGTAGATGTATTATTCAAGGGGTACAAAATGAGTTTAATTAAAAAGAAAAGAGTTCTTGTTGCGGCGTTGATTTGCGGTGTGACATTTTTCGCAGCGAATGTTGCTCAGGCCACGCCAATGGTTGGCTCAATCTCGACCGTACAATTCGGGACCGGAAATTCTGCGGATAACTGGATTGTGGACACTATTCAGGTGGGTCAGGGTACCGTGGAAATTGCAATCAAGGCGAAAAACCGCTTTATCGGCGATATTATTCCCACATCCGGTTTTGTTTTTCAGGCCGAGGCCGGTAATCCACCGGTTAGTGGTTCTAACCCAACGCTTGTTCCCGGTTTGACCATCTGGAATTTTGAATGGAGCGCCATTTTTACCGGCGTGGATGCTGCTGACTTTAATGTCATACTGGGTGCTGATTTCAAGCCCAATGACCCGGATCTTGCCAACCGTTTTTTCTTCGATGTTACGGCTGCCCCTGAACTTTCCCCCGGTGTCTTTCAGGACTCGCAAAATCTCGGCTTTAGTTTCTGGCAGGGGCTTGACCCGGCTATTATGCCGATCGACCCCTTTGCCGCTGGTACATACCAGTTCAGCATTGAACTTGTAGAGGTAACAGGACAAAGCCTGTCACGGATTGATATGACGGTTCAAGTGCCAGAACCGGGAGCAGTTGCTCTTTTCGGTCTCGGTCTTCTTGGACTGGTGGCGTTAAGGCGGCGCAGAACAATCTGAATATAGATTATATATTATGAGATGGCAACAATGGCGGGCTTCGGCGCGCCATTGTTGTATTACAGGCAATTTCAGGTGAAGAAGGTCTTCATCACGGACAGCAGGGCGTCATTCTCAGCATCGGTTCCGATGGTAATGCGCAAAGCTCCCGCCAGATCATAATTTCCCACGGGCCGGACGATAATACCTTTTGAGCGTAGAAAAGTATCCGCGGCCTGGGCCTGTTCCGGTCCGCCCGGAAAATGAGCAAGGATAAAGTTGCCCTGACTTGGGGTGACGGTCATGCCCATATCTTCCAGCGCTTTTGACATTTCTGGTACCCATTTCAGGTTATGGGCCTTGGCCTTTGCCACATGATCCCGGTCCCGGACGGCGGCGGTGGCCGCAGCCTGTGACATGACGGTCACATTAAAGGTGCCCCTGATACGGTGCAAAATGTCAAGCACACTCGGCGGCCCGTAAGCCCAGCCAACCCGCGCCCCCGCCAGACCATAAATCTTGGAAAACGTCCGGGTGACAATGGTATTTTCCAGCCCGTTATCCACCAGCTCAAATCCGGCGTCATAATCATCTTGTTCCACATATTCAGCATAAGCAGCGTCCAGCACCAGCAGAATGTCATCGCGCAATCCATTCCGCAGCCGCTGAACTTCTGCCTTGGTAAGGTAGGTGCCGGTGGGATTGTTGGGATTGGCCAGATTGACAAGCTTTGTCCGTGGCGTCACAGCGGCAATGATGCCATCCACATTGGCAGTGTAATTATCTTCACTTACCATAACCGGCGTTGCCCCGACCGCATTGATGGTAATGGGATAGGCGATAAAACCATATTGGCAGTAAATTATCTCATCACCGTCCGTGGCATATCCCTTGGCCAGAAGATGCAGCAGTTCTTCGGATCCGCCGGAACAGATGATCTGGGTCGGGTCAAGGCCGTGAACCTCGCCAATGGCCGCCCGCAAGGCGGTGCAGGCCGGATCAGGATACAGTTGCAACCCCGCATCGGCGGCTTTTTTAGCGGCGTCTACGGCGGCAGGGCTGGGACCAAGCGGGCTTTCATTGGAGGCCAGCTTGATGACATTTGCGACCCCTTCAATTTTGGCGTCGCCAGCTTTATAGGGGGTAATGTTCAATATACCGTTGCGGGGTTTGATCGGGTGCATTTTGTTATCCTTGGCATTGAGTATTATTTATTCTACGGCTGCCATATCCTTATCGCCAGAATGATAATCTTGCAATAGGGCTTTTGTATTTTTATTTGATTTATCAATTGATCTTTCTTTCACATGGCCAAAACCCCTTATTTCAGAGGGGATTGAGGCAAGCGCGATGGCCAGATTTATTCTGTCTTTTGTCAGTGTTTTGCCGAATTCATCGAGCATATCCTCATAATCACGGATTAACTGCCGTTCCATTTTCCGTTCTGCTGTCATGCCAAAAATATCAAATGCTGTACCGCGAAGCCTGCGCAGGCGGGCAACAAGTTTCAGGGCCTTGAACATCCAGCCGCCAAATTCCATTTTGCGCAAATGGCCCTTGCTGTCTTTGCGCGCCAGTAGCGGTGGGGCCATATGGAAATGAATTTTAAAGTCCCCTTCAAACTGCTGATGAATTTTCTTCTCAAATTCGCCGTTGGTATAAAGACGCGCCACTTCATATTCATCCTTAATGGCCAGAAGTTTGAAATAATTCCGCGCGACGGCCTTGGATAAATCATGAGCCTTACCGCCCATACTTGTCTCAAGATCGTGGATTTTATTAACCGCATTCCTGTAACGGTCCGCCAGACCCTGATCCTGATAATCTGTCAGGTATTCCGCACGATACGCGACAATATCCTCTAGCGTTGTCAGAAGACTAGTCTGTTTGATGGGATGGGGCAGGGACCGCTCCACCAGCGCCATATCCGTGGCGGCAATCCGTCCCCAGCTAAAGCTTTGTTTATTGCCATTGATCGCAATGCCATTCAACTCAATAGCCCGGTATATGGCGCCAAGGGACAAGGGGACTTTGCCCTTCTGCCACGCGTAGCCGAACAGGAACATATTGGTGGCAATGCTGTCCCCCATAATTGCGGTGGCAATTTTGGTCGCCTCAACCCTGTCCAGCGCCGCATCGCCTGCCACGGATGCGATATTGTCCATGATCTGCTGATCATGAATATCCGCATCCCGGTTCAGAACGAATTGTGCTGTCTGAGTTTTCTGAATGTTCAGGATAACTGATGTTTTGTCTTTTTTCAGGGTACGGAGAGATTCCCGACTGCCCGCAACCACCATGTCGCATCCCAGTAGCAAGTCTGCTGCCCCGGTACCAATTCGTATGGATTTCAGGTCATTAGAGGATTTTACTAATCTGAGATAGCTGATTACGGACCCGCCCTTTTGGGCAAACCCGGTGAAGTCAAGAACGCTGGCGCCTTTGCCTTCAAGATGGGCTGCCATCACCATGATCTGGCCAATGGTGACAATTCCGGTGCCGCCGATACCGGTGATCATAATGTCATAACCATCACTCAGGGGAGGCAAATGTGGCAGGGGAATATTGCCCATCAATTCATCGGGGTTGGTGTGCACACCTTTTCTCACAGAGCCGCCATGAACCGTAACAAAGGATGGACAGAAGCCATTGACACAGGAATAATCCTTGTTACAGCTCGATTGGTCTATGGCCCTCTTGCGGCCCAGTTCGGTCTCTTTTGGTACAATGGATACGCAGTTGGAGGCATCGGAACAATCACCGCATCCCTCACAGACAAGATCATTGATAAAGGCCCGTTTCGGCGGATCAGGAAATTCATTCTTCTTGCGGCGGCGGCGTTTCTCAGCCGCACAGGTCTGATCATAAATCAGGGCCGAAACCCCCTTTATTTCCCGTAATGCACGCTGAATATCATCCAGTTCGTCCCGGTGATGAACGGTCACGCCCGGCGCGAAGGCGGCGTAATCTTTGTATTTCTCCGGCTCGTCCGTGACAACATAGATAGGTTTCACCCCTTCATTATGAAGCTGGTGGCTGATCTGGTCCACGGTCAGCGTGCCTTCCAGAGGTTGGCCCCCGGTCATGGCGATGGCATCATTATAGAGAATTTTATAGGTGATGTTGGTCTTGGCCGCCACCGATTGACGGATAGCAAGCAGGCCGGAGTGATAATAGGTACCGTCACCTAAATTCTGGAAAATATGTTTTTCATGGGTAAACGCGCTCTGCCCGACCCAGTTGACGCCTTCGCCGCCCATCTGAGTCAGGTAAGCAGTGTTGCGGTCCATGCTGTTTGCCATGAAATGACAGCCGATGCCGGACATGGCTCTACTGCCTTCGGGCACCTTGGTCGATGTACTGTGAGGGCAGCCGGAACAGAAATAAGGCGTACGAAAATCCTTGGAATGAATGGCATGTATTTCGGCAATTTTACTGTCTGCCTGTATGTTCAGGGCATCAATATTGCTGATCAGGCCAATTTTCTTAAGGTGTGGGGTCAGGGCCTTCAGAACGTCTTCCGGGGATATTTCGCCCACGGGATCGAGCATCTGTGCGCCAGACGCGTCAGTTTTTCCTATAATGACAGGCCGCTGTCCGGGCGGCATATTATAGAAAATGTCGCGAATCTGGCTTTCCACGAAACTGCGTTTTTCTTCCACCACGATGATTTTTTCAAACTGGCTGGCAAAGGCAGTGATGCCTTCTGGTTCAATAGGCCATGTGAGGCCAATTTTATAAATTGAAATACCCGCTTTTTCGGCAGTTTCCTGATCTATACCCGCATTAGAAAAAGCCTGCATCAGATCAAGATAGCCCTTGCCGCAGGTGACGATTCCTAAAGGGAATTTTTGTTTGAAGTGTGAACTGCAATCCCAAATTAACTTATCAATGGGATTGGCGCGGACAAAGGCGTGAACAGCCTTTAATTTATGATCAATCAGGCGGCCTTCCACCAATGGCATGGGGTCCGGCCAGCGGTAATGGAGGGCGGATTTGTCATAGCCCACATGTTCCGGTGTTTCGAATGTATCATTCACCAGACCCATATTGACCGTGGCGGCACTTTCCACAACCTCGCTGACGGCGATGAAGCCGGACCAGCAGCCGCTGTAACGGCTTAATGCAATAGCGTAAAGACCAAAATTCAGGTAATCCAGCAGGTTGGCGGGCGCCAGAACCGGCATCATCCAGGATTGCATGATCTGCTCGCTCTGATGGTTCATGCTGCTGGATACCGCCCCGTGGTCGTCGCCGGCGATAACCAGAACGCCGCCGTGGGGCGAGGAGCCAAAACTGTTGCCATGCTTTAAGGCATCGCTGGCCCGGTCAACGCCCGGCCCCTTGCCGTACCAGATGGCAAAAACCCCGTCATAATCCGCATAGCCGGACGTTTCCACCTGCTGAGACCCCATAACGGCGGTGGCGGCCAGTTCTTCGTTAATGCCGGGCTTGAATTTGATGTTATGGCTTTTCAGAAGCGGTTCGGCATTCCACAGCTCGCGGTCATAATTGCCAAGGGGCGAGCCGCGGTAGCCGGAAATAAATCCTGCGGTGTTCATATGGCGTTTTTTATCGGCGGCGGCCTGTAACATGGGGATACGCACCAAAGCCTGGGTTCCGGTGAGAAACACCTGTCCCGTGGTGCGCGTATATCTGTCATCCAGTTGATAATCATCCAGAGGGATATCTGTTGTGACGGATGCCTTCATGGTCTTTACCCTGTCATATTAAATTATTTAATGTCTTTAATAGATGATACGCCCAAAATACAGGGTATGTCCTTGCGATTTAGGCTATAATATGCCAATAAGGAGCAACGTTATTTCAAAATATATATATATTATAGAAGGATTGTTCTTTGACTAAGCTGGATCAGATTGATTTGAATATTTTAAGGCTCCTGCAGGAAAACGGCCGCCTGTCCAATCATGATCTGGCGAAACAGGTCGGGCTGTCACCGTCCCCCTGCTGGCGGCGGGTTAAAAGATTGGAAGACGATGGCATCATTGACCATTATGCGGCGATACTGGACGGCGAGAAGGCCGGGTTTCACCTGATCGCCTTTGCCCATGTGATGCTGGAAAAGCACCAGATGGAAATGCTCGACCAGTTTGACGCCGCCATCTGCGAACGGCCCGAGGTGCTGGAATATTACTCCATGAGCGGTGATTATGATTTTCTGATGAAAGTGATCGCCCGCAACATAAAAGAATACGAAGAATTCCAAACTGGCTTCCTGATGAGATTGCCCGTGGTGCGGTCGGTGAGTACAAGTTTTGTGTTGAAACAGATGAAGCACACGACAAGATTGCCGTTGAGATTATTGGAGGAGGGGTAATACAATTTACTTTGACATCATTGATTCATTGAATAGTATACTGTCTCCTGAATTCTGACACTCTACGGAAAGGTTTTTTGTAACCGAAGCCGACCAGGCGGAGGCAAGGCCATAGGCCGCCCGGAGCTTTAGCGGAGGAGGGGGAGCGCCCACGGCGTGGGGGATTTCCCCCCTAAATAAAAAAAATAGTGTTACAGTGACAGATGTTACGGCGTATTACGGTTACTGTCACCGTAATGTAACTCTGATAAGGAGGTATATATGGGTCTGCTAAAAGGTTTTTTGATGGGCTTTAAAGGGCCGGAAGGAATGCATTACAACATTCTAGAAGCATATCAAGTTGGGAGTGCAGAACACCCATACACTGTTGAGAGTTCCCAAAAAAGGCACTTATACGGCCTATATCGAGCTTATAAAAATTTTAGCAAAGTATATAAAGATATACCCCCAATAGAAGAAAATCCTATTTTTGAGAAACTTCCTTTTCATTTTAATAGAGAACTCATGCCCTTTATATTTCTGGAACCCCTTGAAGGAAAGAATGCATTAGCTCAATATCTTACATACTTAAAATATGGAGAAAATAAAACATCAACACTTTTAACTTTACAAAAAACAATTACCCGAGGTGTTGAATTAGCCAAACAACAGCTGGGCAAGGAATATGTTTCTAAGGCTAAAGAATATAAACCACTTTGGCTTTTTTTCATAAGCGAGCACAGTATACTCATTCTACTCCAAAACCCGAAAATTCTGGAATGATATTATTCGGAAATTATCTGTGACTGTATCGCGGAATTTAGGCCATTCCTTTGGCACTG
>NVTJ01000084.1 GCA_002401545.1 Alphaproteobacteria bacterium
TCTCACCACCGCCATAAAGCGCGAAAGGCTATTGATTTTAACGGTTTTGAACCATCCGTGGCTGCTCAGGGAGCATCATGAGGAATTTGCCACTATTATTTTCGAATCGGGGGAGCTTGACAAGTTACGGTGTGAGATAATAGATGTATCACTTCGCGAATCGGACCTTGAACACAAAAGCCTCTACGCCCATCTGTTAAAAACAGGATATGGCAAGGCATTGGAAGTCATATTTAAACAAGGTGAATTTAGAGCCGAATGGTTCGCATGGCCGGACGCTGCCCCACAGGATGTGGCGCAGGGATGGTATCATGTGGTCAATCGGTATCGTCGTGTTTCAGACCTGGAGAAAGATTTGAAAGCGGCGCAATTGGAACTGGCTGAGAATATGACTGAAGAAGTATATGCCCGTTTTCTGGCACTGAAGACGGAGCTTGAAAATGCCAAGGGTAACGAAGCCAGTATAGATGGATATGGAATTGCATCAGGAAAAGATAAATATTCCTGAGCGTTAAGTTGTTTGTTTTCGGATGAGATATCCGAACGAATGACCACATGGAATTTGAGGGTTTATACATGGCGGATAATGCAGCCAAGACTGAAGACAAGACAGCGTCAAAACAGGACGATACCACAGACAGCCCTCTGATTGATTCTTCGCAGGCAAGTGTGAAAGCAATGCTCGCGGTTGCCAAGGAGCAGGGTTATATTACCTATGACGCCCTGAATGCGGCCCTGCCGCAAGGGGAAATGTCCTCGGAGAAAATTGAGGATATCATGACCATGCTGTCGGAAATGGGCGTGAATGTGGTTGAGGAGGCCGATGGGGAAGAGGCCGAGGAAAGCCCGGAAAAAGAAACCCCTGTCAAAACCGGAAAAGAAGGTGTGGTGGCCAAGCCCCCCGCCAAGGCGGCTGTGGACCGTACCGATGATCCGGTCCGCATGTATCTCCGTGAGATGGGCAGTGTGGAACTTTTGTCCCGTGAGGGTGAAATAGCCATTGCGAAACGTATTGAAGCGGGCCGTGAAACCATGATTGCGGGCCTGTGCGAGAGTCCGCTGACCTTCCGGGCATTGGTGGAATGGTCTGAAATGCTTGACGAAGAAGAAATTCTGCTGCGGGATGTGATTGATCTTGATGCCATGTATGGTATTGACCCTTCCGATGAAAATGAACTTCCCGCCAAAGAAGCCAAAGAAGAAGAGGCAACTGAAAAAACAGGGGAAGAGGGGACACAAGCCGGGTCAGAGACAGAAGCCGGATCAGAGACAGAAGCCGGATCAGAGACAAAAACCGGATCAGAGACAGAAGCCGGCGATGCGAATGGTAAAGAGAATTCTTCTGAGGAAGAAGAAGATGACGACGATGATGATGCGGATAATACGGTCTCCCTTGCTGTTATGGAGGTGGCGTTAACCCCGAAGGTTCGGGAAATTTTTAGTAATATCCGCAAGGTTTATAAGAAATTCTCCAAACTTCAGGACGCCCGCCATGAGGCCAGCCTGAAAAGTGAACCTCTTGCTTCCCCTCAGGAAAAACGTTACCGCAAGCTCAGTGATGACCTGATTGTCCTGATGAAAAGCCTGCGTCTGAACAACAACCGTATTGAGGCTCTTCTGGAACAGCTTTATGCCCTGAATAAACGGATGATCGCGCTGGAAGGAAAAATGTTTCGTCTGGCGGAACGCTATAAAATCAAGCGTGATGTTTATCTGAAGAGTTATCAGGGCCGGGAACTGGAGCCGGGCTGGATTGATGAGGTTGCCGGAAATGCCGGCAAGGGCTGGGCTGATTTTGCTCAGAACGAGCGCGAAATTATCAGTAATATGCGCAGTCAGGTGGTGGATATTTCTCGGGAAATCGGCCTGCCGGTCGGTGAATTCCGCGTGATCGTCAATATGGTGCAGAAGGGCGAGAAAGAGGCCCGGATTGCAAAAAAGGAAATGGTCGAGGCCAACCTGCGGCTGGTGATTTCCATTGCCAAGAAATATACCAATCGGGGTCTGCAGTTTCTTGACCTTATCCAGGAAGGTAATATTGGTCTGATGAAGGCGGTGGATAAATTTGAATATCGCCGGGGTTATAAATTTTCCACCTATGCCACCTGGTGGATCAGACAGGCCATTACCCGTTCCATAGCCGATCAGGCCCGGACCATCCGTATTCCGGTCCATATGATTGAAACCATCAACAAGCTGGTCCGTACCGGACGCCAGATGATGCATGAAATTGGCCGGGAAGCCACGCCGGAGGAGCTGGCGAAACGTCTTAGTATGCCGTTGGAAAAAGTACGAAAAGTGATGAAAATTGCCAAGGAGCCGATCTCCCTTGAAACGCCGATTGGTGATGAGGAAGATAGTCATCTTGGGGACTTCATTGAGGATAAGAACGCCCTTCTGCCGGTGGACAGTGCCATTCAGTCCAATCTTCGGGACACGACGACCCGGGTTCTGGCGTCTCTTACGCCGCGCGAGGAACGTGTGCTCAGAATGCGGTTTGGCATCGGCATGAATACCGATCATACTCTGGAGGAAGTGGGCCAGCAATTCTCTGTAACCCGCGAACGCATCCGGCAGATTGAGGCCAAAGCACTGCGTAAACTGAAACATCCAAGCCGTTCACGTCAGCTCAGAAGTTTTCTGGATACCTGATAAAAATAGTTTGATTCTTGCTTGTATTGTTGAGGTGAAGTCTGCTATTCCCCTATTCACCTTTTAAAAGGGTCTGTAGCTCAGTTGGTTAGAGCAAACCGCTCATAACGGTTCGGTCGTAGGTTCGAGTCCTACCAGACCCACCACTCCCGGTTAAAGTCGGGCACTCCCCCCGCCATTACCTTTTTCGACCCAATAGCCATGACCAGCGCGGCTTTGGGACCAGAAATCATCACCTCTTTCTTGCTCACATCCAACCGGCTAAGCAATAATCTCATATATTCTTTACGAAATGCAATGGGGCCACTCTCCAGCATCTTCTTGAAGGCTTTTGATGTAGCGGCGCGCTTGAAATTGCAGTAAATGTCACTTGAAACTGCAGCAGGAATAATGATTAAACCAGCCTCAACGGCCTATTAAAAGATGCTTAATGTCTATTTAAGGTGCGGGCCTATACGTCTTCTTCCGGTGCCCATTCCTCCATACTCATCCCCAAATCCAATAACCGATACCCACGCCTGTCGGGATGAACACCACGGCGAGAAGAATGATGTCCTTCCACATGCTCGTATCATCATATCCGTGTGGCATTTCTATACTCCCTTGTCTTTGACCCATAGTTCCAGCGCCATGAGAAGCGCCAGTGGGGCATACCGCCGAGGCGGACGGCGTAATACATCATGGCACCAATGACGGGGTAGCCTGACCTCGCCACCTGAGCCGCGAGACACCTGTCCGCCAACAGGCGCTTTGATCTGCTGCCCCCATACCAATAGGCATAGTCATGATCGATACAGGCCCCTTCCCACGGCGGTGGCCGCCGCAGGAAGGTCCGCCAGAACCATGACATACCCCCTGAGCACCCGTCAGATTTGAATGCCATGTCGGGCTTATGAGTATTGCTTGCGCAGGTCATGGCCTAAGTCCTCATTATTATGCTGTTATGTGTTTGCAGGCCCACATAACGGCTTCTTCCATCTTGGTCTTGGCGATGGATAGTTCCCGGCTCTGGCCAATATCGTCGAAAATATCAATGAGGTTCTGCCCCATATCTTTTACAGCCTGCATTAGTATTTTTTCTTCCTCCGACAGCACCCGGTATTTATGGCGCATCGTGTTGTTCTTGATGCGGTCATCGCTGGTACTGTTCATTGTTTCGCTGGTCATGGTTTAAGTCCTGCTCTGTTGGTGATGATAAGCTCACGGGCGCGGGTGCCTGTGGAGTGTTTTCCTGCAATGCTGTAATGAAGGTCGGCCTCATGCAGGGGGAAGCCATTAAATAATTGCCTGATTTCCGGCACGTCATTGATGGACAGAATGAAGGTGCCTTTAATCTTCTTCAGCCTGTCGGCCATCAGCTTGAATTGTTCCTGGCTAAACATGCCGGTGCCATAATCATCTTCACAGTTAAAATACGGCGGGTCGAGGTAAAACAGGGTGCCGTGCTTGTCATATTTGTCAATGAAAATCTTCCAATCCAGACACTCAATGACCACGCCGGAAAGCCGCTCATGGACGTCCTGAAGCATGGGTTCCAGCTTTGTCAGATTAAACCGGGCCGGACGATCTGATGAGACGCCATAGGTCTGCTTTGAGGCCTTACCCCCAAAGGTCGTACGTTGCAGATAAAGAAATCTCGCAGCCCTCTGCAGGTCGGTCAGGCTATCGGCATTCTGGGCCAGCAGCCGGGCGAATTCATTCCGCCCGGTCAGCTGGTACCGGAACATATCAATAAAGGGAGCATAGTGGTTGTTCAGGATGCGGAACAGGTTGGCCACGTCACGGGAATAGTCATTGATCACCTCGGCCTTGGGGGCTTGGGTGCGGCGAAAGAATATGCCACCCATGCCGACAAAGACCTCGGCATAGGTGGTATGATCAATCTGGTTGATCATCTGGATGATCCGCTTGGCCAGACGTATCTTGCCGCCCTGATACGGGGCGACAGGCTTCACGGGATGAACTTCTTTAAATATGGACTCCATGCATAAACTCATTTATTAAAGCCCCATCGTTTTAGGACGATAAGTAGGGGGCGCGTTATCGCGTGTGCCATTGCTCTGGCACGGTTCAGACTGGTGAGACAGCCTGACCCCCTGCTCCTTAAAGCAGGGAGAATATCAGGACCACATGGCCCATACCATCAAAGCCAATAGCGCAGGCGGCACAACAATAACCCCCCAGTCAGCAAGCTTGAACTTGGTCGTTTCATGGCTCATGAGGGTGCCAACGAAAGACATCCACACCCAGAGAAGGCCGACTATCGCCAGGACGGCACTCGCCAGAAATTTCAACAGTAAAATCGCCATATTTATTCCTCTTTATTTAAGTTATTTAAGTTATTTAAGTTGTATTCCATGAGCCACCGCCGACCTTTACAGTCAACAGATGGCCCAAGTTTTGTGAAATGAAACCCGGCACGGGAAAGCACCCGCGTCAGTGCCGGGCGCATAAGCGTCAAGATAGTTCTTGCCCCATAATGGTCGCGTAATATATCAAGCCCTTCGGTTAGACATTTCATCACAGGCACCCGCTGGAATATCTTCTCTGTCCTGGGACTGGGAATACACAGCCGCCCGATCTCCATAGCCCCCGCTGGCGGCTCATAATCTTTTAAGTATTTCTGCAAGGGAAGGTATGGCCCCAGACAAAGCCTTGCCGTCGCCACGGGCCTGTCGTGCCACATAACGATCACATGGGCCGCCCGGCGGTCGAACCCGTCCTTTTCCAGTTCTGCCATGTCCATGGCCTCCCATGGCCGCTCTTCGGCATAGGCCCGGTGGCGCAGATGATAACAGGCATCAATCTGTTCGGGGGTCAGGGCGAGATCACAGCGGAGTGTCATATCGTTTCCGTCACTTTAAGGGCCATTGCAAAGGTATTTAAGGCCGCCTTAAGCACCGGCTCCCGGATGTTCAGAAAGCCATACATCAGCTCTCTCTGGGCATATGGCCCCTCTCTGTCCGGGCTGACCAGCACCGGGGTTTTATCCGGCCCTGCGCCCTGAATATCGTAAAACTTCTCCCACGCCTCACTCTCGG
The DNA here is from genome assembly GCA_002401545.1 of Alphaproteobacteria bacterium. GTDB lineage: Bacteria > Pseudomonadota > Alphaproteobacteria > Sphingomonadales > Emcibacteraceae > Paremcibacter. Next base: position 5,694 of record NVTJ01000084.1, read on the forward strand.
TCAGATAGCCCAGCTTCACCTGATATTCCCGGCCCCCTTCGCCCGCATTGGGGATCACGGCACCGGACCGTGCCCGGTGATATGTGGTGGTGGTGATATGACGGTATCCGCCGCCGTAGGATTTGTTGAATGTGGGGGTGAAGGCAAGCCCCATAAACAGCCGACCCATTTGTAATTTTCCGCCAGGTACCGTGCCGCCGGTGATGGTGATCTTCCACCAGCGAAATGTCTGAGACAGAGACAGGAATGCAAGACCGTGTGAGCGGCCATCAGACCGTATAAAACCGTCCATCCTAAACCCTGTGCTGGCCAATATCACCGTGCCTGTGGCAAGGCCGCCCTGTGTCGCTGCCGCCTTGATCTCCCATATGGCATCTGCCGGAAGATTGGTGAACAAACCACCGATGATGTTGACTGCCTTGGCGACACCTAAATCCACCTCCAATGTGCTGTCCACCGTACTGGATTGGAACAGATCGCCGGGCTGTATCTTGTTAAGGTAAGAGGCTGGCATATCCGCCGTTTCGGCAGGCGCAGCCGTCACGGTGAAATCATAGGCGATTGCGATAAAGATGTTTTCCATGAATTATGCCTTCAGCCCCACAGCGTTAAAATTGTCAAGCCTGTCCCGAACTGTTCGGAGACCCCCTTGATCATGAAATCCCGCCCCGCCGTGAGGCCGAACCGGGGATATTTTATAGTCCTGGTCTGGCCGACCCGGTAAACCCCGTTTTGACCACTCAACTGGACCTGATAAATGTCGCGTGCGACCTTCATCAGATTGAACTGACGCAAATTTTCAGCCTCCGCATCCAGCTGTTCATAGAGGGCAGATGTGATCTCCCGGTCGCGGGCACCAAGGGACAGGACCTTGACCGTTCCGTCCTCTGATTTCGAGGTACGGGCGGCTTGGGTGATTTGTGATATTCGTGCGGGATCGGCTGGCATCAGATTTTCTTCCAATCATTCAAATATGGGTCGGGTGCATCTAATTGACCCTATTCGCAGRTCACGTCGACTCGTTTGCAAAAGGAAACAACATCAACTTTTAGTTTATTTCTGATGAGTCTTTGACACTCAAAAGACCAAGTTACCGGACTATTGGTTGCTGTTGGCAGTTTGCAATTGCTGGGAGGGGGCGGCGCGGATTGTGGTAGGTCTGGCGTAGACGAACAAGAAATCAGAATTAGGCTGAAGATGAAAATTATCAAGTATTTCATTTTAGTTTCCTTTAAGTTGAATTTACCATCCACCATCAACATCAAAGTCGAGGATTTCCTGCAAATCGGTTAGGGCGGCCAGCGCCGCTTTTTTCGCCGTCTTGATAGCGAATAATCTCTTGGTGTGCGTATGCAGCGAGGTCGCAAGATCACTGAAGCCCACAGCGTCCATTGGCACCCACACGTTATTTGAGGTCATCCAGCCCTCATCAGGTTGGGGAACCCGCCGTTCTGCCTGTGCAGCAGCGGCGACAATCATATTCATGCTCGTCTCGTCAGATTGATACGTGTGCCCATTGTGGTTAAATCCGCTGCGCCACTTAACCAAATACCTGTGGTTTATCTGCTCATTAATTCGGGCTTTTTTCTCTGGTATTAGTAAAACAGCAGCTTTGGCTGCAACGACAGGATCGCCGTTATTGTGATTAACATACTCATCCGGTCCCACAACGCCCCACAGGTAAGCGTGATAGTCCTCAGTGAGCTGAAGTTCCATCGACTGAACAGACTGTACAGAATGTTGGGATATAACCTCCCCGGAGATTTTATTATAAAGTGTGCCAATCATTTCTTAAACTCCAGGACAAATAAAGTCACATCATAGAACAGAGCCGAACTCCCCGTAGGATGGTAAACCTTGACAGCAAATGTGTGATTTGCGGCGCTGGCTCCAATATCAACACTGGCAAGAGCAATTGTTTGTCGCGTGGCACCGGAAAATATATTGTCAAGCACCGCAATTTCGGCGCCATCACGCTCCAGGGTAAATTTAAACAATGCGTTGACAAATGGCAGGGCATGCGAAGCAGACACTGTAATAAAAATATCACCGCCATTAGTAGCCAGTACTTTAGAAACCAGAGTTGCGCCATGTGTTCCAACAACAGGCCCTGTAACGCTCGCGGCCCCCCCGCTCGTTACTGCATTATCGACAATTTGTGCCGTGTTGACAAAATCAAGATCAGCCAGAACACCATCGTTATAAGTGCCGATTATCTGCCATGCAGATGATTTCCGGAGCCATAAAATGTTGGTGTCCGTCTCAAACCATATCTCACCGTCCGCAGGGCTTGACGGTGGTGTTGTTTGCCGATAGCTGACCACCTCGCCATTTGGACCGACCGGTCCCTGCGGTCCCTGAACTCCCTGCACCCCGGTATTACCAGTAGAACCGGTGGCACCTGTGTTGCCTTGGGGGCCGGTGTCGCCCTCAATCTTTGACCAGTTATAGTCCGCAGGATTGCTGCTCTCAGTAGATGATGTTTTATTAGGAGCCAGCCCCAGATACTTGCGCGTGCCGGGCGCTCCATTAGTGAAATTAGTCACCCCGTCTGCGCTATCGGCATAGGCCACCCAAATGTAACGCGGTGTGCCGTCGGCTCCGGGTGGCCCCGGAACACCCTGCGGACCCGCTGCGCCGTCGGTACCGGGCGAACCGTCAAGACCATCGCTGCCCGTTGCGCCGTCATCGCCCTGCGGCCCGGCGATATTGCCCTGCAGGGTCCATATGTTTGCCCCGGTCTTTTTATAATAATTGCCATTGGCGCTGTTGAGATAATAATCGCCGACCGAACCAAGGCTGCCCGCAGGCGCACCGGCACCGTCAAGCCATGTATCGCCATCGGTACCAGTGGGTCCTGTGGTGTCATATTGGAAGGTCCATGTGCTAATGGCGGTTTTTTTATAAAGCTTGCCGTCATCTGAATCGATATACAGATCGTCAATGATCCCGAGGTTCGACGCAGGTGCCCCGGCACCGGACCGGATACCGCCGCCGAGGTCTGCAGCCGCAATCTCGCTGCCCGACTGCACCCGGTAGGTGGGCCGGTAGGTGGTTTTCAGCCGCCATATGGGTGCCGGGCTCTCAAGGCGGGTCATGCTGCTGATATGACGGTCCGTCAGGCTGCCTGCCGGGGTTTTTATATCATGAATACCCACAGTCAGATTGCCGAGCCAGTCTACCAGCCAGAAACCGCCGATGGAGCGCAGGCACACATTGAACAGGTCTCGGGCATTCAATGCCGCGCGGGCATGAATACTGACCGCGGAGCCATTGGCCAGATTTAATGCCGTGAACGCCGCCGCATCCACGGTGACGGCTGCACTATCCGGGATGAAATCAAGCAGGCGCTGCAAGATATCGCCTGCAGAACTGACATAGCCGCCCACATTATCGCCCTGGATATCCGCCGTCACCAGACCGGCGGGCTTTGCCCCCAATCTGAACAGCCCTTTGGACAGGTCGGTTTTGTATTTCCCCGGCACCGCCGCCCATGCGCCAAGGTCCGCCGTGTCGCCGTCAGGGGTCAGCGCCACCGCCTGGTCAAAAACACCGCCTATGGCCTGAATGGCCCGGTTATGCACCTGATAAATCTGGTTGGTCGCGTCGGCCAATGTGGGTTCCATGTTAAAGACCGGCCCGAAACAAAAGGGTTTGACGATGCCCGTCATCTCCACCGGACCCTCAGTACCCCCGGTGCCGAGATAGGTGGGAAAATCCACCAGCGCATCAAAGATATTGCTTTTGTCGCCGAGGGTGAGATCAAGCGTTTTTTCGTTGTATGTCACACCGCTGACAAAACCGTCGAAACGCAGGATAAAGTCATTAAAATCATCGCTGTCCCCGGTCCAGATTTTAATATCGCGCTGATCCCAACTGTAGCCTGTCAGATCATCAAATCCGCCGTCACCATTGATAATCTGCAGCCCGCCCGCCGTCCGGCTGGAACCTGCGGTTTCAAAATCATTCTCAAATATGGCCATGCCCAGGACCAGCGTATGACCGAGACGGGCGGGCCAATGCGCCCCGTTGAAGATCGGCGTTCCCGTCCCCGATGACATACGTATGATGCGCTCCGCGCCAAGGACGGGGTCATAGGGGGATATTTCAGCGAGGATGATCATCAGAAAAAGCCGCCCCCAAATCTCCCAAACCCGCCAAAGCCGCCGCCAAAACCAAAACCCGGAATAAATTGCCCGAAGCCGGGGAATGTCGGTGCTGGCGGGGCCAGCAGATCGCGGATTTCAGTGAGTAATTCCTCGGCGATATTATTGCCGTCGATCAGCGTATCGTTGACCTGATCCAGCCCGCCTGCCAAATCGGGAAAGACATTTTCGATTGTGGCGGCGGGAATATTGCTGTCAATTTCCGTTCTTTGAGCCTCTAGCAAGGCCTCCAGATTGGTCAGGCTGTCGGTGATAAACCGTTCGCGCTCAAAAAAGGTCTCGGACGTGGCAAAAACGCTCAAAGACAAATCGCGAAGATCACCCGCCGCCCCGGTGATATCGGCGATGGCCCCTTCATCACCGCCCCGGGCCGCTGTAAGCAATTCATTAAACCTCACCTCGGCGGCACGCAGACGGTCCCCGTCAGACAGCTGGGAATCGCTGCCGATGGTGATGCTGTTGATAAAGTCCTCCACATCCGCATTCAGACCGATCAGCGCCCGGTTGGCAGTGCGGGCAAATTGTTCAATCAGTCGCTCCCGCTCCAGAAGGTTAAGCCGCTCCACGTCCAGCAGATCAGCCCCGAGGGCTTGGGCTTCTTCCAGCCGCCTGACCTGAGCGTCAAAAAGTATTTGCAGCTGCTGATCAAGCGGATTGGTGAAGCCGATAATATCCAGATCGATACGCTTGTTAAATTCGTCTCGAAGCCGGGAAATCTCCCTGACGAAGGCGTCAGCGACTTTTGAGGCATCAAGCCCCAGTTCCTTGGCCCGCACACCCACCTCACGGAAGCTGTCAGCCAGGTCGCTCAGCGCCCGTTCGGCGCGTGTCAGGTCATCCACCTTGATCAACTCGTCAAAAACCTTACCAAATTCCAGATCCCGGATGATCTGTTCCGAGCCTTTATCTACGCTTTTTCTGAGGATGGTTTCAAAGGTGTCAGACAGGTCGATCTTGCCCGAATTCAGGGCCGATCTCAGCATGGCGGCGATGGCCTGTTCGGCAGTATCGAAATCCTGGCGCCGTCCGCCCTGCGTCTGAAACAGGAACCTGTCTTTCCGCACCCCGATATTGCCCAGATTACCGCTGAATGTGCCGCCGGTGATGTCTGAAATCACATCAAAGAAATTTATGGTCGCCTCGCCCAGACTTCTTGCCCCGGCGCTGTCGCCCTTGCCGCGCCGTTTGACCGAACCCGTGCTGAAATCGCCCGTAGAATTAGCGGAAATCGCCAGTTTGGCCTCGGGCGTCTTGTTGAAAATGCTGCCGATCAGTCCGCCGATGGCCGCCCCGATGGGTCCGCCCACCAGGAAGCCGAGACCACCGCCAATAAGAGTGCCGGTGGCTCCTAATGAGAAATCAATACCCAACAGGTCGGCGAGGATTGAGGCCCCGGCGATGGCGGGCAGGGTCTGGCCGATGGCACCAGTCAGGGTCGTGCCGAACAGTTGGCCCGGCAGGATATTGCCGGTAGCCCCGCTCACTTTGCCAAAGCCAAGACCCTGCCCGATTTGATTAATGGTGCCGGTCAGTCCCTTTATGCCTT
>NVTJ01000085.1 GCA_002401545.1 Alphaproteobacteria bacterium
CGCCGGATGGCTGATGCACCATGATGCGGGAATTCGGCAGCGAGAACCGCTGTCCCGGCTCCCCCGCCGCAAGCAGCAATGACCCCATGGAACAGGCCTGACCGATGCAGATGGTGGTAATTTTCGGGCGCACATACTGCATGGTATCATATATTCCCATGCCAGCGGTCACAATGCCGCCCGGTGAATTGATATAAAAGGAAATATCTTTTTTAGGGTTTTCAGCTTCCAGAAACAGCAACTGGGCTGTTATCAGGCCGGCGACCTGGTCATTCACCTGACCGGTAAGAAAGATAATTCTTTCCTTTAGCAGCCGGGAAAAAATATCATATGACCGCTCCCCGCGACTGGTCTGCTCCACAACCATGGGCACCAGTGTATTCATATATGTATCCGTCAAGTCGTTCATATCAGCCTTCCTGCTTTTAAGTGATCCGGGCCACCCTACCAAACGCCCGTCACCAAATTCTTAATTTTTCCAGCCTGCCGGTTTATTTTCCGGCCTTGGTCTTTTTGGTGGCGGCCTTCTTTGCCGGGGCTTTTTTAACAGCCGTTTTTTTCGCCGGGTCTTTTTTTGCCGGAGATTTTGTAGTGGCTTTTTTCTTCGTTGGCTTCTTCGCTGGTTTTTGAGCCGTATCTTCTGCTTCTTCGGCTTCGATAGCCGCAATCAGTTCATCACGGGAAACCGGTTTATCGTTAACCTCGGCCAGTTCCAGAATGAAGTCCACCACTTTTTCTTCAAACAACGGCGCGCGCATCTGTGCCATGGCCTGCAGATTTTGCTGGTAAAACTCAAAAACCTTCTTTTCCTCACCCGGATAGCGGCGGGCTTCCATGGAAATCTGGCGGGTAACTTCTTCCTGAGAGACCGTAACCTCGTTCTTCTGACCTATTTCAGACAACAGCAGACCAAGACGTACCCGGCGCACGGCAATATTCTGATATTCTGCTTTCACATCATCACCGGGTTCCGCGATGTCTTCCGGTTTTGCCTGCGGGTTTCCTTCCAGCGCTTCGCGGTGAAGGTCCATTTTCAACTGTTGCCATATCTGGCTGAATTCCATCTCAACCATAGATTCCGGCACATCAAAGGACACTTTCTCCGCCAACAGGTCAAGAAGACCGCGTTTCAATTTGGTGCGGGCAAGACCCTGATTTTCCTGCTCAACCTGCTTTTTCACCAGATCTTTCAGGGCATCAAGATTTTCCAGACCGAATTTTTTGGCCATATCGTCATTAATTTCCACATCGGCAGGTTTTTGCACTTCGTGAACCTTCACGGCAAAGATCGCGTCTTTACCGGCAAGATTTTCGGCCTGATAATCTGTGGGAAATGTAACGGTGACATTCTTTTCATCACCGGCCTTAATACCAACCAACTGGGACTCAAAACCGGGAATAAAGCTATTGGACCCCAATTCCAGTTGATGGCCTTCTGCGGCACCACCATCGAAAGCCTCCCCATCCACTTTGCCGAGAAAATCCATCAGGACCGCATCCCCATTCCGGGCCTTATGGCTTTTGGCTGCCTTCTTAAAATTTTTCTGCTGTGACGCGATATTATTCACCGCTTCCATAACCTGATCTTCATCGGCCTCAACCACCAGACGCTCCAACTTGAGTTTGCTCAGATCGGGAATATCAAATTCCGGCGTGATCTCTACTTCAATGGAATATTCCAGATCCGAGCCTTCATCAAAAGAAGTGACCTCGATCTTTGGCTGCATGGCCGGACGGAGCTTGTTTTCATCCAGAGCTTCCTGTGACGTGGTTTTTATGACCTCATCCAGCACCTGACCCAGAAGATTTTTACCATGGAGTTTTTTCAGTAACGACAGGGGCGCTTTGCCGGGCCTAAAGCCAGGCATTTTAATCTGACCCTGAATTTTTTTCACTTCCACATCAATTTTTGCGTCAATGTCACCTGCGGAAATAACAACTTTATATCCGCGTTTCAAGCCTTCTGAAATTGTTTCGGTTACCTGCATGATTACTCTGCTTTTTCTCTGTTTTCTCTGGAGGCCAACAGGCCCGTTTATTGTTAAGGCACAATTCACCATAATGTGTAATATGGTGCGGGTGAAGGGACTTGAACCCCCACGTCATAAGACACTAGAACCTAAATCTAGCGCGTCTACCAATTTCGCCACACCCGCTGTTTTTTTCGTTCATATGGTCGAATCTTCATATATGTTGGTCTTTATAGCCATTTAATTACAAATTTCCACAGAAAAAATGCCTTTCCGAAATATATCGCAATACTTCGGGGATTTGACCCTCAATATCCTCTGAAATCAGACCATAGCCAAAGGCCGTGGCTGCCGCGCCATGTATCCATACCGCCGCGCAGGCTGCCTCAAAGGCCGGCATGCCCTGCGCCATAAGACCCAGACAAACCCCGGCCAGCACGTCACCCGAACCCGCCGTTGCCAGCGTCGGCGGCGCCGTATCGTTAATGACTACCCGGCCATCCGGGCTGGTAATAACCGTATCGGGGCCTTTATAGATGATGACCGCCCCTGCTCTGACGGCGGCCTGTCGTGCCGATGCCAGCTTGTCATAGCCCATAAGGTCCGGGAACAGACGGGAAAATTCACCGCCATGCGGGGTCAATACCGGCATATGGTCCGATTTTTTTATGGCCTTGAAAAGCACATCCGGTTTTTGGGAAAACACCGTTAATCCATCCGCGTCAATCACACAGTGGCGATCTGCCGCAAGGATTTTCAGTACATGGGATTTTGTCTGCCCGGTCACGCCGCACCCCGGCCCGACGCACCAATAGTTCAACCGCCCGTCGGCCAGAAGACCATCAATGTCGCCGTCCCCGGCAAAAGGCTTGATCATCACCGCTGTCAATTGGGCCGCATGGGCTGGTACCGCCTCATGCGGGCAGGTGATACTGACCAGTCCGGCACCAATCCTCAGCGCCGCCCCGGCCGCAAGACGGGCCGCGCCGCCACTCGCCGCGCCACCACTGATCACTGCCGCATATCCTCTGCTATATTTATGGCCATCTGCTATGGCCACAGGAAACCGGTCAAGCCAGATTTCCGGATCATTGCGGTGGATTTTGGGGTCTATATCCTTTAAAATTCTTTCCGCAATACCAATATCCACAACCACCAGATCGCCGCAATATTCTTTGCCCGGATAAAGCAGATGCCCCGGTTTTTTTCTGAAAAATGTCACCGTGGAATCCGCGCGAAAGGCCGCGCCGCGTATCTGACCGCTGTTACCATCCACGCCGGACGGCACATCCACCGCCACCACCCTGCCGTCAAGGCTGTTGATTTCATCAATCAGCCCCACAAGCGGTCCTTCAATGGGACGGCAAAGGCCGGCCCCAAAAATGGCATCAACCACAAGCCCGTGATCTCCAACCTTTATATCCCTGGCCTTTAAAGGCAGGATTGCACCCTGCCATTTGGCGGCCATGATTGCCGCATCACCGGACAGATTCTCTCTCGCCCCCAAAAGGGCAAGCTCCACATCCCATCCGGCCTCTTTCAGATGGCGGGCAATGACAAAACCATCACCGCCATTATTGCCCGGACCGCATAACACCAGCGTCTTCCCCTGATCATAGCGATGCATGATATGCCGTGTCACCGCAAGACCAGCCGCTTCCATAAGGTCTGCGCCCAAAATACCGGAGCGGATCGCAAGTTGATCCGCCCGCGCCATTTCTTCCACTGTCAATAAAGCATTTCGCCCCCTCGGGGTCATAAGAAAGCTCCTATTTTTGAGAGGCTATCCATTCATTGACCCTGTCTTCAAGAATAGATAACGGCAAGGCCCCGTCATCCCCATCACTGAAAGGAGCACCGGTTAAAATATTTTTTGCGTCATCCTCAAGAGAGATCTGGAATTCAGGGCTGGCCCTCACATCACGCATAAAGACTTTTTCAATATGCGTCGGCAGTCGTTCCGATTCTGTCTGCGGGACTTCGGACCCCATGCCCTGTTCCGTTGTTGTTATCAGGGAAGATTTCATTTTATTATCCCGATTGTGAACTTATTGTGAATTGTTTGTTGCACTGGAAAAAACTATATCAAGGATTATATGTGAAGTCCCGTACAAATGATAAATGTTATCAGACAACACTAATTATGGCTGAAGTGAAGTGAAACTGACTGAGAATAATCAAAAGGACCTGTTAAAGGGGGCAGCGGCCAACCTGTTTGGCTTTATCGTCAGGCTCGGCGCACGACTGCCGTTTCTTTTTGTTGTTGCCCTGCTCTATGGCAAGGAAATATTCGGCCAGTATCTGTTTGCCGTAACCAGCGTTGAAACCTTAGGCGCAGTTATCCTGTTCGGTTTTAAAAGGTCGCTGTTTCATTTTTTTAATGATGACCTGCACCGGGGTGACAGGACGGCGGTTTATAATACGGTCCTGACCGCAATGGTTGTCTGTCTGGGTATTGGCGCGGCCGTCATCATTCCGGTTTATTTGTGGAAAGATTTTCTTTTTCAGTTTTTCCCCGGTGATATGGCCAAAGGCGTTTTTATTCTATTGCCGGCAGCGCTCCTTCATGCCCTTGTAGAAATACTGTTAACCGCCACAAGAGCCGCGCGGAAAATGCGCTATGAGGTGACGGCAAAGAGCCTTATTGAGCCTTATACACTGTTAATATTTTCAGCCGGATTATTTTTCCTTGATCACGTGGATAGCGGGCTTTTCATTGCCTATTGGCTGATGAATGTCAGCATATTCATCTATGCGCTCTATGCCTTTGGCAGGGTATATGAAAAGAATATCCGGGTCTGGCGCGGCATTTCCTGGAACCGGATGAAGGCGATGACCGTCTTTTCCGCCCCAACGGCAGCCTATGACCTCATCGGCGTCCTGACCCTTCGTATTGATATTTATTTTCTGGCCGCCCTTGTTTCACCGGGGGCCTTGGGCATTTATGGCATAGCCCTCCAGATTGTAACGATTGTCAAAAAAATACGCCAGAGCTTTGACCCCATACTGGAGCCTGTTATTTCCCATAGCCTGAAACAAGCCAGCCTGCAGAATGTCAGCAAAGAACTGTCACAGGTCAGCTATTGGATATTTTTAATCCAGGCCATGATATTCACCCTGCTGCTTTTCTATGGCAATGGTCTGCTCGGTCTGTTCGATGCGGCGGGGGAAAATGCCGGCCTTACCCTTCTGCTTCTGGTCGGTGCCATCATTATACAGGGGAGTTTTGGGCTGAGTGAGCTTATCTTCCTCTATAAAAAACCAACCATAAATCCCATGTTATCCCTTGTGATTTTAGTGTTTCACACCGGTCTTTGTTATTTTATGATACGGGAATTTGGCATCGTGGGCGCTGCGGCCAGCCTGCTTGTTTCCTATTCTGTTACCGAATGTATCCGGCTTGTCCTGATCAAATATTTTTTCAATATCTTCCCCTTTCAGCCGATAATTTTACAACCCGTTGCCATGTCGGGCATCCTTCTGGGTTATTTATCGCTCCTGTCTTCCTTCACGGAATTACAGTCAGTATCAGGTCTTGTTTTTGGCATCATCGGCGGAATCCTGGTTTATTTTCTTTCCTTTTTTATTATTGCACAAAAAGAAAAAAAGTTTATTCTCTTGAAAAAATTAAGGTTAAAGAAGTCATAATATGAAGGATGCTGTAAGAAATGCTAACGCATTCAAGCCTGCGACTGCTGTCATAAAGGCAAATGCGCGGGGAAATTATATGGTATCCGCCATCAGCATCCGGGACCGCCTGATCAAAAACTGTGTTTCCTGCGATATAAAAAGGATCATCGTCATCGGCGGCAAAACTGATGGCGAGGGAAAATCCTATATTGAATATGCCAACGAAAAATCCTCAACCATTGAGCATGTGAGCAAGACCACAGATGTGACCGTTAGCGATAGGGAGGCCACAATCTATGTAGAAGACGGTTTTTTACTCCACACAGCATTGCTGGAAGAATTTATCGCCTCTGATGCCAAAACCATGAAAAATCCGTCAGATGGTAAAGACATATTCTCAAAAACCGCCTTTAGTCAACAAGACAAACCGTCAGGCACAGCAGATGAAATATTTGAGGCTGACCCGTTTAAAATCTTTCCCATACAGAGCGATAATCTGCCGGAAGCCCGTTCAAGGCTGTTTAAATGGTTAAGCAAGGAATCTGACGGCTATATTTCTAAAACCCTGAACCGGCCCATATCGACTTTTTTCAGCCGGTTCTTTGCCGAATACCCCATCCCCCCTGTCTATTTCACTGCGCTCACGGCAATCCTTGCGCTGGTCATGACATATGTGCTCCTTACAGGTGGAGAGGCCGGTATTCTGTGGGGATGTCTTTTATTCCATGTGGCCTCCGTTGTGGATGGCATTGATGGTGAAATTGCCCGGGCCAAATATCAAACCAGTTTTTCAGGGGCAAAACTTGATACAACCATTGATATGATCACCAATATTTTATTCATGGGAGCCATGAGCTATACCCTGTGGCATACCTACGGCGATAATTATTTAATATATGGTTTTTACATAGTGGCACTGGCCGTCATGGGGGTTTTGTTAATGACTGCCCTCCTGTATTTTGGTCCTGGCGGCGGTCGGTTTGATATTCTTGCCAATACCATTCGGCAGCGCTACACGAACAGGCCCCAAATGTTGAAAATCTTTAATTTCTGCAATTACTTTATAAAAAGAGACGCCTTTGCCTTCCTGTTTGCCATCTATGGATTACTTGGACTGGGTAAATATATTCCAGCATTTCTTATTTTCGGACTGGTTGTCTGGAATCTGGCCATCCTCACCAACGCCCGGGCAATATTAAGCATTGGACGAACAGGGTCAAAAATTTAAATAACCTCATGCTCAACACATAATATTTATCAAAATATTAACATCTTCCCGTCTATATTTTCATCATGCTCAAAAGTTTGTATGTAAACAAAGAAATGACGGACGCATTAGTATGACTCATGAAGAACAACTCAAAAATATTGAAATGAACCTGCACTATCTGCAACAGGGAGAATACCAGAAGATTGCCGAGGGTTCATGCGTCAATACGACCCTGATAAAACAGATATCCGATCAGAATATTGAACGTGTTGACAAAAATCTGCGGCGTACCGTTGATATGTCAATCACCGCCTGTAAAAGCGTCACCGGCGTAACTGAAATGATCCGGGAAATCAGAGAAACCGACAGTCAAACCCAATCCATAGCCGCTGCTGTTGAGGAGCTTGCCGCATCTGTTGGCAGCATTTCCGAAAGCGCCCGTGGCGCGACGGACGAAGTCATCCGCGTCGCCGAAAGTGCCGCCATTGGTCTTGATTCGGCCAGAATGGCACAAACCACCATGGATGAAATAGCAGATTCTGTTCAGCAATCGGCCCAAAAGGTGGATAATTTATCTGAAGCCTCCGAAGAAATCGGAAAAATTGTCAAGGATATTGATGATATTGCCAAACAGACCAATCTTCTTGCCCTGAATGCCACCATTGAAGCGGCCCGCGCCGGAGAAGCCGGGAAAGGCTTTGCCGTCGTTGCCAATGAAGTTAAAGGCCTGGCTGCCCAGACCGCAACAGCCACCGAAAATATTCGTACCCGCATTAATAATCTGCGCAACGAAATGGGGGGCATTATCACCGTCATGCATGAAGGAAGCGAGAAAGTAACCAAGGGGAAAGAGGTTATTGACAGCTCAACACAGGAAATAGCCAGCATTTCGGATCAGGTTAATACTGTCAACAGCCGGATGCAGGAAATTAACGGAATTCTGAGCCAGCAGGCAGAAGCCTCCCAGGAAGTATCACAGGGTGTCACAATAATAGCCCGCATGTGTGCCACTAATGTGACGAAAATAAATGAAGTGATTGAAGTACTGGAGGGCACAGAGGCACCGATCATGGAAAGTATGAATGACATGGTTTCCCGCGGCGGCAAAACCGCCATCATTCAGGTGGCAAGGGCAGACCATATGATCTGGATGCGTAAATTGTCCCAGATGCTGGCGGGCCGAACGGCCCTGAACCCTGATGAACTTGCGGATCATCACAGTTGTCGTCTGGGGAAATGGTATGATAGCCAGAAAGATACCCGTTTCACGTCGTTGGCCGAATGGAAAGCCCTGGAAAAACCGCACCGTGATGTTCATGCAAAAGGAATAGAAGCCGCCAGGCTATATTCAAACGGCAAGATGGATGAAGCGATTGAAGCGGTAAAAGAAGCCGAAACCGCATCGCAAAGCGTCATGGAAATTCTTGAAAAAATAGGTCATAAAATTTCCTGAATCAATCAGAACGGCTTGCATTATTTTTGTCTGAAAATGGCAGGGTTAGCAAAGTCCATAACCCTGTTTTGTCAGCATTCCTGTAATCTTTCAAGCCAATATCCATTTTCGTGTGTCCCTGCGCCGGCTGAGGCTGATAGGTTCCGAAAAGCCTGTCCCACCACGGCATGTTAAAGCCAAAATTACTGTTGGTCTCATGGGGGATCACCGAATGATGAACCCTGTGCATATCAGGTGTAACAATGAACAGGCGCAGGATTTTATCAAAGGATATGGGCAGGCTGATATTGCCGTGATTAAACATGGCCGTCGCATTCAGGAGAATTTCAAATATCACCACCGCCACGGCGGGAACCCCGAGCAATAATACCGCCGCCGCTTTAATCAGGCTGGAAAGCAATATTTCAACCGGATGAAACCGCAGGCCGGTTGTCACATCAATTTCCTGATCAATATGATGGACCTTATGCAAACGCCAGAGCCACGGCACATAATGAAAAACCACATGCTGTCCGTAAATGACCAGATCCAGCAGCAAAACGGCGGTAATCACCGCGAGTGGAGTGGGCAGCGACAGATAATTCAGCAACCCGATTTGATGCTGATCCGCATATATCGCCACTCCGACGGCAGTGAAGGGTACAATCAGCCTGACAACAAGGCTATTCAGGAAAACAAGGGACAGGTTACGTGTCCAGCGTATTTTCCGGCTTATATGCCGCACACGTTTTGACCTGAGGGCTTCCCATATTGCCACGATGCACAACACACCGAAGAAAAAATACAACCGTATTGCTACCTCATTTTCCAATATCATTCAGTCAGTATAGATCGTTCCTGCAGGATTAAAAGCCATAAAGGCAAAAGCAAATGGAATGTGATAAACCACATCTTCACCATCCCGTGTCACGACAACATTGCCAATATCCTTCCCTTTCTTGATATAGCGCGTGTCGAGGGCAGAATTCTGCCCGCGCTGCCAGGTTAATTGCAGACCTTCATGAGTGATGGTTTTTTTCTTTTTTAACAGGGACAGGGGCCAGGCATCCGCACCCACCGCCACAACCCGGGAAAGCGGGCGAACGGGTCCCTTGTAATCCCCTTTGAATAAAAATGGCCAACGTTCCGAATCATACTTCACATAGGGGTTTTTACCGTACCGGCGCATACTTTTGTTGTTGGGCACCAACACCCGGCCTCTGGGGTGCCTTTCCTTGAACAAAGTGAAAGATTCAACCCGGGACGGTATCGCCGTCAGGGTCTTTCCGGTATATTTACCCACAATAGCCTCGCCGGTAAACTGCTGCCACCAGCTTTCACTTTGGCGGTCATACATGACCATATCAGACAGGCGCAGCTTGCCCGTCGTGCCAAAATCCAGCACACGCCCGTCCAGCGTCCGCTCAAAAACCAGCGCGGCATTGCAGAGCGGGCAATAGGTGATCGTAACCGGCACCCCGCCCACTGTATCATTGACAATTTCATGAAACATGAGAATACGCACCGGATAGGCCCGCACATCACCCTTGATATTGAGGCTGATGACAGGCTCCTTTTTCCCCATGCCCTTTATTTCCCATACTGCCTTGAAGATAGGGTTATCAATGGCCGGGATACCATCTTTGGGCGGCCCGCCTTCCATAATATCCTTATAGACAATGGTGGTTTTTCTGAAATCTGTGTTCGGCCATTCGTATTTCCAGTTTTGCGGCGTGTCATTACCGGCGAAAGCCGCCGCGCCACCAATGGAAAACATCATAATGACCATCAAAGCCTGCCCGAATATCTTCATGGCTATCTCCATAAATTGATTTTGTTCCGGCCATAGTATTTGATATTTTTATCACACACACATCAAAGATTTGTGATGTCCATAATCCGCTGCCGCATCCAAAGGCTCGCCTGGTCCGCATCGCGGCTTTTATGCCAATAAAGATGAAGTTCCATCTGCGGAAGCTCAAAGGGAAGCTCCATAATACGGGCATCATACTGCCGGAGTAATCCCAAGGGTGCCGTCAAAGCCATATCAGACCGCAGGGCCACCAGCGGCGCCACCATATAATGTTGCAACCGCAGATGAATATGCCGTTTGTGGCCCATATTATTCAGGGCAATATCCACATGCCCCTGACCACTGCGCCGACTGGACACATGAATATGGTCAAAGCCCAGATAATCTTCCAGCCTGAGCTTGTCCCCCGCAAACGGATGATCTTTGCGCAACAGACAGACATATCGCTCCTTAAACAGGGGAGCATGACATAATTGCGGATCATTCAGCACCGGCGCGTCAATCACAAAGTCCATGGCACCGGTGGCCAGTTCCCTGATCAATTCTGACCGGGGGATATGATAGCTTTCCAGATTTATACCCCGCGCCCTGTCCGTGACCGCTTCCTCCAGTGCGGGCAGGATCATGGCCGCAATCAGGTCAGACATATTAATCCGAAAAGTCTTGTCCGATTTTTTCGGCTCAAATACACGGCCTTCATTCAGGCTGCTGTTCATCAGAAGCAAAGCGTCCCGTATGCGGCCAATGATATTTTCAGCCACGGCTGTCGGTGCCATAGCTCTTTTGCTGCGGATAAAAAGCGGGTCATCAAACATGCGGCGAAGGCGGGCAAGGGCATTACTGACCGCAGGCTGGCTGAGACATAATATTTCGGCCGCGCGCGTTAAATTTCGCTCCGCATAAATCGTCTCAAAAACGATGAATAAATTTAAATCAACCTGATTAAGCCGCATGGGGAGACCTCTTTAGTTATTAGTTTAGTGAATAATATACTATATATATAATAAATTTCAAAAATAATAAGATTCAGGTTATTCTTCGCCGGAATAAAGAGGGTCGCTATGGCTGAAATATATCTGGTTCGTCACGGACAGGCATCATTCAATACGGATGATTATGACCGGCTGTCCGATAGGGGGCGGCAGCAATCAGAATATCTCGGACAATATTTTACCGAGCGC
>NVTJ01000001.1 GCA_002401545.1 Alphaproteobacteria bacterium
CTGGCCGAAGGTATTGCCTGCTATAAAATATTTATTTCCGGCCTGCTGGATATTACAGACAATCTGAAAGACAATGATGTTGTGCCGCCAGAGGACGTTCTCCGCCGCGATGGTGATGACCCTTATCTGGTGGTCGCCGCCGACAAGGGAACCGCCGCTTTCTCCGATATTGCCAATGGCCTTGCCCGGGATTATGGTTTCTGGCTGGATGATGCCTTTGCCTCGGGCGGCTCCAACGGATATGACCATAAAAAAATGGGCATCACTGCAAAAGGGGCCTGGGTATCCGTCCAGCGTCATTTCCGGGAAAAAGACATTAATGTCCAGACAGACTCCATTACCATAGCCGGCATTGGCGACATGTCCGGCGATGTTTTCGGCAATGGTCTGCTCTGTTCCGAAGCCGTGAAGCTGGTCGCTGCCTTTGACCACCGGGATATTTTCGTTGACCCGGACCCGGACCCGGCCAAAAGCTATAAAGAACGCCACCGCCTGTTCGACCTGCCCCGTTCCAGCTGGCAGGATTATAATGCCCGGCTCATCTCCCGGGGCGGTGGTGTCTTCAGTCGAAAATCAAAGGCCATCAGCTTAAGCCCGGAAATGAAAGAGTTACTGGGCTTTGACCCAGGCCAGGAAACCGCAACCCCCAACGAGCTTATGAAAGCGATCCTGAAATCCCATACGGACCTGCTGTGGTTTGGCGGCATCGGAACATATGTTAAATCCTCCCGCGAAAGCAACGGTCAAGCGGGAGACCGGGCCAATGATTCCATCCGTATTAACGGCAACGAACTCAACTGCACCGTCGTCGCCGAGGGCGGCAACCTTGCCTGCACTCAAAAAGGTCGCATTGAATATTGTCTGAACGGCGGTCTGATCAATACGGACGCGGTGGATAATTCCGCCGGGGTGGATTGTTCTGATAATGAGGTGAATATCAAAATTCTGCTCAATGCCCTGGTTCAGGACGGCAAGCTGACCCCGAAACAGCGTGATACTCTGCTGGTGGAAATGACCGACGAGGTGAGCAAAATTGTCCTCAATGACAATTATCTGCAAACCCAGGCCATCAGCCTTGCCCGCTCCAGCAGCATCCGTGAACTGGACAGCTTTATCCGTTTTATGAATGATCTTGAAAAAACCGCCCATCTGGACCGGGAGCTGGAATTCCTGCCCACCGATGACGAGCTTATTGAACGGACGGAGGAAGAACTGGGGCTGACCCGGCCGGAAATAGCCGTTCTGGTTGCCTATTCCAAGATGGGGCTTTACGACGAACTGATGGCCAGTGATATTCTGGATGACCCCTATCTGGACAAATATGTTATCCGGGCTTTCCCGGCACAGCTTCGGGAAAGATATGCGCCGGAAATATGCTCTCATCAATTGAAGCGCGACATTATCGCCAAGGAAATATGCAACGAAATTGTCAACCGTGGCAGCATTCAGTCCATCAAAGAAGAAACCGGCGCCCTGTCTCCGGAAATTGCCCGGGCCTTTCTCATTGCGGCGGAAGTCTTTGGATTAACTGCACTTTATGAAGAAATAGAAAACCTGGATTATAAGGTGCCCGCAACCATTCAGATCCTAATGCTAATGGATGTGGAGATATTTGCCCATCGCCAGACCATCTGGTTCCTCAATAATACCGATGCCAGCCGACCAATACAGGCGGTCATTGACCAGTTTAAGCCCGGGGTTCAAAAACTGTTCAGCGAGACAATCCCCGTTCAGGGCAAGAGTGATGACAGTCTTGATTTCAAAGTTGCCATGTATTGCGAACAGAATGTTGGCAAGGAACTGGCCAGCCATATCTCCAATCTGGAACTGAAAATAGCTGCCTGTGATATTGTCATGGTCGCCGATGACATGAAAATTGAGGTGACGGATGTTGCGCAAGCCTACTTTTTGTTGGGAGATAAAATTGGTTTTGACTGGTTACGAGCGCAAGCGGAAATGGTGGAATCCTCTGATCATTGGGACCGGCTGGCCATCAACAGCGTGGTTGCCGACCTTCTGGATCAGCAGAAAAACCTGACCCGATCCGCACTGGCCAATCTGCAAGATGGCGACAGTATCGAGGCGGCAAGAAAATGGCTGGAAAAGGTGGAAAGCTCCACCAACCGCATTCAGAAACTGATTAATGATTTCCAGACAACGGGCCGGATTAACGTCACCAAGCTCGGCTTCGCCGCCCGCCAGATCAGAAATGTTATTATTGATTAGAGGATGAAGAGGAAGGTTTGTTGTTAGCGGGGGATAACTTGATTTTTGTTAATGGGGGAACTCCCCCGYGCNKYGSGCRCTCCCCCTCCTNCGCWTWAGCTNCGGGCGGCCCTTGGCCTTGCCKMAGMCCWKATGGKCTTCGGTTACTGAGTTNTTTMCGGATAGAACACCAATAAGGGGGAGCGAGCGGGGGAACTCAAGTAGTGAGCGAGGAGCGAAYGATAGTTCCCCCATTAAAACTAATGCCTGAAATGGCGCATTGCGGTCATGACCATGGCCAGACCGCGCTCATCGGCGGCGGCAATCACTTCATCATCACGGATGGAGCCGCCGGGCTGTATCACCGCCGTAACCCCGGCTTCCGCCGCACTGATCAGACCATCAGCAAAAGGGAAGAAAGCGTCGGATGCCACAACGGAACCTTTGGTCATATTTTCCGACAGGCCCGCCGCCATGCTGGCATCTTCCGATTTGCGTACCGCAACCCTTGCGCTGTCAAGACGGCTCATCTGTCCGGCACCAATGCCCACTGTCGCCCCGTCCTTGACATAAATTATAGCATTGGATTTCACATGCTTGCAGACCGTGAAGGCAAACAACAGGTCTTGCAGTTCCTGTTCCGTGGGGCGGCGCTCGGTAACCACTTTCAGGTCGTCCAATGTCACCTTGCCATTGTCACGGCCCTGCAACAGGTAACCACCGGCAACCGACTTGATGGTCTGCCCCACGGCGAGCGGGTCCGCGAGACCCCCGGTGAGCAACAAGCGCAGGTTTTTCCTGGCTGACAGGATTTCCAAAGCCCGTTCGTCAGCATCGGGAGCGATAACAACTTCGGTGAAGACCTTGGCGATTTCTGTTGCGGTTATGGCGTCCAACGTACCGTTCAGGGCAATGATGCCACCAAAAGCACTGGTGGGATCACAGATCAAAGCCCGCTTATAGGCTTCGGTCAGGCTGTCTGCCCGGGCTACGCCACAAGGGTTGGCATGTTTGATGATGGCAACCGTCGCCCCCTCTGCCGGATCAAATTCACTGACCAACTCGAAAGCGGCATCGGTATCATTCAGGTTATTATAGCTCAGTTCCTTGCCCTGAATCTGACGGGCGGTGGCAATACCGGGACGGGTATTGCGGCTAACATAAAAAGCCGCATCCTGATGGGGGTTTTCGCCGTAGCGTAATGTCTGTTGACGGGTAGCGGTGATGGTGATCCGCGCCGGATAATTTTCACACCTCTGCCCGGCAAACCAGGCGGCAATGGCCGCATCATAGGCCCCGGTCCGGGCAAAAGCTGTTGCCGCCAGACGACGGCGCAATTGCGGTGAGGTGGCCCCATCATTTTCCGTCATGGACATGATGACAGCGTCATAATCACCGGCCTCAACAACAACCGTCACAAAGTGGTGATTTTTGGCGGCGGAGCGAATCATCGCCGGACCACCAATATCTATATTTTCAATACAGGTGGCAAAATCAGCCCCCTTTTCCACCGTTTCCTCAAAGGGATAAAGATTTACCACCAACAGATCAATGGCCGAAATATCATGTTCCCTCATCGCCTTCACATGGGCCTCATCATCGCGCAGGGCCAGCAGACCGCCGTGAATCTTGGGGTGCAGGGTTTTGACCCTG
The DNA here is from genome assembly GCA_002401545.1 of Alphaproteobacteria bacterium. Classification (GTDB taxonomy): domain Bacteria; phylum Pseudomonadota; class Alphaproteobacteria; order Sphingomonadales; family Emcibacteraceae; genus Paremcibacter. The sequence goes on from NVTJ01000001.1 coordinate 3,859, forward strand.
CCGTCCATCATTTCGGGAAAGCCCGTATGATCAGAAACCTCCGTCACCGCAACTCCCGCAGCAGCCAGCGCCTTTGCCGTACCGCCGGTGGACAGGATTTCAACGCCTTGTTCCACCAAAAACCGCCCGAATTCAATCAGGCCGCTTTTGTCTGATACGGATAATAATGCCCGTTTGATTGCTGCCATGCTTTGTCACTCCTGTCCCGCAAATTGATCTGCCTACGACCTAATGGATCACCCCCCCTTTCGCAAGGGAAAAGGTCAGTTATTATGTTCTATGCGCCGCAGTGACCATTTTATCACGGTTTTCTTGTGGCCCGCCGTTCCTGACACCACAATTTGCCGGGCATTCTGCAGCCGCAAGCCATCCCCGAGATAGAGGCTTTCCTCCACAGCAAGCACCCCTCCCGCACATTGGAACTGCCAATATTCAGATCCCGGCAGCCGCAGGAGTACGCGGTCCCCTGCCCCCTGCCGGGTAAGGCTGATATGGGGATGAATGTGAAACCGCACATCAAAATCCGGTGGCCGGGAACCAAGATTAAGGCTTTCCAGAATATCCTCACCGCGCAGATCATCGCCAAGATCATTCATATATATTGTCCGGTGATGAATGATCCCAAAACGCGACAGGTAACCATCATGGCTGGCGGTCAGAAGACTGTGGCCCTGTTCCGAAGTCCGGGCGCAACTCACCATCACCGGACCACGGCCAATCAAACCGTCTTTACGGATTTCACTGGAATTTTTATCATTGAGAATCACCGTTGAATGGGCAGCTGTGGACCGGGACAACTTGTAAAGGTTCCCCTCTGCCATCGGGGTCAGGGAACTGGCAGCGCCACAATTGACAATGATCCGCTGCGCCCCATCACTCATTTCAAAAGACAGGGTTCCGGCATGACCTTGCTGACTGACCTCCCGCTCCGGCGGCGGACCGGCGTCCATAATAACCACGGTATTCCCCTGATGACGTCGTCTAAAGCCACTTTTTCCGTCTTTGGACACCGGAGCCAGGTTTTTACAATCCACCGCAAAAGCAAATATTGCCGCAAGATCAGATGCGTTTTGTTCACTGGAACCGTTGAAAAGAGCCAGACAGCCATCACCATGCTGCAGACTTTTAAGCATGGGGATCATATGGCGCACCACATCATCCAGCTTTTTCGGGACAGCATGACCCATTGCGCCGTAAGATGCCCGAACCATCAGAAGAATCCGTAAAGCCCGGTATAAATCCTGTGGATTACGGCTGGCAATGCCACCATCGGCCAGAATTTCCTGACCCAGTGCCGCCGTTAACAGATCCGTTCCTCTTTTAAGCCAATCGTCACCGCCCGGCAGATAAAGTCCCGCCATGATCAATCCGCTGAGGGCCTGAAGCCGGGGCAAGCCGCGAAGATGGTCATCCCCGGCGTGGTAAAGATGCCTTGCCTGCCGAGCCAGACTGTTCAACAGTTTGCTGCGATAAACCAGATCATCGCTGTCAAGGATCAGCGCCGCATGGACCATCCAGTTGATAATCCGCTGACCGGTAATATCCGGTGCCCAGGCCTGATCATGCCAGCGGTCAAAACTCTGTAACCAGTTGCGGGTAAGCGTTATGGCTTTGGTGCGCGCCGCCGTACGGTCAACAACCCGGGCTAAATCACGCAGCCAGCAAAAGGCGTGCAAATGCTGTTGCCATATTGGATTAAGATCTTTTGTTTGCCAAATCTCCCCCGCCTGCCATTGGCCATTTTCCCGGCGCGGGTTTTTCAATATCCGGCCCTGACAATAAAAACCACCCGACAGGATATGAGACCCCGCCGCCACAGACCCTGCCCAGGGGTCCTTTGGCGTATCACGCAGACGCAGGGGGTGTTTACCTTTCAGGCGAAATTCATAAAAACGGCTGGCACAGACCGCTTTTCGCGCCTTATCCTTCAACCGTTCTTGCAACCTTGCAAAAAATGACCGGGTGGGCTGACGGCGGATTTGCGACATATTCAACCACCGCGAAGATTGCGGATATTTGTTTCATATTGTGACGGCCCGCCGGTGAAAGTTGCGGTACCGGCCACAAGAACATCAGCCCCGGCCGCCACCGCCTGTTTTGCGGTCTCAATATTAATCCCGCCGTCAACCTGCAAATCAATGTCCCGGCCACTATGATCGATCATCTGTCTGATCTTACGGATTTTCTCCAGCTGGCTGACGATAAATTTCTGACCGCCAAACCCCGGATTGACGCTCATCACCAAAATCAGGTCCACCATATCCATCACATTGTCCAGCATTTCTACCGGGGTGCCGGGGCTGAGGGATATTCCGGCCTTTTTACCCAGAGACCTGATCAACTGAATTGTCCGGTGAAAATGCGGCGTTGCCTCGGCATGGATGGTAATGATGTCGCTGCCGGCATCGGCAAAGGCCGCAATATATGAATCCACCGGGGAAATCATCAGATGCACATCAAATATTTTTGTGCTGAAAGACCGGATCGCCTTGACCACAGCCGGGCCAATGGTGATCGCCGGCACAAAATGGCCATCCATCACATCCACATGGATATAATCCGCCCCTGCGGCATCAATGGCAGTAATTTCCTCGCCCAGCCGGGCAAAATCTGCGGAAAGGATTGAAGGGGCAATTCTGGTTTTTCTTTGCATGATGGTCCCTAGTCTGAAATTTTTATCAGGCGGCTGATGAAAAAACCATCCATACCACCGGCAATATAATGAGGCAAAGTCTGAACATCACCACTGTCAAGCCGGGCGTTTTCAAATCCTGATAATTCCCCAATATCTATCCCCTTCCGTTTTACCGTTCCCGTGCGGTCCAGTAAAGCCTTTATCTGCTCCGGGCCTTCTTCTGCCTGCAATGAGCAGACGCAATAGACCAAAATACCGCCCACCGGCATCATGCGAACCGCCGCATCCAGCAGATTGGTCTGTATATGGCCAAGGGCCACTATATCCTTTGGCCCCCTGGCACGACTCACATCGGGATGACGGCGCAATGTGCCGGTAGAAGAGCAGGGCGCATCCAGCAGAATAAAAGAATAATCCTGACACGGCCTGAACTCTGCAGCATCTGATGTCACCACATTACAGGCAAGATCAAGCCGGTCCATATTTTCCTGTAACCGCCGCAGCCGCCGCACCGAACGGTCTACCGCCGTTACCTGGCAGCCCCTGGCGGCCAACTGCGCCGTCTTGCCGCCGGGGGCGGCGCAAAGTTCCAGCACCGCATCGCCATCACCCGCCCCCAGCAACTTTACCGGCAGGCTGGCAGCCACATCCTGAACCCACCACAGCCCCTGCGCATAACCGGGGAGATTCTGCACCATTCCGGCCTTTTCCACCCGTATGGACCCGGCTGATAACAACGTTCCGCCAAGCTTTAGCGCCCATTCCCCGCCWTCACATTCGGGTTTCAGGCTGAAATCCAGCGGCGGTTCCGCCAATAAGGCACTGGCAATTTTATCAACTTCCCCGGCACCAAAACGCCTCTTCCAGCTTTCCTTCAGCCATTTCGGGATGTTCAGGTCCGGCGGGAATCCCGTGGAGAATTTTTCCTGCTCCCGGTCTATACGCCGCAAAATGGCATTGACCATGCCCCTGCTATGAGCATTATTCTGTTTGCCGGTCATCCTGACCGCAGAATTCACCGCCGCATGGGCCGGAACATTCATATAGAGCAATTGAGTAATACCAAGCCGCATGATATTACGGATGTTTTTCTGTTTGCCAGTCAGCTTTTTTGATGTGCAATGATTGATCATCGCATCAAGTTGACCCAGATGACGCAAACAGGTGGTGCCGAGATAACGGACGAAACCCCGGTCCTGCGGTGATAATTTATCGCCAAACTGGCGGCATGTCTGGTCAAAGGCCTGATCCAGCGGCAAATGATCATCGAGTATTTTTTCCAGAAAACCGAGTGCAGCCCACCGGCCTGTCAGGTCATTTGCCATATTTATCCACTAGCCTTAAGTCCAAGATTGCTGCTATATATGGTATTAATAAAACAGATTAGCAAGAGAATGTCTCATGTACAGCCAAAGAAAAAAACCGGAGCCACAGACAGATAACCGTGAAAAAACCGACAGGAAAGCGACACGACCAAAAGAAATTGGCGGACGAAAAGGCCCGGAGCCAACCCGTTACGGTGACTGGGAAAACAACGGGATTACTTCTGATTTTTAAAATGATGATTGAAAATTATTAATGAAACGGCTTTTCCTCCTCAGACATGCCAAAGCGGGCTTTGCAACCAGCGACCACGCCCGGCCACTTGCGAAACGCGGCAAAAGAGACGCCTTCTGGCTCGGCCAGTATTTAAAAAAATCAAATCTGCTGCCAGACTATGTTCTTTGCTCATCCGCCAAGCGGGCAAAAGAAAGCCTGAGCCAGCTTTCAGATGGTGCCGGAATATCTGTTCCCACTCATTTTTATAAGGATTTATATCTGGCTTCTGCTGAACATATGACCCGGAAAATCCAGAGTTTGGATATAAATATTAATGCCCCGATGATCATTGGCCATAATCCGGGGCTTTCAATGCTGTTTCATAATCTGGCCAAAAACCCGCCCAAAGATGACCGCAGCCTTAAATACCCCACCTGCATGGTTAGCATTTTAGACTTTGACATAGATAACTGGTCTGATTTAAAAACTAACGGGGGACAACTTGTTGCCTGTATTATTCCATCAGACAGAATTGGACAATAAATGCAGGAAAAAGAATTACGCTTGGCTTTGGTCTGTTTTGGCGGGGTTTCGCTCGCGGTCTATATTCACGGGACATCCAAGGAAATCCTGAAACTTGTCCGCGCCTCCAAAGCTTTTCACAGTGATCCTGATATCAATGCCCAAAGCCGGAAAGACTATATTTATCCCAACGGTAATCTCCGTGACAAGCCGGATACGGAACTGGTTTATTTTGACATTTTGAAAGCCTTGTCCCCCGAACTTGAGTTGCGGGTCATCGTCGATGTTATCGCCGGGGCCTCGGCCGGCGGTATGAACAGTATCTTTCTCGGTCGGGCGCTGGCCCATGACCTGAGCATGGATCACCTGCGCCATCACTGGCTGGAAGAAGCCGATGTCAGCCGTCTGGTCGGCAATAAAAAACCTGCCGGGGCAATGAATAAAATTTTTTCCAAACCAATTGTAAGTTACCTGAGCAAAAAATATCTCGGCGATAGCGATCTGGCTGACCGGGTACAGGAAAAGCTCCCCGCCCTGATGAATATCTGGAAATTAAAACCGCCCTTTGACGGCAAACATTTTCTCGGCCTGATGTTTAAAGGACTTAAAAGCATGGGCACGGATAAAGGCCACTCCCTGATGCCCTATGGTCATCGGCTGGATCTTTATGTCACCGTGACCGATTATTATGGCTTTCAGCGCATAATCCCCCTCAATGACCCGCCGTTCATTCATGAACGTGAACATCGGCATAATTTTCATTTCTCCTATCTTAACAAGGACAGCCATCATCTAGACGATAACAAAGTGACCGCAAATAATATTGAATCTGATTTTAAAGAGCTTGATATACCGGCATTGAGTTTTGCCGCCCGGGCCACCTCCAGCTATCCCGGTGCCTTTCCCCCGGCGCAACTCAGGGAAATGGACAGCTTCCTGAAGGACAACGGCAAAAGCTGGGTTAAAAAAGACGACTTTTTAAAGAAGAATTTTTCAGAATATACCAAGGCCGGTCTTGACCCCCGGCAGACCTCCTTTCTGGATGGCAGTATTTTAAATAACAAACCCTTTGATCAGGCCATTTCCGCCATTCAGGGCCGTCCGGCGTTCCGGGAAGTGGACCGGCGGATTATCTATATTGATCCTAACCCGGAAATGCTGATCATCCCCCCGACAGGGGCGCCGCCATCATTGCTTAATACCATAAAGGGGGCCATGTCCAATATTCCCATGAATGAGCCCATGCATGATGACCTGACGAATATTCAAAGCTATAATCAACAGATCAGAACCATTAAAACCGTGATCGATCATGCCAAGCCCGAGATTGAAGAGCTGGTGGCAGAAGTTTCCGGCAATATACTGGACGCCGTTCCTGATGCCGGGGAAATCACCTATCTGCGTATCATTGCCAATATAAAAACCGTAACAGGTGCCGGCTTTTCTTACGGTGGTTATGCCCGGCTGAAGGTGCGTAATACCGTCGCCGCCCTGACCCGGCTCATCGGTGACATATGCGGATTTACCTCCGGCAGCCGGCGGCGGCGGCGGTTGTTTACGGTTCTGCATAATATGGCTTTCCGTGATAAATTTGATTTTTCTGCCTATTCTGACAGAATGGAAAAAAACAACCAGTCCCGACTGATGACCTGGGTCAAGGGACTGGTACAAAAAACCGGTACTGAGGAGCCTCTGCCTTCCTGGGGATTTTTTCTGACAAAATTTGATGTTAAATATCAACGGCGGCGGCTGCTTTTTGTCATAAAAGACCTTAATACATATTATTCCCATCACCCGCAAGATGCCCGAAAACTGGACCATTTAAAACGGTCACTATATGACATTCTGGAAGATATTGGCAATTGCACCCACCCTGATGCAATTCCAGCCACAGTTAAAAGCGCCCTTTTGAAGGCCTTTTGCCCGGTCGCTGAACTTGATATTGATGATGATCTTCCAGAGGCCGCGCTGGAGGAAATGATAACAGATCATTTGGCTGGTTTGAGTTCTGCCCTGAACGGCCTGGCAGATATTATGCATCTTGATCACTATAAATTTGCGGCGGACCAGCTTATCGCCGACCAATATAAAATCGGCTGGGAAAGCGATCTTACCAAAAATCTCGCCATCAGCTACATCGGTTTTTCCTTTTGGGATGTGACGACTTTTTCTATTATGGGATCAAAAGAGCTGGGGGAATTCAACGAAATCAAAATTAACCGCATAAGCCCCAAGGATAAATCCGTGCTCTCCGACAAAAGCGATGACATGCCACTTTTGGGTACGGCAATGGCTGGGTTTGGTGCCTTTTTCAGCCGCAAAGACCGGGAAAATGATTATCTATGGGGCCGCTTCAACAGTGCTGAACGGCTCATAGACCTGCTCTATAATCAGGCGCAGATGTCAGCTCTGGACCATAAGCTGGATGTGGTCGCCCTGAAAAAACGGGCGTTTACAGCCATTTTGGATGTGGAAGAAGAATATTTACATGAAATTCCGGAGCTTTTCATCAAACTGCGAAAAAAGATCAACCGACTTTAGAGCACCCTGCACTTACATGAAACCCATTTCAAGACGGGCCGCTTCGCTCATCATATAGATGGTCCAGGGCGGGTCCCAGACAAGCTCCACATTAACATCCCGCACCCCCTCCACATCACCCGCCCTGATCTGCACATCACCCGGCATGGTTTCAGCCACCGGGCAATTGGGCGTGGTCAGGGTCATGATAATTTCCACATTGGCATCTTCAGCCACATTCACCTCGTAAATCAGGCCCATCTCGTAAATATCTATGGGAATTTCCGGGTCATATATTTCCCGCATCCGGGCAACAATCTGCTCCTGTAAATATTTCCGCGTATCTTCGGACAGAGGAATAGAGAAATCCTGTGTCGGTGATGATGTCTCAATGGACTGTTCTTCGCTGCTGTTCATATCCTGTTCTCTCAAGAAAAAATCCGGTTGACCTTGTGAAGACTGTCCACAAAACGATCAATATCCTGCTGCGTATTATAAAGCCCCAATGACAGGCGGGCCGTTGATGGAATATCGAAAAAATCCATCACCGGCTGGGCGCAATGATGACCGGTGCGGATGGCGATACCATCCTGATCCAATATGGTGCCGATGTCATGGGGATGGGCCAGATCCATGGTAAAAGAAATAATGCCCGCCATATTATCCGCCCGGCCGATAAGATTCAGCCCCTTGACCTGTTGAATTTTATCAAGGCTATAGGCCAAAAGACGACCTTCATGTTCAGCAATATTATCAAAGCCCAGGTCTTCCACATAATCAAGGGCGGCACCAAGGCCGATACCACCGGCAATATGGGGGGTTCCGGCCTCAAACTTATGAGGCAAGTCATTATAGACCGTCTTTTCAAAGGTGACAGAGCGGATCATATCGCCACCCCCCTGATAGGGCGGCATCGCCTTAAGCAGTTCTTCCTTGGCATAAAGCACACCAACCCCGGTCGGGCCATAGAGCTTGTGACCGGAAAAAACATAAAAATCCGCGTCCAGTTCCTGCATATCCACCGGCATATGGGGCACGGCCTGACAACCATCCACCAGAACCTTTGCCCCGACTTTATGTGCCGCTGTGATAATATCCTTCAGGGGTGTTATGGTGCCCAAGGCATTGGAAATATGGGTGATCGCCACCAGCTTTACCCGCTCACTGAGCATTTTTTCATACTCATCGAACAAAAAGTTGGCTTTATCATCAATGGGCGCCACCGTAAGGACAATGTCTTTCTCATCCCGCAGCATCTGCCACGGCACAATATTTGAGTGATGTTCCATACGGCTCAGGACAACTTCATCGCCCGACCCCAGAAACTTACGTCCCCATGTAGCCGCCACAAGATTTATCGCTTCTGTCGCCCCGCGAACAAAAATAATTTCGTTCGGGCTGGCCGCATTGATGAAATTCTGGACCTTGACCCGAACATCCTCATACTTCTGGGTACCAACCTGCGACAGATAATAAACACCCCGGTGAATATTGGCATATTCCTCTGCATAACATTTCTGAATGGCGTCCAGAACCCTTTGCGGTTTCTGGGCCGAAGCGCCGCTATCAAGAAACGTCAGGGGCTTACCATATATTTCCTGTTTGAAAATGGGAAAGTCATTACGAATTTCTTCGACATTATAATTGCTTAGCTGTTTTGCTCTGAATATTTGTGGCGTCATGATGTCTCTGCCTGATGTAACCAGCCTGCAGTTTTTTCCACGAACCTATGCCGCAGAATTTCATCATTCAGGTCATCAAAAACCTCGGATACAAAGGCTTCAACCAACAAACCCTTGGCGGCAACCTCATCCAGCCCCCGGGACCTGAGGTAGAAAAGCTGATCTTCGTCCAGCTCACCCACCGTCGCCCCGTGCGTGCATTTCACATCATCGGCATAAATCAATAATTCCGGCTTGGCGTTGGCCTCTGCTTTACGGCTAAGCAGTAAATTTTTATTGGACTGGTCGGCATTGGTTTTCTGAGCATCGCGGGCGACAACCACTTTTCCCTGAAAAGCCGACTTTCCCCCCTCATCCAGAACACCGCGAAACAACTGCATACTCCGGCAATTGGGCCGGTCATGATTGATGCGGGTGAAAATGTCATGGGACTGCCTGACACGGCCAAGATATACCCCGCGCAATTCTATGCGGGCCTGTTCACCGGTAAAACTGTTGATCAGCTCCGTACGGCTGATTTCCGCGCCAAGCTGCAGGCTCATATGGCTGAAACTGGCCCCGGCGGCAATCTTTGTATGAAGCTCGGTCATATGAATGGCCTGTTTGCCCTGAAGCTGAAATTGTACCAGTGACAGCTCTGCGGCGTCTTCCAAAACAACGTCACCGATCACATGGCTCCAGTAACGCTGATCTTCCGCGCCAATGAAGGTTTCAATAATCCGGGCTTTCGCCGCCTTATGTGCCGTAATCTGTAAGCGGACGGGAATTAGCTTCATATGCATGGCGGATGTTACAATATGGATGATCTGTATAGGGCGGGATAATTCCGCCCCCGCCGCAATTTCCAGACTGTAACCATCGCTTACCATAGCCCGGTTCAGGTTATTCAGGGCGCTCGAGGCATCACATGTAACAAGCGACCGGCGGAATTTTTCCGGATTTTCAGAAAATATCGTAAAATCTGCGGTTTTGCCTGAGGGATATGATGATAAGGCCGGATAAATATGACCATTGACAAAAACCACCACAGGGCCGCCAATGCTTTCAAAACAGGCCCGGTCAAATAATATTTTGATTTCTTCCCGCCGGTCGGCTTTTYCCGCGATTGCAAAATTCTCATTGGCCAAAAACCCAAGGTTGGTATATTTCCATTCTTCCACCTTTGGACCGGGAATTCCGGTTGCCGAAAATCTGGACATGGCATTCCCGCGCAGGTCATCAAGCCATGGCTGATCCGCACCGGTCAGGGACGTTCTGGCCTCTTCAAATTTTTTGCCTATTTCCGGATTATCCAGATGTAATATTTTTACCATATCGCTTACGCCGCATTTTCCGTAATACCAAGACCAACATAACCCTTTGCTTCAAGTTCCAGCGCCAGGTCCTTGTTTCCGGTTTTTACAATCCTGCCCGCAGCCAGAATATGAACAAAATCCGGAACCACATAATCCAGAAGTCTTTGATAATGAGTGATCATCAAAATGGCCTTGTCAGAGCCGCGCAGACGGTTAATGCCTTCCGCGACAACTTTCAGGGCGTCAATGTCCAGCCCGGAATCCGTTTCATCCAAAATCGCAAGATGCGGGTCAAGAACCGCCATCTGTACCATCTCGTTACGCTTCTTTTCGCCGCCGGAAAAGCCAACATTTACCGGACGCTTGAGCATTTCAGGGTCTATATTCAGTTCGCTGGCCCGAAGGCGGATCAATTTCAGGAAATCCACCGCCGCCATGTCTTTATCCCCCCGGTAACGGCGTTGGCTGTTAAGCGCGCTGCGCAGAAACGTCATGTTGGAGACCCCGGGGATTTCCACCGGATACTGAAAACCGAGAAACAGGCCTTCGCCTGCCCGCTCATCAGGACTCATGGCCAACATGTCCTTACCGTTATAGGTTACAGACCCCTGGGTAATCTCATAACCGTCCTTGCCGGCAATGGCATAAGCCAGTGTGCTTTTCCCCGCGCCGTTCGGCCCCATGATAGCATGAACTTCACCGTCATTAATGACAAGATTTAATCCTTTGAGGATTTCCTTGCCGCCAACGGTCACATGTAAGTTTTTTATTTCAAGCATATTTCGTCTCTTTAAATAAGTTGTCTTATCCAACACTGCCTTCAAGGCTGATACCAAGCAGTTTCTGGGCTTCCACCGCAAATTCCATGGGCAGATTCTGCATCACATCCCGGCAAAAGCCATTAACAATCAGGGCAACAGAATCTTCCACCTCCAACCCGCGCTGTTGACAGTAAAACAACTGTTCATCGCTGATTTTTGAGGTAGTAGCCTCATGTTCCACCTGGGCAGTGGGGTTTTTAATCTCGATATAGGGTATGGTATGAGCGGCACAAAGATCGCCAATCAGCAGACTGTCACACTGGGTAAAGTTACGGGCATTTTCCGCCCCGGCCATCACCCTGACCAGTCCACGGTAGGTGGCGCTGGACTTTCCGGCGCTGATTCCCTTGGAAATGATGGTGCTTGAGGTATTCTTGCCTATATGGATCATCTTGGTGCCGGTATCGGCCTGTTGGTAGTTGTTGGTGATGGCGACGGAATAAAATTCGCCGACCGAACCATCGCCGATCAAAAGACAACTTGGGTATTTCCAGGTGATGGCGGACCCGGTTTCCACCTGGGTCCATGAAATTTTTGAATTTTTACCGCGGCAGGCCCCGCGCTTGGTGACAAAATTATAGATACCGCCTTTGCCGTTCTTGTCGCCCGGATACCAATTCTGAACTGTGGAATATTTAATTTCCGCATCATCATGAGTGATCAGTTCAACCACCGCCGCATGAAGCTGATTCTCATCACGCTGCGGCGCCGTGCATCCTTCAAGATAGGAGACATAAGACCCCTCATCGGCAATGATAATCGTCCGTTCAAATTGGCCCGTATTAGCCTCATTGATGCGAAAATAAGTGCTGAGCTCCATGGGGCAACGCACGCCCTTGGGGATATAAACAAAGGTGCCGTCGGTGAAAACCGCGCTATTGAGCGCGGAATAATAATTGTCCGCCACCGGCACCACGGAACCGAGATATTTCTTCATCATCTCTGGATAATCATGGGCCGCTTCCGAGATAGAGCAGAAAATAATACCCGCCTCTTTCAGCTTCTTGCGGAATGTGGTCGCCACAGACACACTGTCAAACACAATATCAACCGCAACACCGGACAGAACCTCTTGTTCTTTAAGGGAAATTCCCAGTTTCTCATATGTCCTGAGTAATTCCGGGTCCACCTCATCCAGGCTTTTCGGTCCATCATCAGCAGATTTTGGTGCCGCGTAATAATAGATATCCTGAAAATCAATTTTTGGGTAATCAACCATGGCCCAGGTAGGCTCTTCCATCTTAAGCCATTTTGCATAGGCCTTCAGACGCCAGTCCAGCAACCATTGCGGTTCTTTCTTTTTGGCGGAGATAAAGCGGATAATATCTTCATTCAGACCCTTTGGCGCTTTTTCGGTCTCGATATTGGTGACAAAACCATATTTATACTCGCCACTAACCTCTTCAACTGTTTGCCGGGCTTCTTTTGTTGCTGCCATATTCCTGTAACCTAGTTAATTAATCTGGAGATCAAAGGCAGATCATCTGCCGTACCGTCACCGATAAAATCCGGCACGCTTTCGATCATATGGGACAAAAGCACGCTGCCGAGCGCCGCCTTTACCGCCTCATTAATCCGGTACCACTGGCTCCGGGTGCCACAACTGCTGATCCGGTCACAGTCTGACGTGCCTTCGCCCAGACAATTGGTTAATTGCACGGGACCGTCTACGGCCTCTATAATATTCGTAATGGATATTTTATCTGCCGGGGCAGCCAAGGAAAAGCCGCCGTTAAAGCCCCTGTGAGATGTGAGCAAGCCCGCGCGAACCAAGGTTCCCAATATCTTGCTGACCGTCGGCACCTGAATCCGGGTGAAATCTGCCAGATCCGCAGACGAATGAACATCTGCCGGTTTCAACGCGATGCAACACATCAGCTCAACCGCATAATCAGCCAGATTTGACAATTTAATCATTTCAGTATCCGCCAGCAAATTCAAAAGATTAACAATCCATACCAGTTCAGTACTCTATTAAATGGGCGCTCTGTCAGAGTTTGTCAACATAAATCAGACCAAATTAGTCGTTTTAAGCTTAAACTATACTAGTTTCCGGGATTTTCAGGACTACAGGCTCTCCCGGTGGCTCAGGCGCTGACAAATATCATCCAGCTGATCCAGACTTTTATAAAACAGCCGCAATTCCCCGGTTTCGTCATTATTAAATTCAATGGAAACCGTAAGGCCGAGACTGAGAGACAGGTCGTTTTCAAGTGCAAGGGTATCTGCATCCTTGTCCAGCCTGCGGGTTTTTGCCGCACCGGCAGGTTTCACACCGGCTTTTGATTTATCCTTCCTGGCAATGGCTTCCACCTGACGCACGCTTAAGCCTTCATRAATGATTCTCCGGGCCAGCGCCTCTGCATCATCAACCGTAATCAGGGCGCGAGCATGTCCCATGCTCAGTTTTCCTTCGGCAACCAGTTGACGAACGCTGTCCGGCAAGACCAAAAGCCGCAGAATATTGGCAATATGGCTGCGGCTTTTGCCAACCACGTGACTCAATTGCTCCTGGGTATGATGAAATTCATCCATCAGCCGCTTATAACCCATGGCTTCCTCGATCGGGCTCAAATCATGGCGTTGAATATTGTCAATAAGGGCAATTTCAAGAGCCTCCGCATCGCTCATCTCGCGAATTATCACCGGAATATCATGTAATCCGGCGGCCTGTGCCGCACGCCAGCGGCGCTCACCGGCGATGATTTCATATTCATCCCGCTCACCGCGCCGGCGCACCATCAAAGGCTGGAGAATACCGCGGTCTTTAATGGATTTAATCAGATCTGCTGATTTCTGCTCATCAAAATAAAATCGGGGCTGGTAAGGGTTGGGGACCAGAAACTCTATGGGTAAATCACGGTCACGGGATATGTCAAGCGCCGTGATATTAGCATATTCCTTGTCTGTAGACCCCAAAAGCGCTGACAACCCACGGCCTAACCCCTTGTTTCTATTTGTTTTTTTTCTTGGCTTTGCTTTAGGTGCCATTTGAAAATAATCCTTGGTATATTTGCTGAATTACACTGTTTATGCTTAGGCTGCTTTTCGTGTCTCTCGCCGCAACAGCTCCCGCGCCAGACGGATATAGGCCTGACTGCCGCTGCATTTATAATCATAAAGCAAAACCGGCTTCCCGTGTGACGGCGCTTCTGAAATACGGACATTGCGGGGAATCACCGTATTAAAGACCCTGTTACCCAGATAACCCCTGACATCATTGGCCACCTGACTGGAAAGATTATTGCGCCCGTCAAACATGGTCAGCACCACACCCTTTATTTCCAATGTGGGGTTGAAGTTGGTCTTTACGGTCTCAATGGTCCTGAGCAGCAGACTTAGGCCTTCCAGAGCAAAAAACTCACACTGAAGAGGCACAATCACAGAATGAGCCGCCGCCAGTGTATTCAGCGTCAAAAGGCTCAAAGACGGCGGGCAGTCAATCAGGACATAATCAAACTGATCAATGATCGGATCCCGCAGGGCTTTTCTCAGACGGTATGTGCGCTGGCTGTCATTAACCAGCTCCAGTTCCGCCCCGACCAGATCAACCGTTGACGGCACCAGAAACAGGCCGGGAACAACCGACTCCACCACCGCCTCGCCAAGGCTGATTTCCCCCATGAGAATTTCATAAATACTGTTATCGCGATTATGGCGCGCCAGCCCCAGCCCGGTACTGGCATTTCCCTGTGGATCCATATCTATGAGCAGGACTTTTTTTCTCGCCGCCACCAATGCCGTTGCCAGATTTATTGTCGTCGTGGTTTTGCCAACCCCGCCCTTCTGATTGGCGATAGCGATGATTTCTGTCTTTTTTACGCCTGTTGATAACTTTGTGGACATATTGAATACCATTTCCCTATAACATCTAACGCAAAGCCTTTATATGGCTGACCCTCAGTATCACACCGGATTCCTGTGCAGCGCTTGTGTGTTGTTCAATTTTAAAACACCAATTCGCCCTGGCTTCCTCAATTTCCTTATCTGCGTTCTGGCCCTTTAAAAAAAGACAAACCGTCTTCGGCTGAATAAAATTCAACCCCAGATCAAACAGCCTGTCAAGAGGGGCGCAGGCCCGGGAGACTATATAATCCACCGGGAAAGGCGTCATCATTTCCACCCGTTCATTATGAACAACAGCATTACAGCCGGTCTCCCTGATCACCTGACGCATGAAGGTGCATTTTTTACCATTGCTTTCCACCATGTGAAATTCGCCCAGACCAAGCATGGACAGTAACAGACCCGGGAAGCCGGCACCACTGCCAATATCGAGAATGCGCAAATTTTCCGCTTTGCGGCAATCAAACAATTCTTTTAACTGGAAGCTGTCATAAAAATGCCGTGCCCACATATTCGGCAAAGTTGTCTCACCAACCAGATTGAGCTTTTTCTGCCATTTTTGTAAAAGACTGGCGTAAATACAAATGTTTTCCTTTGTTTCACGTGGAACATTGGCCTTTTCAAAAAACGCCTTTTCATCAAATAGGGGAAGCATAGTTGTCTATTTCGCTTTTCTTTTAACATACCGCAGCAAGCTGTTGAGGGCCACCGGCGTGACACCTGACAGGCGGGCCGCGCTGCCCAGTGTGGCCGGGCGGCCCTCTGTCAGCTTTTCCCGCACCTCATTCGACAGTCCGCCAATGGCTGAATAATCAATATCACAAGGCAGAAGCAGGTTTTCATCTTTGCGAAAAGCCAGTATATCGGCATCCTGGCGCTCGAGATATGCGCTATAGGTGGCGTCTATCTCTATCTGTTCAACAATATCAGCGGGTATCTGCTCAAGCTTTGGCCAGATTTTAATCAGGTCATTCAGTGAAATCCCCGCATGAGACAAGAGGGTTTTCGCCGACCGCATCACCCCGTCCTGATTAATTTTCAAGCCAAATGCCGCAGCCTTGTTGGGGGAAATGATAAGCTCGTCCACCATATTGCCGTATTTTTTCAAAGCCGAGAGCTTGTTTTGGAACAATTCTTTACGCCCGGCGCCAATGACACCCGCCCGGATGCCAATGGGGGTCAGGCGCTGGTCCGCATTATCCGATCGCAATTTAAGTCGGTATTCGGCCCGGCTGGTGAACATGCGGTATGGCTCACGGGTTCCCCGGCTTACCAGATCATCTGTCATCACCCCAATATAGGCATCGGCGCGATCAAGAATAAAGTCATCGCTTCCCGCCGCCGATCCCGCCGCATTGAACCCTGCTATCAAGCCCTGCGCTGCGGCTTCCTCATAACCCGTGGTTCCATTGATCTGGCCCGCAAAATACAACCCGGAAATCCTTTTGGTTTCCAGCGTTACCCGCAATTCACGCGGATCGACAAAATCATATTCTATGGCATAGCCAAATTGCCTGATCTTCACATTTTCAAGTCCGGGGATAGTACGGATATATTCAACCTGCACCTCTTTCGGCAAAGAGGTGGAAATGCCGTTCGGATAAACCGTATCATCATCCAGCCCTTCCGGCTCAAGAAAAATCTGATGTTGGGATTTATCGGCAAAACGAATCACCTTGTCTTCTATGGACGGGCAATAGCGTGGTCCAGCGCCTTCTATATTGCCGCTGTACATAGCCGATTTTGTCAAATTCCGCCGAATCACCGCATGGGTTTTTTCGGTCGTATGGGTGATATGACAGCAGATTTGCGGTACGGTAATCCGTTTGTTCATAAAGGAAAACGGCACCGGCGGTGTATCTCCCTGCTGAATTTTACAAACTGACCAGTCTATCGTTGTTCCGTCAAGACGGGCCGGGGTCCCGGTTTTCAACCGTCCCAGAGAAAAACCTGCCCGGTGCAGGGTCTCAGACAGGCCAAGTGACGGCGGTTCCCCAACACGCCCGGCCGGGCTTTGCCTGTCGCCCACGTGGATCATGCCGCGCAGGAAGGTTCCGGTGGTCAGGATGACCCGGCCGGCGCGAACCTCTTCCCCCTGTGCCGTAATCACCCCGGAAACCTGCTGACCCTGCCCCCCTTCTGACAGTATCAAATCTTCTACCGCCGCCGCTTTCACATCAAGGTTTGGATAGTTATGGATATAATCCTGCATGGTTGTGCGGTATAGTTTCCGGTCTGCCTGCGCCCGTGGCCCCCGCACAGCAGGACCTTTGCGCCTGTTGAGCATACGGAACTGAATACCCGCCTCATCAATAACCCGGCCCATAAGACCATCCAGCGCGTCAATTTCCCGCACAAGGTGGCCTTTTCCCAGGCCGCCAATAGCCGGGTTACAGGACATTTCGCCAATGGTTTCCAGTCTGTGGGTAATCAGCAGGGTTCTGGCGCCAAAGCGCGCCGATGCCGCCGCCGCCTCACAGCCGGCATGACCACCACCAATTACAATAACATCATAGTGAAACATTAGACTCTTGCCTGTATGTTAAACAACGGGACTTTAGTTTTTTAGCAAAACAAAGTCAAAGGCTGAATCCATGTTCCACGTGAAACAGCAAACAGAGTCTGGTCATTTGCCGATACAGAATTCTGAAAAAATCACATCCAGTATTTCTTCCACACCCACCCGGCCGGTAATAACACCCAGCTGCCGCGCCGCCATACGTAAATCCTCCGCCACCAATACCAGCTCCTTATCCTCACCCTCCGCGAAACGGTCCAGATGTTCGAGACAGGCAGCCAAAGCTTCCCGATGCCTGACCCGCGTCAGATTCGGCGTATCAGAAAGCTCCATACGTTTTTCAACCGCCGCGGAAAGATGAGATAAAAATACTGTCATGCCGCTTTCGCTTTTCAATGAAACCGGCAGCACCGCAAGACAGGGATAACCATGGCCCGATATGGTTTCCGGCGCAAGGGGACATACATCCACCTTATTAAGCAGAAGAATGCTATTGTCATCAATCTGGTCTTTCAGTCTCGGGGATATGGCAGGCCAATCTGCGGCCGCCATCAGAATAATCTTTATATCCGCTGTCCTCGCCCGGCTCTCCGCCCGGCGAATGCCCTCAACCTCTATGGCATCACGGCTTTCCCGGATGCCGGCCGTATCAATGATCGTAACCGGAAAGCCCCCTATATCCAGATGAACTTCCAGCACATCGCGGGTGGTTCCGGCAATATCGGTAACAATAGCCACGTCCCTTTTCGACAGGAAATTAAGCAGGGTAGATTTGCCGGTGTTTGGCTCCCCCAATATCACCACCTGCAAACCATCCCGAATCCGCTCACCCTTAAAGCCGTCTCCCATATGGTGAATGATTTTACGGCGAAGGCCATCAATGATCGGGGAAACCTGTGCCGTGACATCCTCGGGAATTTCCTCATCCGCAAAATCAATATCTGCCTCAAGATAAGCCTGAGCCGTTATAATTTCTTTGCGCCAGCCCTCATACAGCGCCGCCAATTGACCGTCCATGAGCCTGAGCGCCTGGCGCCTCTGGGCCTCGGTTTCCGCATTGATCAGATCGGCCAGTCCTTCTACTGCTGTCAGGTCCATCTTGCCATTATCAAAGGCCCGGCGGCTAAACTCTCCGGGCAGGGCGCTCCTTAATCCGGGTAATTTTGACAGGGCTTCGAGAAAACCCGTCACCACCGCCCGGCCGCCATGAATGTGGAATTCCACCACATCTTCGCCGGTAAAGCTTTTCGGGCCAGGAAAATAAAGCAATAACCCCCGGTCCAGCCGCTTATTTGTCTGGGGGTCATAAAACCAGCACAGACGCGCTTCACGTGGCGCAGGCAGGTGTTTAAAGCCCGTGAGCTTTAATATAGTCTGTTCCGTTGCCGGACCGGACAGGCGTATAACCGAAACCCCGGCCCGACCCTTGCCGCTGGACAGGGCAAAAATAGTGTCTGGCTGTATCATCTCTCTATTTATCGCCGGATTTTGCCGCATTCCAGAACATATTCTGAAAAGCTTCCATATTTTTGCCAACGGAACCAAGGTCCAGACCTTTGAGCCCGGGACTCAACCACAGATTGAACATCTTTTCCATATCCTCACCGGACAAGCCCGATGCCATTTTTTCCTCCATCTTCGCCATGAAGGCATCCTGAAGCGGTTTAACGTCCGGCAGACCGAGAAACGCTCTGGCTTCCTCCGCTGTGCAATCTATGTCCACGGTGATTTTCATTCGCTGTTCCCATCTTTAAAATTGCCCGTTCGCAGACTATCCTATATCATAAAATTTTAAAGTCAGGAATAAAATGGCACAGCTTTCTTTTCACAGCCCGGTCGGAGATATGACCTTCAGCGAGGAAAAAGGTAAAATCGTCGCCCTTGACTGGGGCTGGTCACCCTTGTCCGAAGAAACCGTCTTTCTGAAAAAAGCAAAACAACAATTAGATGATTATTTCGATGGGCTTAACCCTGTATTCTCCTTGGCGCTGGCGGTTAACGGCACCGACTTCCAAAAACGTGTCTGGCAAGCCATGGTGTCAATTCCTTATGGAAAAACAATGACTTATGGAGAAATTTCCCATATGATCGGCTCCCATCCTCGAGCGGTTGGTACCGCATGCGGCCTAAATCCCGTCCCGATCATAATCCCCTGCCACCGGGTTATGGGCCGGCATGGGAAGCTCACCGGATATTCCGGCGGCGAGGGCATTGAAACCAAAAAATTCCTGCTGGAACTTGAAAGGTCTGGCACCTGAAAGGCTGTCCTACTCCGCAATAACGGCTTCGGTGCTGTCTGTCTTTTCAATTTTGAAATTAAGGTAACCATACAGGACCGAAACCATCGGGCTCAAGATATTGAAAAAACAGTAGGGCATATAGGCAAAGGTCGCGATGCCCAAAGTTCCGGCCATAAAAGCACCACAGGTATTCCACGGTATCAGAACAGACGTCACCGTTCCGGTATCTTCCAGCACCCGGGAGAGGTTTTTTGAAGCCAGTCCCCGCTTTTTAAATTCCAACCGATACATGCGCCCCGGCAAAACAATGGAAATATACTGATCCGCTGCCAGTATATTCACCCCTATGCAGGTCAGGGCCGTGGTAAATATCAATGAGCCTGTGGACTGGGCCAGATGGAGTATGCTGTCCACCAGCCGCTTGAGCATCCCGAGTTTTTCAATGACAGAGCCAAAAGTAATCGCGCATATAATCAACCAGATCGTACTCATCATACTGCTCATCCCCCCGCGTGTGAGCAAACCATCCAGCTCGGCATTTCCGGTTTCCGAGACATAACCGCCAAATAACGCCCGCCAGACCCCGTCAAACATATTCAGCACCGTTGCCTGATCCGTGCCGACAAAATTCATTATTGTTTCCTGCTGAAAAACCACAGCAAAAAGTCCCCCGACAAGTGACCCGATCATAATGGTTGGAAAAGCCGGCATTCTTTTATAAGCCATGTAAAAAACGATGGCCAAGGGAATTAACAGATGCGGCCCGATATTAAAATTCTGAGACAGAAGATCCAGTCTTCCCTGAATATTAATTTCAGCGGTCCCGTCCCCGGCAGACAGCCCGATAACAAGATATAAGATCAGGGCAATGGTTATGGCCGGAAACGTCGTCCAGACCATATGACGGATATGACTGAACAGCTCAGACCCGGCAACGGCTGGCGCCAGATTGGTGGTGTCGGACAAGGGTGACATCTTGTCACCAAAATAAGCCCCTGAAATAATCGCCCCGGCCGTAATTTCCGGTGACATGCCAAGACCGGCCGAAATCCCCATCAGGCCAACACCAACGGTTCCCGCCGTGGACCAGCTACTGCCAATACTGATGGCCGTCACCGCACATAAAATACAGGCGGTAACATAAAAAAAGCCGGGGTTGATCACCTGAAGCCCGTAATAAATCATTGCCGGAACCGTTCCCGACAATATCCAGCTGCCAATCAAAGAGCCGACCATAAGCAATATCAAAATGGCATTAACCGTGTTGCCCACACCATAAGAGATTGCTTTTTCAATATCACGCCATTTATGGTTGTTTTTCCAGCCAACCAATAACGCAACCCCGGTACTGATCAACAGGGACATCTGGCTGGCACCGGCCTGGGCATTATCACCATAGAGGAAAACCGACAGGCTTAAAAGAAAGACCAGAACAACGGCGGGGATCAGGGATTCCAGCAGACTTACCTGCCCTATTGAATTGTGATTATCCGGTCCCTGAGCCTGTGACATTATATACTATCCCCATATTATCAGTTATTCATGGAATTATAGAATTCTTCGTTATTCTTTGTTTCCTTGATCTTGCCCAACAGGAATTCCATGGCGTCCACAGACCCCATTGGCATCAGAATCCGCCGCAACATATACATTTTCGCCAAGGTTCCCTTGTCCATCAGCAATTCCTCCTTGCGGGTGCCGGACTTAATAATATCAATAGCCGGAAAAATACGTTTATCGCTAACCTTGCGGTCAAGCACGATTTCCGAGTTGCCGGTGCCTTTAAATTCTTCAAAAATAACTTCGTCCATACGGCTGCCGGTATCAATCAAGGCGGTGGCAACAATGGTCAACGAGCCCCCTTCCTCAATATTACGGGCGGCACCGAAAAATCTTTTTGGTTTTTGCAGGGCATTGGCATCCACACCACCGGTCAGAACCTTGCCGGAGCTTGGAATAACCGTGTTATAGGCCCGGGCCAGACGGGTAATACTGTCAAGCAGTATCACCACATCCCGTTTATGCTCCACCAAACGCTTGGCTTTCTGAATAACCATTTCCGCCACCTGAACATGACGGGTGGCGGGTTCATCAAAGGTGGAACTGATCACCTCGCCATTGACCGAACGGCGCATGTCCGTCACTTCTTCCGGCCGCTCATCTATGAGCAAAACAATCAGATATACATCAGGATGGTTTTCGGTAATCGCGTGGGCAATATTCTGAAGCAAGACGGTTTTACCGGTACGGGGCGGAGCAACAATAACCGCCCGCTGGCCTTTGCCAATGGGGGCCACAAGGTCAATTATCCGGGCAGAATTATCTTTTACGCCCACCTCTTCCCGGTCAAGTTTAAATTTATCATCCGGATGCAATGGTGTCAGGCTGTCAAAATGAACTTTATGACGACCCGCTTCAGGATCTTCGAAATTAATCTGCGCCACTTTCAACAGGGCAAAATATCTTTCCCCCTCTTTTGGCCCCCGGATTTCACCTTCTATCGTATCCCCGGTGCGAAGGCCAAAACGGCGTATCTGGCTCGGACTGATATAAATATCATCGGGTCCCGGCAGGTAATTTGCTTCCGGTGAACGCAAAAAACCAAAACCGTCCTGCAAAACTTCTATGGTACCGCCGCCGGTGATTTTTTCACCCTTTTCTGCCAATTCCTTCAATATGGCAAACATCGTGTCCTGTTTGCGCATATTGCTGGCATTTTCCACATTAAGCTCTTCTGCCAAATGCAACAGTTCGTTGGGAGATTTCTTTTTAAGTTCCAGGAGATTCATTTAAATATGTCCAGATAGGATTATGGCAGGCCAGCCTGCAAAGGATATTGAAATTTATATTGTGATATATAGGTCAAAGAGTGAAAAGAGTTTATGACTTGTCTGATACAAATACATATAACCTAAAAATATTTTTAAAGAAAGGCTGTTTTTTAATAATCAAAAATACTGATATTAAACCTTATGATGGTTTGATGATAACAAGAAATACAATCACAATCATCAAAATAGTGGGGATTTCATTCACCCTGCGATAAAAATTTTCACCGTGGGTATTTTTATCCCGAGCAAATTGCCGCCGCCAAATGGAAAGATAGCCGTGAAAGCCACTCATTAAAACCACCATAAGAAATTTAACATGAAACCAGTGACTGGCCCACAGATCCTGACCAAAAGCCATACATAATCCAAATATCCAGGCAAATACCATCGCTGGATTAATGATGATCCTTATAAGTTTATATTCCATTTCCTTAAACATTTCAGACGCCTCGGACCCCACCTCCAGCCGGGTATGATAAACAAATAATCGTGGCATATAAAACATCCCCGCCATCCAGCTGATCACCGCAATAAGGTGAAGGCTGAGAAACCAGAGATAATATTCTGCGAGAAAGCCTGTCACCTGAAAGCGTCCCGTGTCAATTTCGCCAACGCCGAGATATAGCTGTCATGGCAGCCAATGGCAGCAACTCTGATATAATCCCGAACCCCGGCCTGTTCAGCCAGCTCCCTGTATTCCATATCCAGTTCCACCAAAGTTTCCGAATGTTCGGAAACAAACGCTATGGGAACAATAATGACAGATTTTTTTTCCTCACCGGCGCGCGTGATTTCATCTTCTGTATAGGGTTTTATCCATTTTAACGGCCCAGACCGGCTTTGAAAACAAACCACATGGTCTGGATGACCCAGCTTTTCCTGAATCACCCGACAATTCTGTTCCACCTGATCACGGTAAGGGTCTCCGGCGGCTATAATTTTTTCCGGCAATCCATGAGCAGAATATAAAATACGGTAATTATCCGGATCCGTCAGTTTTTTGCGGGCCTCTTCTATCAAATTGACATGAGCCGCAATATAACCTTCCTCAAGCCCATGATTCCGTATTGCCCTGTAGGGAATATCAAGTCCGGCTTTTTGAGCATATTTATTCCAGTTTATCAGCGATGACCCCACCGTTGTAATTGAATAATGGGGGTATAATGGTAACAGGATTATCCGGTCCGGCTTGTAATCGCTAACCTGTTTTACGGTTTCCCGGGAAAAAGGATGCCAGTAACGCATGGCAATAAAACAGGTGTATTCTACATTTTTGTCTGCGGCCAGTTTACTTTCCAGCGCTTTTGCCTGCGCTTTGGTATGTTCCAATATGGGGGATTTACCCCCGATTTTGCGGTAAATTTCCTGGGCTATGGGCATTCTTTTTCTGGAAATTATCTTTGCCACCACCCAGCGCAAAGGATTTTTTAACGCCATGATCGCCGGATCATAAAACAAGTTAAACAAAAAAGGCTTTACGGCCTTAAGAGAATCAGGTCCACCCATATTAAACAGGACCACAGCGACCTTCTCTTTTGTTTCAAGAGATTCTGACATTATTATTTCTGATATTCCCTGATAATTTCTGAAACCCGTGCCACATTTTCCGGCGGTGTTTGGGGTACAATACCATGACCCAGATTAAATATAAATGCCCCGCCACTTAAACAATCCAGTATTTCCAAAACTCTTTTTTCCAGCGGGTCACCTCCCGCCACCAACAGCAGAGGGTCCAGATTTCCCTGTACCGGGCACAGGGGTTGAATATGATCCCTAACCCATTCCAGGGGCATTGTCGTATCTATTGATACCGCAGAGACCCCTGTGGCACGGATATATTCAGGATAACGGCATCCTGCCCCCTTGGGAAAACCAATGATCGGAATATCAGGATGATTTTGACGAATATTGAGGATGATCTGACGTGTTGGCTCTATAACCCATTTGCGAAATTGATCATCGGGAAGATTGCCGGCCCAGGTATCAAAAAGCTGAATAACCTCAGCACCCTTCTCTATCTGTTTAAGCAGATATTCAGAAGTGGCCTTTATCAAAAGGTCAATCAGTTTCTGAAAAACAGCCTCCTGCTGAAAAGCCATTGACCTTGTTACCGCCTGATCGGGTGATCCGTGTCCCTGTATCATATAGGTGGCCACTGTCCACGGCGCACCGGCAAAACCGATTAAAGCTGTCTCTTGCGGTATTTGTATTTTCAGCCTGTTTACCGTTTCATATACCGGTGCCAGATGGCGGTGAAAATTACCCATGCCAAGCAGGTCTATTTTATCGGCGGTATCAACAGGCGTTAAAACCGGCCCTTCGCCCTGTCTGAATTCCAGATGTTGACCCAGGGCCTGGGGAACCACAAGGATATCTGAAAAAAGGATGGCAGCATCCATATGATAACGACGAAGGGGTTGCAAAGTTACTTCAACGGCAAAATCAGGAGAAAAACAAAGATCAAGAAAAGAACCGGCAGATTTGCGCCGTTCCATATATTCCGGTAAATAACGACCAGCCTGACGCATATACCAGAAAGGAACCCTGTCAGTTGATTTGCCTTTAAGAACCTGAAGAAAACATTTGTTGCTTGTCATATAATATATGGCCAGAGTTATACACTGAATAGAAAACCACTTTATTATTTATATATAAATAAAAAGTAGTAGTTGTAGTGGATGCCTGTGAATCAGGAGAATTAAAAGTTATCCCCTGAAATATCAACAGAAAAACCACAGAAAAATTTTTTAAAAGATTTTTATCACATAGCGGGTTTACGGGAATAAGTCTATGGATAAGATTATGGCAGATGAAATTTAATAACCGGAATAACGGGGATAACTTTTTTTGGTAAAATAAAAAAAGAAGTTTTCATCAATTATCACAGGATAGGATTTTTTTTATCCTCAAGTGGATAAAACCCGTTATAAAAAATAATAGCGTGGATAAAAACAGGGTTTTGAAAGATCAGGACCAGTTATCCCCATAATTAGAGTCAGGCGACATTCATTATGAAAAATATTCATCTTCATCTGGTTTCTGATGCCACAGGCGATACTTTGGAACAGGTGGCCAAAGCCGCATTGGCCCAGTTTCCGGAAGTTACCGCAAGCAAACATTACTGGCCAATGATCAGAACGGCCCGCCATATGGAAAGACTTATACCCGAATTTGCCGAAAAGCCGGGAATTGTCATGTTTACTTTGGTTAATCAGGATATTGAAGATGTTTTGGTCGCCGCTTGCGAAAAGAATAACTGGTCGTATATTTCCGTGCTTCATGGCATTATCCGTGAACTTGGTCATCATTTGGGACAAAAGAGCATTGCCCGGCCCGGTCTTCAGCATCAAATGAACGACGAATATTTTGAACGCATAGACGCCATGCAATATACTCTGATGCACGATGATGGCCAATGTCTGGAGGGATTGAAGGATGCTGATATTATTCTGGTTGGTATTTCCCGAACCTCTAAAACACCAACCAGTATATATCTGGCCAACAAGGGCATGAAAACAGCGAATGTCCCCATTGTTCCTGACCGGTCGTTACCCGCCGAGCTGGACAGTCTTGGTGATAAATTTGTTGTCGGCCTGATCAATAGTGTGGACCGGTTGGTTCAAATAAGACGTAACAGGCTGTTATCCTTAAAAGAAAATAAAAAAACCACCTATGTCGATGAATATGCCATTAAACAGGAAGTTCAGCAGGCACAACGGCTTATTTCCCGCCGGGGCTGGCCGGTGATTAATGTAACGCGAAGATCCATCGAAGAAACGGCAGGGGCAATTATGAAACTTAAATATAAATTCGATGCCGACAGGGAAAAACAGGCAAGTGACTGAGCAGGTATTTTCAAATATTATTCAGGCATCTATCATTCTGGCATCTGCCAGCAAATCCCGTCGAACCATGTTGGAAAATGCCGGGATTTTCTGTTTGGTTCAGGCAGCGGATATTAAAGAGGCGAAGATAAAAAAAACCATGGTGCGGGCAGGAGACAGCCCTGAAAAAATATCCGGTGAACTGGCCAGAACCAAGGCCTTGGTCATCAGCTTAAACCATCCGGGCCAGGTGATTCTGGCGGCAGATCAATTGCTGGTTTGCGCAGGGCAGATATTTGACAAGCCGCGGGATATGGCGGCAGCGGAAAAACATTTGCGGTTTTTTCGCGGTAAAAGTCATTATCTTCCGACTTCCTATGTTCTGGTCCGTGATCAACAGGTTTTAATGTCTCAAACGGTGCAGCCCCATCTTGTGATGCGCAATTTCAGCGATGAATTTTTAGTGGATTATCTGCAAAAATCCGGTACAAAAATTTTAAGTTCGGTGGGATGTTATTTGCTGGAAGATCTGGGGTCACAGCTT
The DNA here is from genome assembly GCA_002401545.1 of Alphaproteobacteria bacterium. Classification (GTDB taxonomy): domain Bacteria; phylum Pseudomonadota; class Alphaproteobacteria; order Sphingomonadales; family Emcibacteraceae; genus Paremcibacter. The sequence continues at coordinate 30,676 of NVTJ01000001.1, forward strand.
TTTTCTGAAATTAACGGCGATTATTTTGCCATACTTGGACTACCTTTGTTAAATGTGATGGAAAACCTGAGAAAACTGAATATTCTGAAAACATGACAAATATATTGAAAACAGGTGTTGTTGGCTGGCCGGTCAGTCATTCTCTGTCGCCGAGGCTACATGGATACTGGTTGCAGAAATATGGCATTAACGGGGAATATCTTGCTTTTGCCGTAAAACCGCATGATTTGGCAGCTTTCCTGAAAAAGCTGCGGGAAAAAGAAATTATCGGGCTTAACCTGACCGTACCTCATAAAGAAATTGTGTTTCCTTTTTTGGATGAGGTGGACGAAATTGCCCGGAAAATTGGTGCTGTGAATGTAATAACGGTGCGTCAGGGACGGCTATATGGCACCAATACCGATGGTTATGGCTTTTTAACCAACCTGAAGGAAGCCGCTCCCAAATGGCGGGCAAAAAAGGGTCCGGTGGTGATTCTTGGTGCTGGTGGTGCGGCGCGCGCGGTCATTGTCAGCCTGTTGGAAGACGGTATTCCTGAAATCCGCCTGATTAACCGCACCAGAGAACGGGCGGATAATCTGGCCGAAATATATCAGGACCCGCGGATTGTTGTTTGTGACTGGCAGGACCGGGCGCAGAAATTAAATGATGCGGCATTGCTGGTCAATAGCACAACGCTCGGCATGACTGGCCAGCCGCCGCTGGATATTGATCTGTCCGCCCTGCCCCGGTCGGCGGTGGTTTATGACATTGTTTATAACCCGCTGGAGACAGAGCTATTGCAACAGGCCAGATCACGGGGCAATATTTGCGTTGATGGTCTGGGGATGCTGCTTCATCAGGCGGCCCCGGCTTTTCAGGCCTGGTTTGGCCGGAAACCGGAAGTGGACAGGCACTTGCGCCAATATATTCTCAGAAAACTGATCGTCATTGGTCTGACCGGTTCCATTGGTATGGGCAAGTCGGAAACCGCAAAGATGTTTGAACGTGCCCATGTGCCGGTATTTGATTCCGACGGGGCCGTGCATAGTCTGATGGCAAAGGACGGGGCGGCGGTAAGCCGGGTGGAAAAGGCTTTCCCCGGCGTGAAAGGGCCGGATGGTATTGATCGCAAACTTTTGGGGTCAAAGGTTTTTGGTGACGGGGCAGCGTTAAAAAAACTGGAAGCCATTCTGCATCCCATGGTGTCGGACCTGCGGCAGGAATTTTTTGAACAGGCACAGGGCCATGATATGGTGGTGATGGATATACCATTGTTGTTTGAAACCGGGGCAGATTGTGATTATACGGTGGTGGTTTCGGCGCCTTTGGCGGTGCAGCGCCAGAGGGTGTTGTCCCGGCCGGATATGACGGCAGAAAAATTTGAAAATATTCTGAGCAAACAGATGCCGGACAGAGAGAAAAGACAACGGGCCGATTTTATTGTTCAAAGCGACCGGGGTATCCGTTATGCTGAAGGTCAGGTTCAACAGATCATTGAAAAAATCAGGGCAGAAAAAGATGCGGGAAATCGTATTTGATACGGAAACAACAGGGTTTAACCCCTTTACCGGTGACAGACTGGTGGAAATTGGCTGTATAGAGGTGGAAAATTATCTGCCCACGGGCCGCAGTTTTCATCAATATGTTAATCCCGAACGCGATATGCCCGAAGGCGCTTTTCGTATTCATGGCCTCAGCGCAGAATATCTGAAAGATTTCCCCGTCTTTTCGGAAATATATACGGACTTCATTAATTTTGTCGGCGAAGCGAAGCTGGTGGCGCATAATGCCGATTTTGATATGAAGTTTATTAACTGGGAATTGTCACAGGTTGGTCATGTGGAATTTCCGGGAAACCGGGCGGTGGATACCCTGGAAATCGCCCGCCGGAAATTTCCCGGTTCCCCCAATACACTGGACGCACTCTGCAAAAGATTTGCCATTGACAATTCCAGCCGGGTTAAACATGGTGCCCTGCTCGATGCGGAACTTTTGGCWGAAGTATATCTGGAACTGATGGGGGGCAGGCAACGGGGTCTGGCGTTGGTGACAGAAGAAAAGTCCGGGGATGATCAGCGCGAAGGTGCCAACAAGGGTGAACAGCTTTTTCGTAAAGCCCGTCCTCATGCTGTGGGTCGGGAAGAACTTATCCGTCATAGGGAGTTTATTGCTGAAATAGGGGATAAGGCCCTGTGGAACAGCATAAAAAAACCCCCGGTCATATAGCCGGAGGTTTTTAAATTTTATAAAATAACCAGATTTTTAATTCACCACCACATCATCAGTTGCTGTGGCCTGAGCGGCTTGGGCAGCCTGCATTTGCTGTTGATAGAGAGCGGCAAAATCAATGGGTTCCAGCATCAGGGGCGGGAAACCACCGTCCCGCGTCACATCGGCAAGAATCCGGCGGGCGAAAGGAAATAACATGCGGGGGGCTTCAATCATAAGAAACGGCTGTAAAGTATTTTCCGGCAGATTTTTTGCGGCGAAAAGACCGGAATAAACCAATTCGGCAACAAAGGCGGTGTCTTCGCCAGCTTTGGCCGTTGTGGTGATTTTCAGATCAACTTCGTAAACATCTTCGCCGACAACCCGGGCATTCAGGTTCACATTGATGTCCATGGAGGGCTTTTCTTTAGCCATTTTTTGCAATGTCTGGGCGGGGGTTGGGTTTTCAAAGGACAGGTCTTTGATATATTGTCCAAGAATGCCGATTTGTACGCCGGTATTTTCTGCTGTATTTTCTACAGCGTTTTCTGTGGCATCTGTTTTTTCAGCAGGTGTGTCTTCTGTTTCGTCTGACATAAAAATATCCCGATAGTTATGATGGTCTTTGATAAAAACATGTTGGCTAACACGGATTTTGCTTTAGTACAAGCTGAACATGGCGCAATTGGCAAAATACCGGCCATATTACCGGAGAACCGGTTGTTTGGTCATTGGCCTATTCTTTGTGATCAATATTTTTCTGGTTGTCGGGATCTTCTTCATATTCCCCGTCAATAGTGATTCCCCCGTCATTGGGCCCGGCAGGCGTGCTGTAAAAAGTGGTGCCGATATTTTTTATGATAATTTTCCCCAGTATTATACGGATTGGCTCAATGGCTAAAAACAGGGCAATCGTATCGGTGATGAATCCGGGCAGCAGAAAAAACAGGCCGGCAATTAATAAAAAGAAACCATGCAGGATGTCTTCCACCGGACTTTCTCCGCGCTGCAACGTCTGATGCATACGGTTCAGAACCACAAGCCCCTGCTGCCGGATCAGATAAATACCGACGATAGCGGTCAGTATGGTAAGCAGCAGAGCGGTAAATCCGCCAAGGGCATTTCCCACTTCCAGAAACACCAGAAATTCCAGATAGGGTACCGCCAGAAGGATGAATAATATGAGTAAAGGCATTTTTTAAGGCTCTTGATAAGTGATATTTACTGACAATATAAAATGGAGTATTTAAATTTATCCCAATAAGTCTTATGATATGGTTATATGGGCATAATAATATTTTCGCCAAGATGTCGAACAGGAAAAAAATGCAAACCGAATCTGAAAGTTTAGAACTTATTGTAATATTGGCCCTGGTTGCCGTTTTCATTTTGTTTCAACTGCGCCGAACGCTGGGCCGTAAATCCGGCTATGACCCGTCCGATGATCAGAAGGATGATTCTTATCAGCATAAATCCGGGCAAAGGGACGAAGAAGACGAGGATAATATCATTCAGTTGCGACCGGACGACGAAAAGGCTGTTCCCGGAGCTAATCTGGGTCTTAGCAAATCTTCCCCCTTTTATGGCGCCATTGAGAAAATTAACCGCTATGATCACAGCTTTAATGTTCGCAGTTTTTTTGACGGTGCGGAATATGCTTACGGCCTGGTTTTGAATGCTTTCTGGAACATGGACAGGAAAACCCTGCGCAGCATGTTAAGCCGGCAGGTTTTTGACCAGTTTGATGGTGTTATCAAAAGCCTGGAGAAGCAAAACCTGCATAGTGAAAATAAACTGATGGATATTGAAAAAATTGATCTTGTGGATGTTAACCTTACCGGGTCACTGGCGGAGGTCACGGTTGAATTTACCAGTCATATGATCATGTCGACCCGGGATGAGGACGATAAAATCATTGATGGCAATGCGGACAGATCTATCAGAATCTCGGATATCTGGACATTCTGCCGTGATGTGAAGTCCGTCGATCCCAATTGGACATTGGTTGCAACCAGAACCGGTTAAAGTCTTGTAAAATAATGAGAAAATTTTTTATCATTACCGGAGTCGGTGTTTTATCACTGTTGTCTCTATGGGTTTTGGTGATGGTATTTTCCCGTCCGGGGGAATATGTGAAGGTTTCCTATGATGATCTGGAAAACTGGTCATCGGACAATCAGGCGCAGGCATTGGCAGCTTTTAAAAAATCCTGCAGCGTTTTTCTATCTGAAGCGGCAACAAAAAAAATACCTCCGCAGCAGCTTGGCGGAATAGCCGCAGACTGGCAACCATCCTGCCGGGCGGCCAAAAATCTGAATAATCCCACAGACGACCGGTCGCGCCGGTTTTTTGAACGTCAGTTTACAGTTCTCTCCTATTCCACGGATACACAGGGGTTGTTCACCGGTTATTTTGCCCCGGAATACAGCGGCAGCGATACGGCGACAGAAGTCTATAGCTATCCTCTGTATGGCGTACCGGAAAATTTAAGGATTCTGGACCTTGGCAGGTTCAGTTCTGCGTTACAGGGAAAAACCATTATCGGAGAAGTGAAAGCCGGGGAATTTGTGCCCTATAAAGACCGGGAGAATATTGATCGGGGTGCCCTGAAGGGCCAGAAGTTGGAACTGGTCTGGTTAAAAAGTCAGACAGATGTGTTTTTTATGCATATTCAGGGGTCCGGCGTTATCCGTTATGAAAATGGTGACCGGAAAACATTTGGCTATGCGGGAAAGAATGGCAAGGCCTATCACGCCATCGGTAAATTTCTGATTGATGCCGGGGAAATCAGCGCGCCGGATATGTCCATGCAGGCGATTCGCTCATGGATTGCCGCAAATCAGCTGCAGGCCCGGGCCCTGATGTGGAAAAATCCGTCGTATGTTTTTTTTCGGGCGCTGGATACGGAAATCCCGGTTGGGTCGTTAAATGTGGAATTAACCGCGGGACGTTCGCTGGCCATAGACCGGACATATGTGCCCATGGGTATGCCGCTCTGGCTTGATCTGCAACCGTCAAACGAGGCGGCGGACCCTATCCGGCGGCTGGTGATTGCACAGGATACCGGCGGCGCAATCAAGGGCCGGGTAAGGGCGGATATTTACTGGGGCATTGGTGAAGATGCCGGCCTTATGGCGGGCTCGATGAAAGACCGGGGCCGGTTTTATTTTCTTCTGCCGAAAATTCTGGCCGAACGGTTGCTGTCTGAAAAGAAGGCGGTGCCATGAGGGATAAAAAATCAGGCGGCATATTAAGCGACCATGAAGAAAAACTGTGGCAAAAAGTAACTGAAAGCGTCAGGGAACTGGACAGTAACCGCGCGGCAACGCCGCTGGTGCGCAGATCGCTTTACAGGGGTCTGGTCCCGGACAAGGGGGACATCAGCACCTTACCGGTCGGAGGTTTGATGGCATCATCCTTAAGTCTGAGGGACGCAGATCATAACTGGCATCAGAAATTACGCCGGGGCCGGGTGAAACCCGAGGGCCGGATTGATCTTCACGGCATGACGGAGGACAGGGCCTATGTCGCCCTTAACCGTTATATAACCGAAGCCCAAAGGCAGGGAAAACGGTTTATTCTGGTGATTACGGGCAAAGGCGGTGTGAAATCCGGCTATGGTCAGATATCTCATTCTGACTATGGCAAGGGTCGGGGCATCCTGCAAACCAATGTGCCCAAATGGCTGTCCCACGGGGATCTGGCCCCACGTATTATATCCTATTATACCGCCAATGCACAGCATGGCGGGGCCGGGGCGTTATATGTGGTTCTGAAAAGAAACAGGGATTAATCCATGACACCGTTTGGTAAAAAAATTCGTGAACTGAGAAAAAACAAAGGTGTTAACCAGAAGCAGATGGCGGCGGATCTGGATGTGAGCCCGGCTTATCTGTCGGCACTTGAACATGGCCATCGGGGTCAGCCGACATGGGCCATGATTCAGCGGGTGATCAGCTATTTTAACCTGATCTGGGACGATGCGGAAGAAATAGAACAGCTTGCCCGCCTGTCCCACCCCCGCATTACCCTGGATACATCAGGGCTTTCCGTGGAGGCGGTGACATTGGTAAATCGGCTGGCCCGGAAAATTCGCGGGCTTTCTCCGGCGCAAATTGCGGCATTATCTGTGACGCTTGACCAACAGAAAGATTCGTAAGGGCTTATTTTTTTTTCGGTAAAATCAAGATCGATGTAATCTGGTTGCGCCGTCTTTTCAGGACCTCAAAAGTAAAACCACCCACCGAGAATTTCTGACCGGGCAGGGGAATGGTTTCGGCGATGTGGATGACATAACCGGCGACGGTAACGGCCACATCATCATTCAGGCTCCAGTTAAACTGACGGTTCAGGTCGCGGATGGCCGCATCACCCGGGACAATGATTGAGCCATTTTGCAGGAGCTTGGCGTCTGTGGACAGAGTATCATGTTCATCATAAATATCGCCGACGATTTCCTCCAGAATATCTTCCAGCGTAATCACGCCCATGAAGGCGCCATATTCATCAACCACCAGCGCGAAATGGGCTTTTTCCGAGCGGAATTTTGCCAGTTGTTCCTGAAGGCTGGTGGTTTCGGGAACAAACCACGGTTCGCCTGCGATCCGGATAAAATCCAGACCCCCGGCACGGCCTTCATTGGCCTGAACCGCCCGCAGGACTTCCTTGGCATGAATAACACCGATAATATTATCCGGGTCATCCTGCCACAGCGGGAGCCGGGTGAAGGGGCTTGAGACCACCTGGGCAAAAATATCTTCTGCGCTGTTAGCGGCATTGATCATTTCAACATTTTTCCGGTGCTTCATCACGTCTTCAAGCTGGACATCCTGTAAATCAAGAATGCTGTCGAGCATGTCCTTGTTGTTTTTGACCAGGCCGCCCTCATGGGCTTGCAGGCTGATGGCGCCGCGGATTTCATCATGGGCCGAGAGTGTATTATGGTGGGTAATATCAACCCCGAACAGCCGCAGGGTCAGGCGGACGACAACCTGAACCAGAGCGACAAAAGGTGAAAACAGCATCACGGTAAGTCTGACAAAGGGGGCCACCCTTAAGGCCACCCGCTCAGGATTGGCAATGGCATAGGTTTTGGGCAGAACCTCGGCAAAAATCAAAACCAGTATGGTCATAATCAGCGTGGCATATACGACGCCGATGTCACCAAACAGCCTGATGAAAAAAGCGGTGGTCAGCGCGGAGGCCAGAATATTTACCAGATTATTGCCCAGTAATATGGCTCCGATCAGCCGTTCTGAATTATCCATGAGCTTTTCCACAAGTCCGGCCCGCTGGTTACCGCCCTTGGCCATGCGGTGAATACGTGACGGCGAGGTGGCGGTCAGGGCGGTTTCCGAGCCGGAGAAAAGGCCGGATAATAAAATCAGGAAGAAAATTATAGCGGAAAAGATGAGAATTTCTGTGATCATAATATCAATCTATGGCCCGTTGAAAGATTTGCCTGACGTCTCCGGCTTTGACATCAGCGCTTAAAAAAGCTTTTCCTATACCGGACAGAAGCACAAAAGTCACCTGGCCACCGGATTGTTTTTTATCCTGTCTGGTATGGTTAAACAATCGTTCTGCGGTCATTTTAATCTGCGACAGGGGATGGTTTGTTTTGGCTATGCGGGTTGGCAGGGAAATCCGTTCCAGATGCTGCCGGACTTTAACCGCGTCTTCGGGCGGGCATCTGCCCATTTTGACGGACAGGTCAAAGGCCATGACCATACCGACGGCCACGGCCTCACCATGTAAAAGACGGTCTGAATATCCCGCTTCCGCTTCCAGCGCGTGACCAAAAGTATGGCCCAGATTAAGCAGGGCCCGTGCACCCTTTTCTTTTTCATCTTCGGCAACGACAACGGCCTTGGCCCGGCAACAGGTGAGGATGGCCTCTGTGCGGATGTCAGGGTCGCCGGTGATAATTTTGCTGCCATTTTCCTCCAGCCAATGGAAAAATTTATCATCACTGATCAGGGCGTATTTGACCACCTCGGCGTAGCCGCTGAGAAGCTGTCGTTTGGGCAGGCTGTCCAATGTGTCGATATCACTTAAAACCAGATCAGGCTGATGAAAGCTGCCGATCAGGTTTTTCCCCAGCGGGCGGTTAATTCCTGTCTTGCCGCCGACAGAGCTGTCCACCTGAGCCAGAAGTGTGGTCGGGATCTGGATAAACCCAATGCCGCGCTGATAAATACTGGCAGCAAACCCCACAAGGTCGCCGATAACTCCGCCGCCAAAAGCGATGATTTTATCCTCCCGGTTCAGTTGCAGACCCAGAAGTTGGTCCAGTAGTTTTTCCAGTTGCTCAAAGGATTTTGTGGCTTCTCCGGCGGGCAGGATGATGGTGTCAAAAGTTATCTCTGCCTGTGTCAGACTGCTTTCCAGCCGGAGAAGCTGGTGGCGGGCGACATTTTTATCTGTGATAATAACAGTTCTGGGCTGGGCCAGAAGCGGCGCGATGAGGTCTCCGGCCTGATCCAGAAGACCCTGCCCCACATGAATATCATAGTGATGACCTTCAAGAGCGACGGTTATTTTTTGACTCAGCATTGTCTTGTTTCTTTTTCTCTTTTGCCAGATATTGATTGAGTTTCCAGATGATGTCATTGACGACCTTGTCATGGGGTCCGGCACCGGTTTCCACGGTGATGGCGGCCCGACCATAGACCGGATAGCGTTTTTTGGCCAGGTTCCGCAGGATTTTCTCTGGATTGCCGGCGCGTAACAAGGGCCGTGTATCCCGTCGGGCGGTTCGTTCCACCAGGTGGTTAATATCGGCTTTCAGCCAGATGGTGATGGTTTGTTCTTTTAGTCGTTTGCGGGTTTCCCGGTCCATGAAGGCGCCACCGCCCGTGCCCAGAACACCCGGCCTGTCGGAAATCAGCCGGGTGATGACTTTTCTTTCCCCGTTTCTGAAATCTTCCTCGCCATATTTTTCAAATATTTCACTGACTGTGTGATCGGCAGCGATTTCAATTTCGGCATCGGAATCAACAAAAGCAACGCCCAGTTTGCGCGCCAGACGGATGCCAACTGTGGTTTTTCCAGAGCCCATAAGACCAATTAACGAGATGCTTTTGGTCAAAGGGTACCGGAGCCGGTTGGCGGGCGACTTTATACTATTTTTTTTTATACGCTTCATCTTGGCTTATTCTTAGCACGGCTGAGGCGGTTTGATATGAAGAAAGTCATTAAAAGACCATATTTATTTTAAACAATCATATGAATATGAGTGGGTGCTTTACCATTGCCCAAGAGATGGTTAGTATGCGCAGTAATAAATTATTATGAGGGAAAGTCACGGAAAATGGGCAAATTTTGGTCAATGATTATCATATTCATTCTGGCGGGCATCGGCGTCGGCGCGATTTATCTGATGACAGTGGATATAGCACCTCCCAGAGAACATGTGGAAAAAACGCTGTCTGATGACAGGTTTCCGCAATAAACATCGCGGAATAATCTCCGAAACCCTTTTGGAAAAAACATGATTTGTAAACAGTTCCCAGGCGTTATTCTTATCGCAGTAACCGGAATTATTTTGTTGGATATGCCGCTGCTTTCTGCAGCGCAGCAGCAGGATAAAGCGGCGGAGATTTCGCCGGCGGAGCCGCAAAAGCCGCAAAAAAAACCGGCCAGCGGATTACCGCGTTCCATCTTGTTTCCCGCCGGGGAGCCTGGCCCCTATATTCCGCCGGAGGATCCGGTCGGAAAGACAAATGCAGATGATGGAAATCGTGGTATTACTGATGATGAACAAACGCAATCTGCCCCGGACCGGGCCGTGCTGGAGGTTGAAACCCTGGAGCTTGTTATTACGGTTCCGGCAGAAAAAGGGCTGATGAGTGCAGAGGAGGGGGGGTTTCCTGCGACCCTGTGGCGGGGTTCTTATCGGGGGCGCATTGAACAATTGCTGTCCGTCCTGTCCGTACCGACCCGGTCACCGGTCATGGAATCCCTGACAAAACGGCTGCTTTTGTCGGCGGTGGCCGTTCCCGGCGAAAAGCCTTCTGAAGCCGGACCGCAAGTGGCAACTGCGCAGGACCTGTTGCGTTTTTTGTCCCTCAGAATTCAGAAAATAAGTGAAACCGGCGACTTGAAAACACTGGTATCTTTTTTGAATCTTTTGCCGCAGGATTCTTATGCCGGGTCACGTGAAACCAGTGACTTGATGCTGATGGCCGGGGATATTTCTTCGGCTTGCGGTCTTGCCAGACAGGAGATGAATAAGGATCAGACGGATTATTACTGGTTGAAGTTGCTGGCATATTGTCAGGCTATGGAGGGAAATACCGAGGGGGCGGCTTTGACCACGGAACTGCTCATGGAGCAGGGAAACACGGATTTTATTTTTTATGATCTGGTTAATAAACTGTCGCCGGACGTTAAGGACGGTGATATGGAGAATAGTTTTTCATCGGGTCTGGATCATCTGGACCCCATGACATACAGCCTTCTGTCTGTCTTGGAACAACCCATAGAGGCCCGAATGTTTGCCGATGCTCCGGCGCTTGTCCTTTATGCCCTTTCCGGCAACAGCAATTTACAGAAAGAAGACCGTCTCATGGCGGCGGCACAAAGTTATCGTCAGGCAACCTTTCCGGTTGACCGCATAATCCCGCTCTATAGCAACATAAATTTTTCCGAAGATGAATATGGCAATGCCATCGTTATTGCCCGGGTGGATGATACGGTGATGGGAGATGTGCTGCTCTATCAATCCGCCGCCAAACAGATTAATGACGTGCAAAAGGCCGAAATCCTGAAGGCCATCTGGAACCGGGCGGCACCTCTTCGTGACATGCCACGCGCCGCCCTGCTCAATGCGCGGACGGTGCGGTCTCTGGAACCCTCGGAAGATTTGTTGTTTCACGCTCATCATATCACCCGTGCGCTGATGCTGGCAGGGAACAATCGCAAGGCACGCGCATGGTATGATTTTGTCAGGACCGCGGCCTTCACCGGTCATGTGGATGCCACCCGGGCATTGGTGGATATCTGGCCGTTGATGGTTGTTTCCGGGCAGGGCAATGATATACCCTGGTCGAAAGAAATACTGGATTTATGGTGGAATGGGCAGATGGTTCTGTCGCCGAACCGCCGCAAGGAAAAGGCATCGCTGTTTTATTCTGTGGTCGAGGCTCTGGGATATACCGTACCTGAATCCATGTGGCAGGAGCTTATCGGCCCCCTGGCACAGGAAAACAGCCATCCGATTCCCGTTGCTATCTGGCGGGACCTGATCAGGGCCGTGGAGGGGAAAAGACAGGGGGAGACCATATTGCTTTGTCTGCTTGCCAGCGAAGGCGGTGCCGCCGGCCTTGACCCCACAGGGGCAAGTGCGGTGATAAGGGCGCTCAGGTCTGTGGGTCTGGACAGGGAAGCGCGGGGTCTGGCACTGGAGATACTGACCAGCAATGGCTTCTGACCGCATATTGATAAGCCGGTTTCTGGAAATGCTCGGTGCAGAAAGAGGGGCGGCGCAAAATACGCTCGAAGCCTATGAGCGGGATCTGGATCATCTGTCAGAAAATAACCGTATTGGCCTGAAAGACATCACCCGGGATCAGGTGAGGGCTTATCTGGGCCGGTTGCAGGTGCAGGATATGTCCCCCCGGACCCAGGCCCGGAAATTATCCAGCATAAGACAGTTTTACAAATTTCTTTATGCCGAGGGTATCCGGGATGATAATCCTGTGTTGGGTATTGACAGTCCCCGTATCGGGCAGTCTCTGCCCAAACTTCTCAGCGAAAGCCAGGTCAGCAAATTACTGGATATGGCCCAAAGTCAGGCGGAACAAAAAGCCGATGTAAAATCACTCAGGCTTCATGCCCTGATTGAGCTGCTTTATGCCACCGGGCTTCGGGTGACGGAACTGGTCAGTTTGCCCCGGGCTGCTGTTCAAAGCGGGCAGCCCTATATTTATGTGCGCGGCAAGGGGGGCAAGGAAAGGCTGGTGCCGATGAATGCTCGGGCAATCCGGGCTTTGGCGGCTTACGGCGTTGCCATGAAGCCCTTTTTCAAAACCGGGGAAAAATGGCTCTTTCCTTCACGCGGGGTCTCCGGCCATTTAACCCGTCACCGCTTTGCCCAGCTGTTAAAGCAATTGGGGGCCAGGGCGGGTATTTTGCCGCGCCAGCTCTCGCCCCATGTGCTGCGTCATGCCTTTGCCACCCATTTGCTGGCCCACGGCGCGGATTTGCGGGCGGTGCAGAAAATGCTTGGTCATTCCGACATTAATACCACCCAGATTTATACCCATGTTCTGGAAGAAAGACTGAAAGGGCTGGTGCAAAAAAAACATCCTCTTTCCAAGGTGTGAAATGAGGGCTATAAGGGCAGTTTAAAGTATATGAAATGATGATATGTGTAAATTTTGAGAAATATATATGCTGACTTATCTGGATTTTGAAAAACCTATTGCCGAGCTGGAAAGCCGGATACGTGATATGAAAAACCTTGAAAGCGGTGAAGATATTAATATCGCCGAAGAGGTCATGCGGCTGGAAACCAAACGGGACAAACTGCTCAGGGACACTTACAAAAAATTAACCCCCGGGCAGAAAATTAAAGTTGCCCGCCACCCCCAGCGACCCCATTTTAAGGATTATGCGGAAAAGCTGATCACTGATTTTATGCCGCTGGCCGGGGACCGGGCCTTTTCCGAGGATGAGGCGATCATAGGCGGGCTGGGCCGCTTCAGGGGCCAGTCGGTGATGATTATCGGTCATGAAAAAGGTCATGATACCCAGAGCCGCCTTCGCCATAATTTTGGCATGGCGCGCCCCGAAGGTTACCGCAAAACCATTCGTCTGTTAAAAATGGCCGAACAGTTTGATATTCCGGTGATAACATTGGTGGATACCACCGGTGCCTATCCCGGTGTCGGGGCCGAGGAACGCGGACAGGCCGAAGCCATTGCCCGTTCTACGGAGGCTTGTCTTGGTCTGAAAGTGCCGCTGGTATCGATCATTGTCGGTGAAGGTGGCTCCGGCGGGGCGGTGGCCCTGGCGGCGGGCARCCGGGTTTTGATGATGGAACATGCGGTCTATTCGGTCATTTCACCGGAAGGCTGTGCCTCAATTCTGTGGCGCACCCCTGACCATGCCGAGGATGCCGCAGAGGCCCTGAAAATCACAGCCCAGGACCTGCTGAAACTCAAGGTGATTGACGAGATTATTCCTGAGCCGGTTGGTGGCGCTCACCGGGACCATGCTTTGGTCATGGATATGACCCGCAAGGCTCTGGAGGCGTCTTTGAGTGAGTTATCCACTCTTGGCGGTGACAAGCTGAAAGAATTGCGCCGGAAAAAATTCCTGAATATGGGTAAGGCCGCCCTGTAATATTTACGGTTTATACATTTTTTCAGGTTATTCTCATAGACTGATATTTGGCATAAAAACAATAAAAATATATTCTATGCAGGGAAATCTCCTATGGTGAAAAATACAGTTTCGGCTAAACTGACGGTTGTTATTATTATGATTGTTTTTTCCGGCCTGTTAGGTGTGTTTGGGGCCGTGCAGATTAACAGGTCTGCAACATTGCATAAACTTAACTTTCTCCACATAAAATATAATCATATCTTTTTCGAGCATGTTAGCGAAAGCGGCTTTGTTTCCTCCAACCTTGAGCGGATTAAAAAAGACCTGAAACTTATCCGGGCGCAGCCTCTGGCCTGTCTTGAGGTGTCCGGGCCATTTGAACGGGCGGTGATGAAACTGCTGGATACTTACCGGGCGGTGGAATTATGTATGAATGATGCGGCGCTGGCCAACGAAAATCTGGTTAATATTGAAAAATTTGAACGCGGGGAAATATCAGAAGACGACCTGATGGCTTCTCTGTCCATTGCCTGTTCTACATTTCAAAGCAATTCTGATGRGTTTGAACCGTTGGTTGACAAGACGGTCACGGTTGTTTTCACTTTTATTTTGGTTTTTATGGTTATGGGTTCAACGGGAATATCAATATTTACGGCTTTCCTGACGAGGAGCATCAAAAATGATTACAGGCGTCTTAGAGAAACGGAAAAAGCCCTGATAACTGCAAAAAKTGATGCGGAAACAGCTAATAAGGCAAAGTCAGATTTCCTGATGAATATGAGCCATGAGCTTCGGACACCCCTTAATGCCATCATTGGTTTTTCAGAAGCCCTGGAAATGGGAATTTACGGGCCGGTGGATGCCGGCAAACAGGAGGCCATTCATAATATTAATTCCAGTGGCGTGCTTTTGTTGCAGCTGATCAATGATATTCTTGATTTGTCAATGGTGGAAAACGGCCGGTTTAATATGGATATCCAGTGCGTTGATGCGGCCACATTAATTGAAAATGCAGTACGGATGGTTGAAAAATCCCTGCCGATGAAGGGTATTTCCTTAACGGTTGAAGATATGAAAGAAGGATCTTTCATGGTAAAGGCGGACAGAGTTAAATTACTGCAAGTTGTGATTAATCTGCTTTCCAATGCGGTAAAATACAATAATCCTGACGGGTATGTCTGGATAAAGCTGGAAAATGTAAGTCATCATACTGTCAGAATTACCATCAAAGATAATGGTGTCGGAATTCCGGCGGAAGAACAGAAAAACATATTCAATCTTTTCAATCGTGCGGGGAAAGAGATGTCAGGCATTGATGGGGCCGGTATAGGATTATCTCTGGCAAAATTATTCAGTGAAGAGATGGGCGGCTCAATTGATTTTGAGAGCGAACAAGGCAAGGGCACAAGTTTCTGGCTTGACTTGCCGGTTGCAGAGTTAAATTAAAACCGAAAAATGTTTGGGCGTTATTGACCCTGATAATTATATAGCCCCGTGGCAATGCTTGTATTTTTTACCAGATCCACAGGGGCAGATTTCGTTGCGGCCAACTTTTTGGCCAGAAACAGAAATGACTTTTCCGTGGCAATGTTTGTATTTTTTGCCCGACCCACAGGGGCAGGGGCTGTTGCGGGGCACGGTTTTCCATGATTTCGGGTTATTTGGATCAAGGCCGGTTGTGGCGTCATTTTTTCCGGTTGTGGCATCAATATGGGTCGTGCTGAACGCGCTCATATCCGGGTCGACCAGTTCTGGCAACGGTTCTGTGGCCTGTGATTCAATATGGGACAACAGTGTTACCACATTATCGCGGGTATCATCCAGCATACTTTCGAACATGGCGAAAGCTTCGGTTTTATATTCATTGAGCGGGTCACGTTGACCATAGGCGCGAAGCTGAATGACCTGTCGCAGGTGGTCAAGCTGTGCGAGGTGTTCTTTCCAATAGTGGTCAATAGCCTGCAACAGAAAACTGCGTTCAATCTGGCGCATGATATCCGGGCCAAAATCGGCGGCACGCTTGGCCATAAAGCGGTCAGCCTCATCAATCAACCGATCTTCAAAGCTTTCCGCATCAATGCCCTCTTCCCTGACCCATTCTTTCAGGCCGAAATCCCGGCCAAAAATGCGGGTCGCCTCGACACTCATGCCATCCACATCCCAATCCTGGGGATAGGCACGGGGTGGAATGTGGGTTTCCACCAGATCTTCAGCCACCTGTGCGCGCATATCGGCTAGAGTATCGGTCAGGTCGTCGCTGACCATTACCTCCCGGCGCTGGTCATAAATGGCCTTGCGCTGGTCATTCATTACATTGTCGAATTTCAGCAGGTTCTTGCGGATTTCATAGTTTCTGGCTTCTACTTTTTCCTGGGACTTTTCCACCGCCCGGTTAAGCCAGGGATGGATCAGCGATTCGCCTTCTTCAAAGCCGAATTTCTGCATCAGGCTGTCCATGCGTTCGCCGCCAAAAATGCGCATCAGGTCGTCTTCCATGCTCAGGAAGAATTTGGAATGACCCGGGTCGCCCTGCCGTCCGGACCGGCCGCGGAGCTGGTTATCTATGCGGCGGCTTTCATGGCGTTCGGTGCCGAGAACATAAAGGCCGCCGGCGTCAATCACCTGTTGTTTTTCGTCGGCGACTTCGGCGATGATTTTCGTCGTGGTTTTCTTGCGGGAGACCTCGTCAATATCATCCACCTCGTCGTTAAGGCGCATGTCCAGATTGCCGCCAAGCTGAATATCGGTTCCGCGACCGGCCATGTTGGTGGCAATGGTAACCGCACCAAATCGTCCGGCCTGACCAATGATATAGGCTTCCTGCTCGTGAAATTTGGCGTTCAGAACATTATGTTTGACTTTGCGTTCCTTAAGCATATCAGAAAGATATTCTGATCTTTCGATGCTGACCGTACCCACCAGAATCGGTTGCCCGGCTTTTTTGCAGACTTCGATCTGCTCAACGATAGCGATAAATTTTTCCTGTGCTGTACGATAGATTTCATCATCATCATCCACCCTGCCAACGGGAAGATTGGTGGGGATTTCCATAACATCGAGACCATAGATTTCGCCAAATTCGGCGGCCTCGGTGGTGGCGGTGCCGGTCATGCCGGACAGTTTTGGATAGAGCCGGAAATAATTCTGGAAAGTGACAGAGGCCAAGGTCTGGTTCTCACTCTGAATTTCAGCGCCTTCCTTGGCTTCCAGTGCCTGATGCAGGCCATCGGAATATCGTCGGCCCTCCATCATGCGGCCGGTGAATTCGTCAATGATTATGACCTCGTTATTCTTGACAATATAATCTTTCTCGCGGGTGAACAGCTTATGGGCCTTCATGGCCTGATTAACATGGTGAACCACGGCCACATTGCCGAAATCATACATATTGTCGCCTTTGATCAGGTCATGGCGGATCAGGATCTGTTCCAGATGCTCCATGCCGTCTTCGGTCAGGGTGACGGATTTTGTCTTTTCGTCAATCTCGTAATCTTCATCGGCAAGTTCGGGAATGATGCCATTGATCGAGATATAAAGGTCTGATTTATCCTCGGTCGGGCCGGAGATGATCAACGGAGTCCGGGCTTCATCGATCAGGATACTGTCGACCTCATCCACGATGGCAAAGGCCGGGGGTCTCTGCATCATGGCATCGGGATGGGATTTCATGTTATCGCGCAGATAATCAAAGCCCAGCTCATTATTGGTGGCATAGGTAATATCGGCGGCATAGGCGGTTTTTTTGCTCTCATCATCCATATTGGGAATGATGCATCCGGTTGACATCCCCAGAAATTTGAACACCTGCCCCATCCACTCTGCATCACGGCTTGCCAGATAGTCATTGACGGTGACAATGTGAACGCCTTTTCCCGGCAGGGCATTGAGGTAACCGGCCAGAGTAGAGACAAGGGTTTTACCCTCCCCGGTTTTCATTTCGGCAATCTTGCCCTGATGAAGAACGATTCCGCCGATCATCTGGACGTCATAATGCCGTTGCCCCAGCGTCCTTATGGCGGCCTCGCGGACTGTGGCAAAGGCTTCAGCCAACAGGCTGTCCACGGTGGCCCCGTCTTTCAGGCGGCGGCGAAATTCGTCGGTTTTGGCCCGAAGTTCTTCGTCGGACAGTTTCTGGATTTCTTCTTCCAGCGCATTGATAGTCAGAACCTGTGGTGCCAGACTTTTTATATAGCGATCATTGGCAGTTCCAAAAATCTTTTTGGCAAGTTTGGCCATTCCCAACATTTTATTTCCTTACACTGCGGACTTATAGAGGTTGTTTTCCCTGCCCGGACCATCAAAATTACTTAAGAACAGATAAGAGCGTCCTGCCCCCCTGTCAATGACTGATCACCACTAAGGGGTGATAAAAAAGCAGATATATCATTATTTTACCTAAAACAGGCGGGAAATAATGGACAATATTCCTGTTGCGGGGTTATATGCAGGGTAACAGGCAGAAAAATTTAACCGGACTTTGACCAGACAAGGCTAACCAGAAAAATGACAAAAAAGGAAAAAATCTCTCCCCTGGCACCGGACGTTTTTCCTGACTTCCCGGAAATTAACGGGGTTATGCTGGCCACGGCGGCAACAGGAATGAAATATCAGGGCCGGGATGATTTGCTGTATGTTAGTTTTCCGAAGGGGGCGATTGCCGCCGGGGTCATGACCCTCTCCCGCACGTCTTCGGCCCCGGTGGATCTGTGCCGGAAAAACCTTGGGACGGGCAAGCCCGCCCGTGCCCTGCTGGTCAATGCGGGAAATGCCAATGCTTTCACCGGCAAGGCGGGGGACCGCGCCATGATGTCAACGGTGCGGACGCTGGCGGGGAAAATCGGCTGTGATACGGATCAGATTTATGTTTCCTCCACCGGCGTCATCGGGGAAGTTTTGAATGATGATCAGATCAATGTCCATATGGCCGGCATTATTCAGGGTCTTTCGGATCAGAACTGGTCGGCGGCGGCCAGGGCAATCCTGACCACAGACACTTTCGCCAAGGGGGCCGTGCGCAGCGCCACGATCAATGGCGTAAAAGTGAAGATCAACGGCTTTGCCAAAGGCTCCGGCATGATTGCGCCGGATATGGCGACCCTGCTGGCGTATATTTTCACCGATGCGGACTTGCCGCAGGATGTTCTACAGGGAATTTTGACAGAATCTGCCGATAAATCTTTTAATTCCATTACGGTGGACAGTGATACATCCACCTCGGATACTTTTCTGGCCTTTGCCACCGGTGCGGAGCCTGTTGGGGATATTTCAGGCCTGAACGACCCGGCTCTGGCGGAATTCCGGGTCGCCTTTGAGGATTTATCACGGGACCTTGCCCATCAGGTGGTGCGGGACGGCGAAGGCGCCAGTAAATTTATCACCATCACCATCACCGGTGCCGAAGATGACCGTGCGGCCAAGGTCATCGCTTTCAGTATCGCCAACTCGCCGCTGGTCAAGACGGCCATCGCCGGGGAAGACGCCAACTGGGGCCGGATCGTCATGGCCGTTGGCAAGGCGGGCGAGGCCGCTGACCGGGACGCCCTCGAAATTATAATAGGTGGTCAGAAAGTGACCGAGCATGGTACAGCAGTGCCGACCTATGATGAAGCCGCCTGTACGCGCCACTTGCAGGGACAGGAAATTGAGCTGTCCGTTGATGTGGGTGTGGGTCAGGGGACGGCCACGGTCTGGACCTGTGATCTGACCCATGGTTATATCGACATCAATGCGGATTACCGGAGCTAGAGCGATGTCTTTTCCCGAAACCATTGAAACGGACCGTCTGACCTTGCGTCCTTACCACGGGCAGGACCTGAAGGATCATGTGGAAATTCTGGGGAATTGGGACGTGACCCAATGGCTGTCAACCAACATTCCGTTTCCCTATACTCAATCAGATGGTGAAAAATTTATAACCGAAGCCATAACCCAGTTTGCAGATGAAACCTCCATCCGATATGCCATCACGGACAAAGAGACAGGTCGCCATGTGGGCGGAATCAGGGTTTTTTCGATGACAGTGGAAACGGAAGTTGGCTATTGGATGCACCCGGATTTCTGGGGCAGGGGTCTGGGGACCGAACTGCTGGTTGCTGTGACAGGGGCCGGTTTTGGCACCGGGGTAATTACGCGCTTCATTGCCCAGACAGCCGCGAAGAACGCCTCTTCCCGCCGGATATTGGAAAAAGTTGGCTTTAAACATCACGGGACTGTTCCGGAGAAATATACTCGGGATGGCCATTGTGAGGGGTGCAGCGAATATTATATTCTTGAAATCAAAGACTGGAAAGACGCATGAGCCAACTTTGTCCCGAAGGTCCCGGTCGCGCCACAGGCCCGGTGAAACTTTTGCTGGTTTCGGCGGTGATCATGATTGATATTGATGGCCGGGTTTTGCTGGCCCAAAGGCCGGAAGGCAAAAGCATGGCCGGATTATGGGAATTTCCCGGCGGCAAGGTGGAGCCGGGCGAAACCCCCGAACGCGCCCTGATCCGCGAATTGAACGAAGAATTGAACATCGATGTGACCGAAGCCTGTCTCGCCCCCTTTGTTTTTGCCTCCCATACTTACGAGGACTTCCATCTGTTGATGCCTATGTTTCTCTGTCGCCAATGGGACGGCATCCTCACCGCGCAGGAAGGCCAGAACCTGAAATGGGTTAAAATACGAGACCTGTCAAAATACCCCATGCCCCCCGCCGACAAACCCCTGATTGCCATGATCCGCGATTTTCTGTGATATTTGACAGCTAAGGTTTTTCTCCAAACACATCCGTAAAACTCACCTTACCCTGCCCCGGTTTCAAGGGTTGTTGCTGGCTTTTGTGGGGGGACCAGCCCATCATGTAGATGATGTCGAAGCTGACGGTGATGCGGCCCCGGTGGTCGGTGAACTTTTCATGATAGATTTTGGCACATTCCCTCATGATCCGGGGTGAGGTCAGGCCGCGAAATCTCTTGGTAAGGATATTCGCCTCCCCCATACCCTTTAGTTCCTGCATGAGTTTGAAGACATTCTCGTAGGTGACCGTGATCCGGTCCGTATCGATCACGGGCAGGGCGAACCCGGCCCGTTGGAGCAGGCTGCCCGCATTTTTAATGTCCACAAAGGGGGAAATGCGTGGGCTGGCCCCGCCCCGGATGTTAATCTCGGCCTCAAGCAGACTTGTGCGCAGTTCGGTCAGGGTTTCCCCGCCAAGCACGGCGCAGAGGAACAGGCCGTCCGGCTTTAAGGCCTGCATGATCTGGGTAAGGCACCCCGGCAGGTCATTGACCCAGTGAAGGCTTAAGTTGCTTAAGACCAGATCAAGGGAGCCGGATTGGTAAGGCAGCAATTCCTCATCGGCCTGTATGCACAAACCCGTGGTTAAAAAATCCCGCGACAGATCCTGATTAATGACAGTCTTGTCACTCAGCAGCTTTGACAACGCCCCGTCATGACAGCCAAGGTCCAGTATATGAGTAAAGTCTCTTTTAATATCGCAGTATTTATCATAAAGGCGGTCGGCCACTTCCCGCACCAGAAAATCATGGGCCGTGAAGTTTTTTGCGGCCCGGTCACGGTTCCGGCGCAGGGTCCGCCGGTCAAAAATAAATGCCGGATTGTCATTACCATCAGTTTTTGTCATAGTGACTATATGGCACTTTTGCCAACCGGGGAAAAGACCCAAATGAATGTTATGTCAAGATGGAGCCTGCGCCTGCTTGATCAGCTGTTGCCGCCAAGATGCCTGTCTTGCGGTTCCGGGGTGCAGGATGCGGGCCGGGTTTGTCCGGATTGCTGGAAAAAGCTGGATTTTCTGCAAGGTCCGGCCTGTGACTGTTGCGGCTATCCCTTTGATTTTCACAGCGCGGCCCTTTTATGCGGGGCCTGTGCCATAAGGCGGCCGGAATATGACCGGGCGCGGGCGGCCGTGCGCTATGACGATGGCTCGCGGCGCATGGTCATATCTTTCAAGCATGGCGACCGGACCGATTATGCGGATTTTTTCAGTCAGCTGCTGATGCAGGCGGCACAGTCACTGAATATGCTTTCTGCCATTGTTACGCCGGTGCCGCTTCATAAAAAACGTCTTGGCAAACGCCGCTATAATTAGGCGGCGCTTCTGGCACAGGTTTTTGCGGAGAAAAAAGATTTTGACTATAGTCCTGATATGCTGTCGCGGGAAAAGCACACTCCGCCCCAGAATGGCAATCACGGCCACCGTCGGCGCAATGTGGCCGGGGCATTCAGGCTCAGGCCCGGATATATGCATATTATCACAGGCCGCACGATCATTCTGATTGATGATGTCTATACCACCGGGGCCACGGTGCGGGCCTGTGCGAAGATCTTAAAACGCGCCGGGGCCGGGCGGGTGGAAATACTGACCGTGGCGCGGGTTTGTCGGCCGTCTTGAACTATAGGATGTCCGCTCCTATATTAAGCGCAATGAATGAGGACTGAAGTGACAAGATGAAAAAAATTACCATATATACAAAAATGCTATGTCCCTATTGCATCGGGGCAAAATTACTGTTGAAAAAAAAGGGTCAGAATTTTGACGAGATTGATATCGGCAGAAAACCGGATCAGCGACCAATAATGATCACCCGGGCGGGTGGCGGCTCTACGGTGCCACAGATATTTATCGGTGACAAACATGTGGGGGGGTGTGATGAGCTTTACGCCCTTGAACGGTCCGGGGCGCTGGACGCCCTGTTGGCGTGATGCATAATAAATTCACCGTTGGACTGGTTCAGATGTCCTCCACCAACAAGCGGGCGGAAAATATGATTTCTGCCGAGGCCTTGATCCGCAAGGCCGCCGCACAGGGGGCCGAGATGGTCCTGACGCCGGAAATGACCACCCTGCTGGAAGGGGACCGTAAAGCCCTGCTCGGTAAAATATACAGCGAAGATGACGACCCCAGTCTACCGGTTTTTCAGGGGTTGGCGCGGGAGCTTGGCATATGGCTGGTGATCGGGTCGATGGCGGTTAAGCTTGGGAACAGGATTGTCAACCGTTGTTATGTGAYCTCGCCGGAGGGTAGTATCGTGACCCGTTATGACAAGATTCATATGTTTGATGTTGATCTGCCGGGCGGAGAATATCACCGGGAATCAAGCGTTTATACGGCGGGAGACAAGCTAGTGATGGCGGCAACGCCGTGGGGCAATATGGGCCTAAGCATATGCTATGACCTGCGGTTTCCTCACCTGTACAGAAAACTGGCACAGGCCGGGGCCGGCATATTAACGGTTCCCGCCGCCTTTACCGCTGTGACCGGAAAGGCGCACTGGCATATTCTGCTCCGGGCGCGGGCCATTGAAAACGGGGCTTTTATCTTTGCTCCTGCCCAGACCGGACACCATGTGAGCGCCGGTGGTGATATGCGGGAAACCTTTGGCCATTCACTTTTTGTTGACCCCTGGGGTGATATAATAGATGATGGCGGCGCAGACGTGGGTGTCGTTGTGGCGGAAATTGATCTGGCCCTGATTGAAAAGGCAAGGTCGCGGATTCCGTCACTGGACCATGACCGGGATATTATACCGGCAAAATGATATGTTTAAAGTATATGTAAATGGAATTTGAGTATGATCGTTTTTGATCTTAAGTGTGAGAATAACCATGTTTTTGAAGCATGGTTTCAGAATAGTGATTCTTATGAGCTTCAGGCTGAAGAAGGACAGGTTGAATGTCCGTTTTGTGGCAGCATAAATATTGCCAAATCCCTCATGTCACCCAATATTGCTGCAAAAAGCAATCGCAGCCCTGAAAAGAGGCTCGATTTTATACCAGCAAATCATATAGTGGCGTCCAGCGCCAATGTGCCGGAAACCATGGAAACCAGCGCCGAAGATGTGAAGCGGGCGTTGGAGCATATGCATGACACCATGAAGAAATACCGCAATCATGTGAAAAAAGAATGCGAATATGTTGGCGAGGATTTCGCCACAGAAGCCCGCGCCATTCACGACGGCGATGCACAAATGCGGGGCATTTATGGCGAAGCCACCCTGGAGGAAACCGAAGAGCTTCTTAATGACGGGGTTGATATTCTTCCTGTGCCGGGCCTTGGCAAGCTGGACAGTTGAGCGCCCCTCTGGGTGTTATTATTGCCGGGGGACAGTCACGAAGGTTTAAGAGCAGCTCACAGCAAATTGATAAATTTCTGATGCCCTTTGGCCAGACAACTTTGCTGGGCCATATCATTGACCGGGCTAAAAAACAAATTTCCAATCTGATTTTAAATGTGAATGGTGATGTGGGGCGGGTGCTATCTTATGGCCTTGATATCATTGGGGATGAGATGGCTGATGCCGGCCCGCTTGGCGGTATTCTAGCGGCCATGAAGGCGGCGAAAGCAAAAGGCCATCGCCATATTGTGACCTTTTCCGGCGACAGTCCTTTTTTTCCAGATGATTATGTGAAACGGCTCACGGGGGAAAGGGATGTCAGGATTGCTATTGCCAGGTCCGGAGATAAACAGCACCCGGTCATGGGGGTTTTTGAGGTGTCTTTATATGATGACCTGAAGGCTTATATTGAGAATGGAGAGCGGCGGGTCATGTGGTGGGTCAAGCGGCATTCCCACGGGGAAGTTGTCTGGGACATAAAAAACCCGGACCCTTTCTTTAATATCAATACCCGGCAGGATTTGGACGAGGCGGAGAAATATTTGGGTCCCTCTCCTAAACAGATTTTGCCATCCTGACGAGGGGAACATCAATATTTTTTGACGTACGGGCAGTGAAAAACGTAATCGGCTCATATCCCGCCGCCAGGTAGAGCGGTTGACCCGAAAGGGTGGCGGCCAGCTCAAAACGTCTAAAGCCTTCCCTGCGAGCGGCATTTTCACACAGGTTAAGGATCCTGCGGCCAATACCTTTTCTGGTCCAGTCCGGGTGGGTATACATGGCTCGAATCCGCGCTGCGTCCGTTTTCGGGTCAAGCAGAGCATCATCACGGTCTTTTGTGTGGTTGCCGCCAAATAAAGTGGCCCGCCTGCTCCATCCGCCGCAGCCGACAATGGTTTTTGCATGGAGAATGACAAAGTAGGTTTTATCTTCAATCAGCTTTGTATCAAGTCCCATAACCTCAAAGGATGCGGACACTTGCTCACGCTTCAGATAGTCGCCTTGCAGCATAGAAATGGAAGCATTCATTATGGTGGTTAGAACCGCTATGTCCGCTTTCGTCGCTGTACGGCTACGGAATTTCTCAGTCATAGCGGATTCTTTTTCGGGGATCACAATAGATATTCATCCCCTCCCGCCGGGTGAAGGCAATCAGGCTTAATCCGGATTGTTCCGCGAGTTTCAGGGCCAGGTCCGTGGTGGCGGAAACGGCGGCAAGCAGCGGAATGCCAAAGGTCGCGCATTTATGAACCATCTCGAAACTGCATCGGCTGGTGATCAGGGCAAAGCCGTTTGCCGGATTAATCTTCTGAACCATCATATGACCGATCAGCTTGTCCAGGGCATTATGACGGCCAATATCCTCTCTGACGCACAGGATTTCACCCGTTTCAGAGACAAAGGCGGCGGCATGTAAAGCGCCGGTTTTTTTATTCTGGACCTGTAATATGGAAAGATTTTTCATGCTGCCAAAGACAGTTTTGGCATCAAGAACAAGTTGGCTTTTAATGGGATTTAAGGGCCGGATAGCGTGATCGAGTCGGTCAATACCGCACAGGCCACAACCGGTACGCCCGGCCAGTGTTCTTTTAAACTGGTCCAGACGCCGGAAACAGTCCGGGGTGATTTCCAGCGAAGCAATATAGCCCTTGTCGGCGGGGGCCACCGTCATATCCATGATATCATCAAGACCATCGATAATACCTTCGGTCAGGCTGAAACCCCGGGTGAAATCCTTGATATCGGTGGGGGATACCATCATCACCGCATGGCTGATACAGTTATATTCCAGCGCCAGCGGAATTTCACTGGCCACATGGCGCTCTTCAACCCATGATTTTTCGGGCCGCCAGATGCGCGGGTGATATGCCTTTGTCGGTTTATCCATTTTATTTCTTTTGAGCCAGCACAAGGTAATTGACGGCAAAATCTTTGCTGTCCAGTGACCAGTCACCGGAAAAGGGGTGATAAACCATGCCTTTCAGGTCGATGGTCTCGAAATGGCTATTATCCAGCGCGCGGACAAGCTCCGAGGGCTTGAGGAATTTATGCCAGTCATGGGTGCCTCTGGGCAGCCAGCGCATGATATATTCTGCCCCGGCAATGGCCATGGCCCATGATTTGGCGGTCCGGTTCAGGGTTGATACCACCATGCAGCCGTCGTCTTTAAGCAGGCTGTGACAGGCATTCAGAAAAGACGGAATGTCAGCCACATGTTCAATAACCTCCATATTCAGGATGGCGTCAAATTTTTCACCGGCGGCGGCCATTTCCTCTGCGGTGATATGGCGGTAATCAACATCAAGGCCCATCTCATCCGCATGAACCTGTGCGGTTTTGATATTTTTTTCCGAGGCATCAGCTCCAACCATGGTTACCCCGAGTCGGGCCATGGGTTCGGACAGCAATCCGCCGCCACAGCCAATATCCAGAATCCTGAGGCCTTTCAGGGGCAAATCTTCATGGGGGTCGCGCTTGAAATGGTGACAGAGGCTGTTTTTCGCATATGCGATACGGGTCGGATTGAGTTTATGCAGCGGTTTGAACGGACCGTTCGGGTCCCACCATGTGGCGGCCAGAGCAGAAAAATTGGCAATCTCCGCCGGATCAACAGAGGCAGAAATATTTTCAGGCGCGGGTTTTTGTTTTTTTGTGGTCATGGTTATCTTTAACATTTATTCTGACCCTAATTTAGCCAAAGTTTCATCTTATTCCAGCAAAAACCATATTATATTTAATTGGTCGCTTGCGTGAAGACCCCATAAACGTATATGTATAGCGCGCATCTGGTCCGATAAAAATATTACAGATAAGGCAATAAGATTTAAATATGTCACGAATAGTAATGAAATTTGGCGGAACATCCGTTGCCAACCTTGACCGGATACGTGCAGTTGCCAAGCGGATCAAGCGCGAAACAGATGCCGGAAATCAGGTTGCGGTCGTCGTGTCCGCCATGGCGGGAACCACGGATCAGCTGATCCGGTGGGTTGAGGAAGCTTCCCCCCTGCATGATGCGCGGGAGTATGATGCGGTGGTGTCCTCCGGTGAGCAGGTTACGGCCGGTCTTCTGGCTCTGGTATTACAGAATATGGGGATTTCCGCCCGTTCGTGGCTGGGTTGGCAGGTGCCGTTCAGGACCAATACCGTTCACGGCTCTGCCCGTATAGAAGATATTGACACGACCCGGATGATTGAACGGCTGGAAGATGATATTGTCTGTGTTATGGCGGGGTTTCAGGGTATTTCCGGGGATAACCGGATCACCACATTGGGCCGGGGCGGCTCGGATACTTCTGCGGTGGCGCTGGCCGCAGCCCTGAATGCGGACCGTTGTGATATTTATACCGATGTGGAGGGGGTTTACACCGCTGACCCCCGGATCGTATCGGCGGCGCGCAAGCTGGATAAAATCACTTATGAAGAAATGCTTGAAATGGCGTCACTGGGCGCCAAAGTGCTGCAGACCCGCTCTGTGATTATGGCCATGAACCATGGTGTCCGGGTTCAGGTATTATCAAGTTTTACCGATAAAGCGGGAACATTGGTTGTAGATGAGGATGAAATAGTGGAAAAACAAGTTGTCAGTGGCATTGCCTATGCCAAAGAGGAAGCCAAAATCACATTGGTCGGGGTTGAAAACACGCCCGGAATAGCCGGGGAGATTTTCGGACCTCTGGCAAAGGGCAATATCAATGTGGATATGATCATTCAGAATATATCCGAAGACGGCAAACAAACCGACCTGACCTTTACCGTGCCGGAAAATGATGTGGACAAGGCGGCGGCAATCCTCAAGGCAACCGGTCATGTGAAATATGCCAAGCTGATGAGTGACCGGGATGTGGTCAAGATTTCGGTTATTGGTGTCGGGATGCGCTCCCATGCGGGCGTTGCCGCCCGTATGTTTGAGACGCTCGCGGCAAAAGGCATCAATATCCAGGTTATTTCCACCTCGGAAATTAAAATCAGTGTGCTGATCAGGGCGGAATATTATGAATTGGCCGTGCGGGCGTTGCATACGACCTTTGGTCTTGATACTGATCAGGAATAAAACGTCAAAAGGAACAGGCATATGAATACTTCAGGTCGGGCGCGGTTGGCGGAACTGTGGCAACGGGGAAAAGATTTTTTAGGGGTTGAACATGCCATTCTGGGCGGTGCCATGAGTTGGGTATCTGAAAGAAACCTGGTTTCGGCCATTTCCAATGCCGGGGGATTTGGGGTGATTGCCTGTGGCAGCATGACACCTGATCTGCTGGAGGGGGAAATTGCCGCCACCCGGACCATGACAGATAAAACTTTTGCCGTAAATCTGATTACCATGCATCCTCAGATCAGCGATCTTATTGATGTTTGCCTGCGTCATAAAGTCTCTCATGTGGTTTTGGCCGGGGGAATTCCGGCGGCGGTTGACATCAAACGGCTAAAAGCCGGCGGGGCCAGGGTCATTTGTTTTGCCCCGGCGCTCATTCTGGTAAAAAAGCTGATCCGGTCCGGGGCCGATGCCATCATCATTGAAGGGTCTGAAGCCGGCGGTCATATCGGGCCGGTGTCTACCTCGATTCTGGCTCAGGAAATTCTGCCCCATGTGAAAGATGTGCCGGTTTTTGTTGCCGGGGGCATTGGCCGTGGGGAAACCATGGCGGCCTATCTTGAAATGGGCGCTGCGGGGGTTCAGCTCGGCACGCTGTTTGTCTGTGCCACGGAATCCATTGCCCATGAAAATTTCAAGAAGGCTTTCATGCGGGGCAACAGCCGGGATGCGACCATATCAGTGCAACTGGACCCGCGTTTTCCGGTGATTCCGGTCCGGGCCCTGAAAAACAAGGCCTCGGAATCCTTTCAGGAAGCCCAGCGCCAGATTATCGCCCGGCATCAAACCGGGGAACTTGATATGAAAGAAGCCCAGCTGGCCATTGAACATTATTGGGCCGGGGCTTTGCGCAAGGCCGTGATTGATGGCGATGTGGACGCTGGTTCTCTCATGGCCGGACAGGTTGTGGGTCTGGTTAAAACAGAGCAATCAACCCGGGAAATCATTGACGGGCTGGTGGAACAGGCGATTGATTATTTATCCGCCCGCTGATGTGATATAAGATATTTTGAGCTTTAGGGGTTTGTGGCTAAAAGGAGGGGACAGAGTGATCTCGGTGAGCAGTGCACCTCGTCAGCTACTTAGACGATTGCATGGAATTATGGCGGGTGCCGGCAGTGCCGAGCAGCGTCTGACCGAGGTTGTACGCCTTGTGGCCAGCAATATGATTGCCGAAGTTTGTTCGGTATATTTTATGCGTGGCGGTGAAATCCTCGAGCTTTTTGCCACCGAAGGGCTGAAAGCGTCCGCAGTTCACAAAACCCGGCTGCGGGTTGGCGAAGGTCTTGTGGGACATATTGCGGCGACGGCCATGCCGCTCAATCTGTCCAATGCTCGCAAACATCCGAAATTTGTTTACCGGGCGGAAACCGGTGAGGAAGTCTATCATTCCCTGATGGGGGTGCCTATCCTGCGGTCCGGAAAAGCGGTTGGTGTCCTGGTTATCCAGAATAAAACCCAGCGTCATTATATGCAGGAAGAAAAAGAATCCCTGCAAACGGTGGCCATGGTTCTGGCAGAACTTGTGGCCAGCGGCGACTTGTTTGATCCGAAAGAACAGCAGGAAGCCACGCTGGAACGGGCGGCGACATCGCGCTTTGAAGGGGTGGTGTTTGCCGAGGGCATGGCCGAAGGGGTTGCGGTTTTCCATGAACCAAAAATCGAGGTGGTCAAGCATCTGACCGATAATATTCCCCAGGAAAAAACCCGCCTTGATCTGGCCCTGCAAGCCCTGCAGGACCAGATTGATGATATGATGTCGGCGGAAGACCTTCGTCATCAGGGCGAACATCAGGAAATTCTTGATGTCTATATGCTGTTTGCCCGGGACAAAGGCTGGAAATCAAAGATAGAAGCCATCATTGATACGGGCCTGACCGCAGAGGCGGCGGTGGAGAAGGTTCAACTCAACAACCGGGTGCGGATGCAGAAAATGTCGGATCCTTATCTGCGGGAACGGCTGAGTGATCTGGATGATCTGGCCAACCGGCTGAACCGGCATCTCATGGGCCGGGTGGGGTCGGCGGCATCGGCAAATCTGCCGGACAAGGTTATTCTGGTTGCCCAGAATATGGGGCCGGCGGATTTGCTGGATTATGACCGGGAAAAGCTCTGTGGTGTTATCCTTCAAGACGGTTCCCCGACCGCCCATGTGTCCATCGTTGCCCGGGCGCTGGGCATTCCCATGGTGGGACAGATGGAAAATGCGTTGCTTGCGGTGGCGGAAGGCGAGCAGGTGATTGTCAATGGTGTTGAGGGCATTGTTTATTTTTCCCCGCCGCCCGAGATTTTGCAGAGCTATCAGGAAAGCATCGAATCCCGCGACATATTGCAGGCGGAATATGATGCTCTGCGGGATTTGCCGGCGAAAACCCGTGACGGGGTTGAGGTCGAGCTGCTGGTTAATGCGGGTCTGAGCATGGATATGGAGGGGCTGAAACGCACCGGGGCCAGTGGTGTCGGGCTGTTTCGGACAGAATTTCAGTTTATGGTCAGCGATTCTTTGCCGCGCGTTGGCCCCCAGGCCGAATTTTACCGGGAAATTCTGGATGCGGCGGACGGCAAGCCGGTTATTTTCCGCACATTGGATATTGGCGGCGACAAGCCGGTATCTTTTCTGAAACGGGATGATGAAGCCAATCCGGCATTGGGCTGGCGGGCCATTCGTATCGCCTTTGACCGTCCGGCCCTGCTGCGCTATCAGGTGCGGGCCCTGTTGAAAGCGGCAGAGGGACGGGAACTGAACATCATGTTCCCGATGATTTCTGATGTTTCCGAGTTTAAAATGGCCCGGGAAATTCTGAATAAGGAAATCAACCGTCAGAAAAAGCGAAAAAGCCCCCTGCCGGAAAATATTCGCGTGGGGACCATGCTGGAGGTTCCGGCTCTGATCTGGCAGCTGGATAATTTACTGCCGTTGCTGGATTTTATTTCCATTGGCAGTAATGACCTGTTGCAGTTTTTCTTTGCCTGTGACCGGGAAAACCCGAAATTGGCCGGGCGCTATGATCCTGTCTCGCCGCCGGCATTGAAGATGCTGAAATTCATTGTTGATAAATGTAACGATCATGATGTGACGATAACCCTCTGTGGCGAAATTGGTGGCAAACCGATTACAGCACTTGCTTTACTGGCCATCGGTTTTCGCCGCCTGTCCATTGCTCCGGCTTCTGTCGGGCCGGTAAAAATGATGATTCGCAGTCTGGATTTGGCGGGTGCGGAGGCTTTTGTGACGGGATTGCTGAGTCGTCCTGATCATAGCCTGAGAGGGTTGCTAACCGCTTTTGCCAAGGACCATGGCATTAAAATCTGACTTTCAGGGCCATTTTTCCTATAAATCAGGTATATTTGCAGTTTTTTGTTGACTCTTTAAATCGGTTTAAGGTTCACTGACTGTCTGCAAAAAACCAGATGGCTTTCAGATAAGAATGAATGAATAGTTAATTTTAATCATCTTGAGTCTATGGGTTAATAAAATAGCAAGCATATTAGGGTAAAATGCTTCGGGACGGAAGATCTTGTCAGAAGGGTCTTTCCAAAACCTATATTTGGAAGTAAATATTCGCAGTAACGGGTAAGTTAGTAGGGATTAAGTTAGGTGGACCAAGGTCTGTTCTTAAAAAATAATATGGATTACGGATCTGCGGCAGAAGTGCCGGCAGAAGCGCTTACTGTTGGCCAGAGGCTTTCACAGGCCCGGCGTGCTTCGGGCGAAATCGATATGGAAAAAATATCCGATGAATTATGCATCCGGATTCATTTGCTCAGGGCATTGGAGCAGGATGATTTTGACAAATTTCCCTCGGCCTGCTACGCGGCGGGGTTTCTGAAGAATTATGCTTCCTATCTGAAACTGGATGTGGGGCAGATAACAGCGCAATATAAAAAAGAATTTCAGGGGAGCATGAAAAAGGTCAAACTGGTTTTTCTGGAAGTGGAAAAAGACCATAACTCCGCCCAGCATATGATTGTTTCGCTGGCTATATTGAGTGCGCTTGTGCTTTATGGTGTCTGGTATTTCTCTGGTGGCAATGATCGTTTGTTATTATCAGCCTTGCCGGATGTATCGGAAGTTACCTCAAACATTCTGGTATCCGCCATTCTGGAAGATGAGCAAAATCCGGTTATGGCCGAGGTAACGGCAGCGCCCGCCCCGAAAGAGGCTTTGGAAAAAAATCAGGGGTTTTATTTGGTTCAGCGGGTTAATGCCACTCCGTTGGAAGCAACGACCAAAAACACAGCTCTTGGGACCGGGCAGATCCGCCTGTCTATGCGGGAGGATGCCTGGATTCGTATTATTGATGCGAACAAGAAAATATTGCTGGACCGTATTCTGCTGGCGGGGGAGGAATTTTATATGACCAACCGCAAGGGTATGACGATGATGACCAGCAATGCCGGGGCGGTATCGCTTTTTGTGGGTGATATGGCAATTTCCCTTTTTGGCGACTCCGGCCAGATCCGGGAAAATATCAGTCTGGATAAACAGGACCTGCTGATGACAACCGCCCATTTATCACCCTAAAATAAAAAACCTGAGATTAAAGTCATAAAATATTGGTGATTCCCCTTGATCTTGGGGAAACTATTCTCCATGTTGGCGCCCTGGTTGAAATTTGGAAATTGACGGAATATGAGCATTCGACCCTACCGGGATATTTTGCGCCGCGCATCACGACAGATTATGGTGGGCAATGTTGCCGTGGGTGGTGATGCTCCGATCTCAGTGCAGTCTATGACCAATACACTGACCACAGACGTGCAGGGGACCATCCGTCAAATCCGTCAAATGGAAGAGGCCGGGGCAGATATTGTCCGGGTTTCCTGCCCTGACGAAGCCTCCACCGCCGCCCTGAAAGACATTATTTCCGGGGTGAGGGTGCCGGTTGTGGCCGACATTCATTTCCATTATCGGCGCGCCATCGAGGCCGCCGAAGCCGGGGCCGCATGTTTGCGGATAAATCCCGGCAATATTGGCTCTGCGGAAAGGGTGCGCGAAGTGGTCAGGGCGGCCAAAGATCATGGCTGTTCCATGCGTATCGGGGTTAATGCCGGATCGCTGGAAAAACACCTGCTGGAACAATACGGCGAACCCTGCCCTGATGCCATGGTGCAAAGTGCGCTGGAACATGCCAGAATTCTGGAAGACAATGATTTTTTTGAATTCAAGATCAGCGTCAAGGCGTCAGATATTTTTCTGGCGGTGGCGGCCTATCAGGGTCTGGCGGATGCCTGCGATTATCCGTTGCATCTGGGCATTACCGAAGCGGGCGCGTTACGGGCCGGGACGGTGAAATCCTCCATTGGCATGGGGATGCTGCTGTGGTCCGGCATTGGTGACAGCATCCGGGTGTCCCTGTCTGCGGACCCGGTGGAAGAGGTCAAGGTCGGTTTTGATCTGCTCAAAAGTCTCGATATTCGCCACCGGGGGGTGCGGATTATATCCTGCCCCTCCTGCGCACGGCAGGCTTATCCGGTGATCAGAACGGTGGAACTGCTGGAAAAACGGCTGGAGCATATTTCAACGCCGCTCAGCCTGAGCATCATTGGCTGTGTGGTCAATGGGCCAGGGGAGGCACGGGAAACCGACATTGGCCTGACCGGTGGTGGTAACGGCACCCATATGATTTACCTGAACGGCATGTCCGATCACAAGATTGATGATGACAGACTGGTTGATCATATTGTAAAGCTAGTAGAGAAAAAAGCAGCTGAGCTGGAAGCAGAAATCAAGGAGTAATCAGTGGCCAAATTACAACCCGTAAGGGGCACCCACGATATTATGGGTGATCAGGCACGGACATTCCAGTTCATTCAGGGCGTTTTTCAGGATATTGCCACCCGCTTTGGTCATCAGGAAATCAGCACACCGATTTTCGAATTTACCGAGGTTTTCAGTCGCACGCTCGGCGAAACATCCGATGTGGTGTCCAAGGAAATGTACAGCTTTGAGGACAGGGGCGGGGAATCGCTGACCCTGCGGCCGGAATATACCGCCGGCATCGTTCGTGCGTTTATTTCAAATGGCCTGCAACAATCATTGCCCTGCAAGTTTTTCGGCTCCGGCCCCATGTTTCGTTATGAGCGGCCTCAAAAAGGACGTATGCGGCAGTTTCACCAGCTCGACGTTGAGATTCTGGGCGTAGCGGAACCGCAGGCGGATATTGAAGTTCTGGCCCTGGCGGCAACATTACTCAGCGAACTTGGTCTGATGGATGACGTGACGCTGGAAATAAACAGTCTTGGGGATACGGAAAGCCGCCTTGCCAACCGCGATGCTCTGGTCACTTATTTTACGGCCCACAAGAGCAGTCTTGGCGAGGACAGTCTGGCCCGCCTGAAAAAAAATCCCATGCGCATATTGGACAGCAAGGATGAGGGGGACCGGGCGTTGGTGGCAGATGCCCCGCGCATATCCGACTATTATAATCAAGCAAGCAAGGCCTTTTTTGATGAGGTGCTTGCCGGTCTGGATGCTCTGAACATAAAATATGTCATCAACGAACGTCTGGTGCGCGGCCTGGATTATTACAGCCACACCGCTTTTGAATTTATCACTAGTAAGCTCGGCGCTCAGGGCACGGTTCTGGCGGGTGGTCGCTATGACGGCCTGATGGAAATAATGGGTGGCCCTCCCACAGCCGGTATTGGATGGGCGGCGGGCATTGAACGTCTGGCGGAACTGGTATCCCCAGACCTTGTGCCCGGAGAACCGCGCCCCATCGCCATTGTGCCTGTGGGATCTGACTGTCAGGAGCAAGCCCTGAAAATTGCACAACAATTGCGCACAGCAGGCCACGCCGCACATATGTCCTACCGGGGTAATATGGCAAAACGCATGAAGCGCGCTAACAAGGCTGACGCTATTGCTGCTGTCATCATCGGCGAAGACGAGCTTGCCCGCGCCGTTGTCACCATAAAAAACTTTGATGACGGCAGCCAAACAGAAGTCTCCCTTGACCAGCTCATGAACCATTTAAGCCACTATCGTTAGCTGGTTTTTGGTTTAGCCTCAAGCGCCGGCGCTTGCGCTTAGGCTTCCGCGCAATTATGCGCGACGGGCGGTCGCCCTTACTTCGCCCAAGAAGGGGCTCAATAACCGAACCTTTTTAGGTGAGGCAAGGCCAAGGGCCGCCCGAGCCAATGCGAGGAGGGGGAGCGCATCCCATAAATTAAATGGGGCGCGGGGGAGTTATCCCCCATCAACAAAAAAGCAAATCAAAATGATACCACAAGAACGATTGCAACAACTGATCACCCGTCACGAGGAACTGGAACATATGATGTCCCGGTCGGCGGAACTGTCTTCGGAAGAAATTATTGCTCTGTCTAAGGAATATTCTGATCTCACTCCGATTGTGAAAACGGCCCAGAATTATCTGTCCATGATCCGTGAAATGATTGAACTGGCAGAAATGATCACCGACGCGGATATTGATCCCGAAATGAAGGAACTGGCAGAAATGGAACTGCCGGATCTGAAAAAACGCCTGCCCGCCATAGAGCGGGAAATGGAGATTATGCTGCTGCCCAAAGATGTGGATGATGACAAAAACGCCTTGCTTGAAATCCGGGCGGGGACCGGCGGCGATGAGGCGGCGCTGTTTGCCGGCGACCTGTTCCGCATGTATCAGCGTTATGCGGCGCTGCAGGGCTGGAAATTCGAGGTGGTCAGTTCATCCTCAAGCGATGTGGGCGGTTTCAAGGAAGTGATCATCTCGGTCTCGGGCAAGGGCGTGTTTGCCAGGCTTAAATATGAATCCGGTGGCCACCGGGTGCAAAGGGTGCCGGATACGGAAACCGGTGGCCGTATTCATACCTCTGCGGCAACGGTTGCGGTGATGCCGGAGGTGGAGGAAGTGGACATCAAGCTCGATGACAAGGACATCCGGATCGATATTTTCCGCGCCAGCGGCCCCGGCGGCCAGAGCGTGAATACCACCGACAGTGCGGTGCGGATGACCCATATTCCCACCGGAATTACCGTGCAGCAACAGGATGAAAAGTCCCAGCTTAAAAACCGCCAGAAGGCAATGAAAGTCCTGATGGCGCGGGTTTATGATGCGGAGAGGGCAAAGCGGGATGCGGTACGGGCGGCGGAGCGCAAGGAACAGGTGGGCAGTGGCGACCGGTCAGGCCGTATCCGGACCTATAATTTCCCGCAGGGAAGAGTGACCGATCACCGGATCAACCTGACCCTTTACAAGCTGGATCAGATTATGGCGGGGGACGGGCTGGAAGAAGTTATCACCGCTCTGATCACCGAGGATCAGGCATCACTTCTGGCTGAAATGAACGGTTGATAAGTCGCCGTTACCTGGTTTTTTCCGCATTGGAGATTTTGATTTTAAGCTGATTARATGGCCCGGCATATTTTTGAGTTAATGCGATTTGGGCAGCGTTGCAGGGGGTGGCGGGATCAGCCCTTTGGTCGGCAGTATCAATACGCTGCCATTGATCGGCTTTGAGGGCAAAATGTTTATTTTCCGGGATTGTTTGTGGGGTTTCATAAAAATAATGGAGCAGGCGGCTGTAATCCTGTGGGCAGAAACCGGCTTGTTTCATGATTTTATCCGTGAGTTTGTCAACCACCAGTTGACGTTCTTCCGTAATAATATCAGATTTATTGAAAGAATAATCATATTCCCGATTTTGATAGCGGGGTCGGGTGATAGWTTCGGAACGGTCATTCTGAAAGGTTCCTTTGGCTTCCGGCATATAGCCTTCGTCAGGATATCTTGGCCGGATGGCAGATTTTATATAATTATTGAAAGAGGTTTTTCCCGTATCATGTTTGATATCTTCTGGCAGCGGTGGAGTCACAACATAACCAAGCTTGATAAATGCCGTTAAATGCGCCAGCGTGGCCACAAGTTGATTGATATTCTGCATATCTTTCAGGAAGCCATAAGACAGTCCTATGGAGGATGTTTTGACGTGAATTTTACGTTTTTGTTCAACAAAGACATGAACAGTGACATCTTTCATGCGGTTGGTTCGTGAGAGATGATTCTGAATGGACTGGAGAAATTTTACCTCTTCGGATTCCAGACCTTTTGCAGTTGTCGTGGAATTCAGGCAGAAAGTTGCCACTAAGGCAACAGTCAAAAAATATAACATATCAGGCATAATATTATTACGTGTTTTCATCGGGCCTCTCATTATGGTATGGAATAAATCATAATGTTTTATTCAGGTTAAGTAAATATGATAACACTGAGGGATTTAAGAAACAAGGCCATTTGCCAGCTTGCTCAGTTGTCAAATGATACCGCCCGGCTGGATGTTGACCTGCTGCTGGAGGAAGCTCTGGGTCTTGAGGCCCTGGATATTATTCTGCAACCGCACCGGAAAATAGAGGGTCGTGAGGCGGCAATATTTCAGGAACTGCTGAACCGGCGGAGGGTTCGGGAACCCATATCACAGATTTTAGGGAGGTTTGTCGGGCATCCTAAATGTCTTGTTGGCCATCCTTGAACCCGGCGATG
>NVTJ01000086.1 GCA_002401545.1 Alphaproteobacteria bacterium
CTCTAATCATGAAACACAGAAGAATCAATTTCTCGCATCACGTCAACATGTTTCTCGGGTCCTCGAGGATTCTGTGTATATATGAAATATATATATAATATTAGTTATATTTATGATTTGTTCTTATAATATTTTTTATAGATACTGCCGCCATCGCCTGCCACGACTGCCGATTCTGCTGAATCAGGCGCTTTCCAGTATCTCTTTAACCTGCTCCGCAAGCTGTTTGAGGCTAAAGGGTTTGGGCAGGAAGTGGAAATCCTCCTCACCCGGGGTTTTGTCGAAGACATCTTCCGCATAGCCTGAAATAAAGATTACCTTCAGTTTATGGTTGGTTTCACGGATGCGGCGCACCAGCGTCGGGCCATCCATTATGGGCATCACCACATCACTGATCAAAAGATCCAGCTCATCCTCAATCTTTTCAAACAGCTCCAGTGCCGCCTCGCCACTATTGGCCTCATAGACATTATAGCCTTTGTTTTTAAGGGCTCTGGAGGCAAACATACGCACCGCGTCCTCATCCTCTACCAGTAATATTGTCCCTTTTCCGGTCAGGTCCCTGGTTGTTTTCTCCGGGGCGGGTTCTTTGGCTTCCACGGCCTCTTTCGGGACTTCTTTATGGACGGGCAGGTAAATACTGAATGTTGTTCCCCGGCCAATTTCACTGGTCGGGAAAATAAAACCGCCGGTCTGCTTGACAATGCCATAAACTGTCGACAGGCCAAGGCCGGTGCCTTTACCCACCTCCTTGGTGGTGAAAAACGGCTCGAAAATCTTGCCCAGATGTGCTGACGAAATACCGCAGCCGGTATCTTCCACCTCCAGCAGCACATAATCATTGGGCGGCATAACCTGATAACGTTTGCTGAGAACTCTGGATTCCTTCAAAGCAATATTACGGGTCCGTATGGAAATTTTGCCGTGATTATCCATGGCATCCCGGGCATTGACACAAAGGTTAATGATCACCTGTTCCATCTGCCCCTGATCCGCCTTGACATAGCCAAGGTCACGGCCATGCTTCATTTCAAGTTCGATATTATCGCCAATCAGGCGACCAAGAAGGTTGGATAGTTCCGCCAGAACATCGGTGATCATCAGCACCTTTGGCCGCAGGGTCTGCTGGCGGGAAAAAGCCAGAAGCTGGCGCACCAGATTTGCCGCCCGGCTGGCATTCTGCTTGACCTGGATAATATCGGAAAAAGACTGATCCCCCGGACCGTGCCGCACCAGAAGCAAATCACTGAAGCCGATGATCGCGGTCAGCAGGTTATTAAAGTCATGGGCAATCCCGCCGGCAAGCTGTCCCACGGCCTGCATTTTCTGGGACTGGGCGAATTGTAATTCCAGATTCTTCTGTTCCGTCGTATCAATCAGATATAAAATCACCACCTTGTCATGATCGTCAAATTTATTAAGGCGGGTGATATATATCTGGCCATGCTTTTCCCCCTTGCCCTTAAATCCCAGGTCGGCGATGGAACTGGCCAGGCCTGTTTTCAGGGTCGCCTTAATCTGATCGTAAAATTCTTTATATTCCTCCGGGTCGATGATATGCTGCAGACTACGGGTGTTTTTAATGTCCAGTTCCAGAACATATTCCCGGAAAATATGATTTCTTTCCAGAACCTCCCCCTGCTCGCTAACGATGGCAATACCAATAGGAGATTCCCGGAAAAAACGATCAAAATTAATATTTTCTGTGTCGGTATCATTTGCCATTACCTCGGACTGACAGGAAAAAACCTGACAAATCCTTAATGGCCCATCCGCCACAGCCAGCGGGGGGTCATTGTCCTTATGATCCCCCAATATTGCCTCAAAGGGCAGAAATTCCAGTAAAATATCTTCGCCAGACAATGTTCGTACCTGAATTTGTCCATTCAACTGTTTCGGGGCAATGGCACAAAAATCAGACAGAGGGCGCGGCAACCGCAAGTCTTCAACAGATCGTCCTGTCATCCAATGAAGAAGCATGTCATTGGCATAAATAATCTGCCCCTCATCCGACACCGCAATCAGACCGCAATCGCCGCAGTCCAGAAAACTACCCAGCTGTTCCAGACTGAATTCATGGCCAGACCGCCGCATATGCCCCCCCGGCAATTCAGATGTCACACCGGAGAATATCCAGCTGATAAAGTCTTCCTGTCCTGTTTTACGGCTCAGGGTTACTTCGGCATATTTTGTTTCATCTTCCCCGGAAAGCAACTGAATAATCCGCGATTGCCCGCTGTCCCTGTCCAATGTGGCAAGAGCGTCCTTCAAAAAATGCCCCTGCTCGCCCGTCATCATTTCCATGGGGGATAAAACCTCTCTTTTAAGGCTCTCTTTCAGGAAAAGACGGTATGGCATGTTGCAATAAACCATATCCCCCTCAAGGGAGGTAATGACCTGTGGCCGTTCCATCCGGCTCACAGCGGGCGGTTCGGAAAGTGCCGCAGGCGTGTCGCAACCGGAATAAAGGCACCTGCCGATCATTATGGCGCTCATGACGAGGCTGGTGGCGGCCAGGAAATAACCCATGGCCGGATTGCCCAAAACCATACCAAATATAATGCCGGCCAGGGACATAAGCCCGCCTATACCGCCAATGGTAATCAGAAATGGATAATCGACTGATACAGGTCGTAAATTCATATTTTTTATAACTCACTGGTCAGGGAATAAAATATAACAACAGGATAGCCTATATCTCAGAGGCCGTATAGGTGGCGGCTTCACCTTTCTTGAGGCGCATGATATATCCGATCACCTCGGCAACGGCTTTATAATGATCTTCCTGAATTTCCTCGTCCACCTCAACAGTGGCCGACAACGCCCGGGCAAGGGCGGGATTTTCAAGAATGGGAATATTATTCTCCCGGGCCACCTCCCGGATTTTAAGCGCAATATGATCCACCCCCTTGGCAACGACCATGGGCACGTCCATTTTCTCATTGTCGTATTTCAGGGCAACCGCATAATGGGTCGGATTGGTCACCACAACATCCGCATCCGGAACGGCGGCCATCATACGATTTCTGGCACGCTCCTGACGGATCTGGCGCAGGCGGGCCTTCACATGGGGGTCACCATCGGTCTGTTTTAACTCGTCCTTCACTTCCTGCTTCGTCATACGCATTTTTTTCAGATGCTGAAATTTCTGAAACATAAAATCAAGGCCGGCAATGACCGCCATCACCGCAACCACCCCGCCCAGAATGCGTAACACCATAATATATATGACATCCGCCACCTGACCGGGGTCCTTGGTCATCATCTGCTCCAGCCGGTCACGTTCCGGCCATACCAGAAACAGCACTATACTGCCCACGATAATAATCTTGATAACAGATTTTGTAATTTCAACAAAATTCTGCATTGAAAACAACCGCTTAAGACCGGCAAGCGGGGAAATCTTGCTCAACTTCGGTATGATTTTTTCCGTGGTGAGTATGGGGGGATGCTGGATCACTGCCCCCAGAAATGCCCCGATCATCAAAATAATAACCGGAAGGGTCATATAGCCAAAAACACCGCCGACAACCTCGGCAGCGAAATCATACAAATTATTGCCATCCATAGCCACGCTGTAGGAAGAGGCCAAAACACCACCAAGGATTTCCCTGATGCCCGCCATGGTGGATTTTGCCGAAACAATGATGATCACGGTCATAGAAAACAGGATAAACCAATGCCTGACTTCCTGCGATTTGGCTACCTCTCCCTTTTCCTGCGCCTCCTGCAGTTTTTTGGCCGTTGGCTCTTCGGTTTTCTGGGATTCGTCCTGTTCTTCTGCCATCTGACCCTACCCCTGATATAAAAAAACGCTCATGGCATTTTCCATATATTGCAGGAACCAGTTCATAGCAGCGGCAAGAACAATTCCCAGGATCATGAAACCGGCAGCAATATTCAGCGGCATGGCAATAAAAAATACCTGAAGCTGTGGCATAAGCCGCGCCAGAATACCCAGACCAATATTAAAAATCAGGCCATAAACAATGAAGGGCGATGCAATCTGCACCCCCAGAAGAAAGGAATTCGCCACCGTATCCACCACTATTTCCGCAAAATCATTCATCTTCAATTCCGCGCCAACGGGAAACAATATATAACTGTCATACATGGCAGAAATCATCATATGGTGCATATTGGTAATGAAAATCAATACCACCGCCATTAATGTCAGGAAAGTAGACATCAGCGCGCTTTGCCCCCCCTGTGCCGGGTCGAAAGCCTGAGCGATGGCAAGGCCGGTCTGCATGGCCATAATGGTGCCGGCGATATGAAGCGCACTCATCAAAAGCTTTATGGCTGATCCGATCAGGACTCCGATCAGGACCTCAAAAACAATCAATACCGCCAGCATGATAGGAGAGGCCGGCATGGGGGGCAATATACTGCGGACCGATGAATATATCAGCAGCGATATCGAAAGCGCCATGATCAGGCGAACACGCTGGGGAATGGCGGTCTCCCCCAGCGCAGGAAGCAGCATAACCATCGCCCCCAACCGGGAAAAAACCAGCAGAAAAGCGAATAGCTCAGTAGGAAGAAGGTCAGCCAAGATTTATAATCCGTTCCGCAATAAGCGTCATAAAATCCCCCATGGTCTGCCCCATGAAAGGTAAAAATATAAACAGGGAGATAAAGATGGCGATTATTTTAGGAACAAATGTCAGGGTCATTTCCTGAATCTGCGTCAAGGCCTGAAACAGGGCAATGGTCAGTCCGACAGATAAAGCCACCAGCATAACAGGACCAGACACCTTGATTAAAACCCAGATGCTTTCCCGTGCAACGTCCAATACCTCCGCCCCGTTCATAATTTATCTTTCTTAAAATTTATGGAGAACCACATGATTGCCGGAAAAACCACCCCAATGCTATATGGGCATCTTGATAATATCCTGATAAGCGGCGATCACCTTGTCCCGCACCGCCACAACCGTTTCCAGCACCATTTCAGCATTCTGTACAGATGTCACCACATCCACAAGGTCCGCCTTGCCGTTCATGGCTTCAATGCCCGTATTCGCGCTGACGTTAATTGCATCAGAGGTATCGGTGATAGCCGATTTCAGAACTTCTGAAAATGTGCCGGTACCTTGCCCGCGTCCCGTTCCAATGCCTTGATTTTTAATCACATTGGCATAGGCATTCGCGGCATCAAGAGCTTTAATATTCATCGTTTCGTCCTGTATATTTCAAATTATCTCAACAGATCAAGGGTTCGCATCATCATATTCTTTGATACCTCAATGGAATTAAGATTGGCCTCATATGAGCGTTGTGACTGCTTCATATCCATGGCCTCGATAAGGCCGTTCACGTTCGGCGTCTTGATGTAACCATTTTCATCTGCCGCCGGATGGCCCGGCTCATAGCGCAGACCAAAATCCGACTTGTCAAAGGTTACCCTGTTGACCTTCACACGGGTGATGCCCATTTCACTGTCCAGAGCATTGATGAATGTCACCGTTTTGCGGCGATAAGGGTCAACATCCGGTGACAGGGCAACGGAACCGGAATTGGCAAGATTTTCCGCAATAACCCTCATACGAGTGCTTTGCACTTTCATACCGGCGGCAGAAATCATCATTGCTTTGGATAAATCCATAGGATCACTCCTTTAAAATATTTTCTTTTCAGCTTTATCTGTCTCGGCCGATCGCTATCTTGATCATGGAGACATGCTTGCGATATAAATTTACCGCCAAACCATAATTCATCTGCGTTTCAGCCATTTTAATCAATTCATCTTCAAGATTGACCGCATTGCCATCCTGCGCACTCATGGCAAATTTAGTATCCTGAACCTTGGTTTCATAACTATTCCCCGACCCGCCCGCAACGGACATATGCCCGCGTGCCGTGGTCTGCATACGCAAACCGCCGGTGGCGCCTGTCTGGTCCAAATGTGCCTTGAAGCTGATTTTCTTCAGATCCTTGGGGATATATCCCGGAGTATTGGCGTTGGCAATATTCTGTGCCAGGACCTTTTGTCGTTCCGCGAGCCAGCTCATCTTCTGATTCAGGGAACTGAAAAGAGAAATAGATTTCAGGTCCATCTTATTTTATCCTAAATACCATACGCCACCCTGTAAAATGGCTAAAGTTTTAGTAGAATATACTATAGTGTTAAGCATACACCATAATTAACCCATTGTGGAACCGGAAAATTAACAATTTGTTAAGATTATGGGATAATATAAAATTTTAATAAATATTATAGTTTATAATTTAGGGCAGCTGTGATTATTATCAGCTAAAATTATCAGGCTTAACCGGAATTAAGATGGCAACAGAAAAAAAAGACCAGAGACAAAAGGCTGTCGCCCTGAAGCAGGACGGCCAGCGATCAGACATTCCGCGCATCACCGCCAGCGGCGTCGGCAAGAACGCCGAAAAGATTCTAAGAATTGCCTTCGATAATAATATCAAAGTCAGAACGGACGAAGATCTGGTGGCAATATTATCTGCCTTTGATGTGGATAGTTATATTCCGCTGGCGGCTTTGCAGCCCGTATCTGAAATATTAAGCTATCTCTATAATGAAAATATTCGCCTGAGCGAAGAAAAATCCATGACCGGGAAAGGAAGCTCATAATATGGAAGTGAGTAGCTATTTCCAGTTTATCATGGCGTTGCTTTTTGTCCTCGCGCTGATTTTACTCTTCGCTTATGGCGCCAAAAAATTCGGCCTTATGGCCCGCGTCACCATCAATTCGGCA
The DNA here is from genome assembly GCA_002401545.1 of Alphaproteobacteria bacterium. Lineage (GTDB taxonomy): Bacteria > Pseudomonadota > Alphaproteobacteria > Sphingomonadales > Emcibacteraceae > Paremcibacter. The sequence continues at coordinate 6,723 of NVTJ01000086.1, forward strand.
AAAACCCGGGATAAAAGACTGGATATCGTTGAAATTCTGCCCATTGACGCCCGGAGAAAGCTCATGCTCATCCGCCGTGATGATGTGGAACATCTGGTCATATTGGGCACAGACCGGGATATTGTCATCGAACGAAATATAAGGCTAAAAACCGGGGAAAACGGAAATTCATGATATCCTTTCTGAAAAAACACAAATTAACGCTGGCCCTGTTCGCCACCTCCCTGACCAGTTTTATGCTGATTTTAGGCAGCCAGACAGCCTTTGGCCAGGAATTCTCGCTGAATTTGGGGGAAGAAGGCTCCCTGTCCGGCCGGGTTGTCCAGTTGTTAATGCTGATGACAGTGCTGTCACTTGCGCCGGCCATCATCATTGTCGTAACCTCCTTCACCCGGATTGTTATCGTATTCTCCCTGCTGCGCAGTGCCATGGGAACCCAGCAAACTCCGCCCAATGTGGTATTGATCAGCCTGGCACTGTTCATGACAGCCTTCATCATGGCCCCGACCATAAAAGAGGCCTATGACTTCGGCATAGCCCCCCTGATTGCGGAACAGATCACCGAAGAAGTAGCCTTCGACCGCACAACGGCACCCTTTCATGCCTTTATGATAAAGCATGTGCGGGAAAAGGACCTCATGCTCTTTCTTGACCTCTCAAAGCTTGACCCGCCGGAAACCGCCGCCGATACCCCCTTTCAGATTCTGGTTCCGGCCTTTATCATCAGCGAACTCCGCCGGGCATTTGAAATCGGTTTTCTGATTTTTATCCCCTTCATCATCATTGACCTTGTTGTGGCATCTGTCCTGATGTCCATGGGCATGATGATGCTGCCGCCGGTAATGATTTCCCTGCCCTTCAAGCTGATATTTTTCGTGCTTGTCGATGGCTGGCATCTGATTGCCGGCAGCCTGATCCAAAGCTTCAATCAGGGCAGTTCGCCCGGATTATAATGCAAGAATTACCGGGCCAGGGTCTTGCCCGCAGATCCCAGGTCAGCAAAGGCCTCATCCAGCCGGGCAATGAAGCCCTGTTCCCCGGCACGCAGCAATTTACGCGGGTCATATTGCTTTTTATAGGGGGTGCCGTCATCGGGATCAATCTGATACTTGAACGCCCTTGCATTATCCGCCACATATTTTCCCGCAGCTTCTGAAAAAGCAAACTGGGTATCCGTATCAATATTCATTTTGAACACACCATAAGTTATCGCTTCGGAGATTTTGGCCTTTTCAGAACCCGACCCGCCATGAAACACCAGATTCAAGGGGTTGCTTGCCATATTATGGCGCTCTGTGACCAGGGCCTGACTGGCACGCAGAATTTCCGGGCGCAGCTGCACATTGCCGGGCTTGTAAACCCCATGCACATTGCCAAATGACGCCGCCACGGAAAAATGGCCGATGGAGGTCAGAAGCTCATAGGCCTTCAGCACGTCCTCCGGCTGGGTATAGAGGTGGGAATTATCAGCATCCGCATCCACCTCATGGCCCACGCCGTCTTCTTCGCCGCCAGTGATGCCCAGCTCAATTTCCAGACTCATATCCAGCACCGCCATACGTTTCAGCACCCGGACGCACTCGCTCAGGTTATCGTCAATAGCCTCCTCGGAGAGGTCCAGCATATGGGAGGTATAGAGCGGGCGGCCAGTGGCCTTGTAATGGGCTTCGGAATGATCAATGAGGGCATCCACCCACGGCACCAGTTTCCGGTTGGCATGGTCCGTATGAAGAACCACACAGATACCATAATGTTCTGCCAGCAGATGCACATGCCGGGCCGCCGAAACCGCCCCCAGAACCTTGGCCTGAAAACTGTCCGCCATGCCCTGCCCGGCATAAAACTGGCCGCCGCCATTGGAAAACTGGATAATGACGTCACTTTTATTTTTGGCGGCGGCCTCCATAACCGCATTGACGCTATTCGTACCCACACAATTCACCGCCGCAAGAGCATAGCCGCCCGCCTTGCAGGCATTGACAAGTTGAATATAGTCTTCGCCGCTCACGACGCCAGCTTTGAGTGTCATCAGATTAGTCCTTGTTTTTTATATTTAAGAAGAATTAATCAGATTATATAAGATGTATATTCATAAAACACCATAAAAAAAAGCAGTTCATATGAACTGCTTTTTGAAGATAGGTTTTATCAGGATAGCTTTAAGCGGCTTCGGTATCGTCCGTTTCAACTTCCTGTACCGGACCACTGTCCTTGCCTTTGGCTTCCACATCACGGTCAACCAGCTCAATAACCGCAACCGGCGCCGCATCACCATGGCGAAAACCGGCCTTCAGCACACGGGTATAACCGCCACTGCGTTCCTTATAGCGTTCCGCAAGTGTATCAAACAGCTTCTGGACAATTTCCTTGTCAGACGCGGGCAGCTTTGAGACAGCCTGCCTGCGGGCATGAAGGGAACCGCGCTTGCCAAGTGTGATAAGACGTTCCACGATGGGGCGCAGTTCCTTGGCTTTGGGCAGGGTTGTTACAATCTGCTCATGCTTCAAAAGGGCACTGGCCATATTGGAAAACATCGCTTTACGATGTGAACTTGTTTTATTCAGCTTACGCCCAGCTCTACGATGGCGCATATCTCTTACTCCTTGAGGGGGTATCCATTCATTTGGACCCGCCCTGACTTAAAAATCCAAAAATTTAGAATTCCTGTTCCAATTTCTTGACCAATTCGTCAATATTTTCCGGCGGCCATCCCGGATTATCCATTCCAAGACGCAGCCCCATAGTGGACAGAACTTCTTTAATCTCATTCAGTGACTTACGGCCAAAATTCGGGGTGCGAAGCATTTCTGCCTCTGTCTTGCGCACCAGATCACCAATATAAACAATATTATCGTTTTTCAGGCAGTTGGCCGAACGTACAGACAATTCAAGCTCGTCAACCCGGCGCAGAAGATTGCGGTTAAAGTCCGGCTCGTCTGATTCTTTTTCGACAGCCAGGTCTTCCGGCTCATCAAAATTGATGAATGTCTGAAGCTGATCCTGAAGGATACGCGCAGAGAATGCCAAAGCATCCTCCGGTGTGATCGTGCCATCAGTTTCAATGGTCATCAGCAGCTTGTCATAGTCCAGAACCTGACCTTCACGGGTATTTTCAACCCGGTAGCTGACCTTGGTAACCGGACTGAACAGACTGTCAATGGGAATCAGGCCAATGGGCGCATCTTCCGGGCGGTTGTTCACAGCCGCAACATAGCCCTTGCCGGTTTCAACGGTAAGTTCCATGCGCAGTTCCGCGCCCTCATCCAGTGTGCATATGACCATATCCGGATTATGAATGGTCACATCAGCAACTTCGCTGATCTGTCCGGCGGTAACTTCGCCGGGGCCGGTTGCCTGTAATGTCAGACGCTTGTTATCAGCACCTTCCATCTCAACGGCGATTTTCTTGATATTCAGAACCACATCGGTCACATCTTCCCGAACACCCGGAATAGAAGAAAATTCATGCAACACATTATCAATATGAATGGACGTTACCGCCGCCCCCTGAAGCGAGGACAACAACACCCGGCGCAATGAATTACCCAAGGTCATGCCATAACCACGTTCCAGCGGCTCTGCAACGATCGTTACCTTCCGGCGCTCATCTCCAACCTGATTGATGTCAAGGGTGGACGGCTTAATTAATTCCTGCCAATTCTTCTGGATCACGGTTCAAATCCTTAGTAAGTTTCTGATCTAACTAGTGTATTGTTATACTCTTATTATACTCTGCGGCGCTTCGGCGGACGACAGCCGTTATGGGGAATAGGAGTCACATCACGGATCGTTGTAATCGTAAATCCAATCGCCTGTAAAGCACGAAGGGCGGATTCACGGCCTGAACCGGGTCCCTTAACCTGTACTTCAAGGGTTTTCATCCCATGTTCCTGAGCCTTCTTGCCAGCATCCTCCGCGGCCATCTGCGCCGCATAAGGCGTAGACTTGCGGGAACCTTTAAAGCCCATAACACCCGACGTTGACCAGGCAATGCAATTGCCCTGCGCATCTGTAATGGTGATGATGGTATTGTTGAATGTAGAATTCACATGGGCAACGCCATTCGTGATATTCTTGCGCTCTCTGCGTTTAACTCGTTTTTCTTCAGCCATTTTTCAAGTACCTTATTTCTTCTTGCCGGCAATAGCAACGGCTTTGCCCTTGCGGGTGCGGGCATTAGTGCTTGTGCGCTGACCACGTACGGGAAGTTTCTTGCGATGACGCAGCCCACGATAAGCCCCAAGGTCCATCAGACGCTTGATATTCATCGCCGTATCCCGACGGAGATCACCTTCCACCATACAATCGCTGTCGATTGTTTCGCGAATTCTGATAACCTCTGAATCACTCAGCTGGTTCACCCGTGTTTCGGACTTGATACCAACTTTTTCACAAATTTGTTTCGATATTGCTGGACCAATCCCATGGATATAAGTCAAAGCAATCACCACCCTCTTTCCGGTGGGTAT
>NVTJ01000087.1 GCA_002401545.1 Alphaproteobacteria bacterium
GACGGCGGTTTCTGGCATAACGGCCTGACCAGTGGGATCAGCAGTGCGGTCTATAACAATAATGACAATGTTTTTATTATTGTGGACAATGGTTATGCAGCGGCTACCGGTGGGCAGTATATTCCCTCCTCGGCCCGAACCCTGAAACAGGATGAGCAGAAAGCCCGTATACAGGAGGCGGTGCAGGGGGTTGGGGTTAAATGGGTGCGGACCATCAGTTCCTATGATATTGCCCGGACCAAGGCTCTGGTCCGGGAGGCCATGACGTCAGAATTCTACGGGCCCAAGGTTATTGTGGTTGAGGGCGAATGTATGCTCAACCGCCAGCGCCGGGAAAAACCGATCAAGGCCAAAAACATAAAATCTGGTCAGCGGGAAATTAAGGAACGTTTCTATGTGGAGGCGGAAACCTGTACCGGGGATCATGCCTGTATCCGCCTGTCCGGCTGTCCATCACTGACCATAAAGCCTGCGCCGGATATATTGCGTGAAGACCCGGTGGCTTATGTGGACAACAGTTGCGTTGGCTGTGGTGTTTGCGGTGATAATGTTCATGCGGCGGTGTTATGTCCGTCCTTTTCCCGCGCCGAACTGATCTTTAATCCCACAGGCTGGGACCGGTTTAAGAATTTCCTGCGGCAGGGGATCATTGGTTTTCTGCAAAGGCATGTTGATCGGAAACGGGCAAGGGTATCCTTATGAGCGACAGTATGACCAGACCAATAACCATTGTGATTTCTGCTCTTGGCGGTCAGGGCGGCGGGGTGCTGACCAACTGGCTGGTCGCCTTGGCGGAACAATCTAATTATTTTGCCCAGTCCACATCCGTGCCGGGGGTGGCACAACGGACCGGGGCGACCATTTATTACCTTGAAATCTTTCCGAAAGCTGGTGTTAAAGACAAGACCCGTTCGCCGGTCATGGCGTTGATGCCCATGGCCGGGGATGTGGACCTTGTGGTGGCGGCAGAATTGATGGAAGCGGGCCGCGCCGTGATGCGGCAATTTGTCACCCCGGATAAAACCACGCTGATTGCCTCAAGCCACCGGGTTTTTTCCATCTCGGAAAAAATGGCTTTGGGGGACGGTACAGGGGATTCCGAAACCGTATTGAGAGCGGCGGCCCAGGCGGCGAAAGACTTTATCGCCTTCGATATGGAGGGTCTGGCGGCGAGCACGAATTGTGTGATCAGCTCAATTATGTTTGGTGCCATTGCCGGATCAAAGGTTTTGCCCTTTTTCCGGGAAGAATTTGAAGAGGCTATCCGCGCCGAAGGCAAGATGGTTGACGTAAATCTGAAAGGCTTTGCAGCGGGTTATCTGGCGGCAGAAAAACCGTATAAACCGGAAGAAGATATTGAAATTTCCACGGGGGAGATCACAGGAAAGGCCAATACACCGGCGGCTAAAACTCTGATCAACCGTATCAATGCTCTGCCGCCCGTTGCGCGGGAATTTGCCTACGCGGGCGCGAAAAAACTTCTGGATTATCAGGATCTGGATTATGCGGCAGAATATCTCACTACGCTGGAAAGTTTTTCCACTCAGGACAGGGCGCCTTACGCATTGACCCGTGAATTGGCGCGGTATCTGGCCCTGTGGATGGCCTTTGATGATGTGATCAAGGTGGCGGATATTAAAACCCGGTCCGGCAGGGTGCGGAAATACCGCGAAGAAGTGCGCGCTGAACAGGGTCAGATTGTTCATATGGTGGAATATATGCATCCGCGGCTGGAAGAAATCATCGGCACCATGCCGGTTGCTATGGCAAATATGGTCAAAAAGTCGTCTTTGCTCACATGGTTTTTCAGGAAATTTACCGGCCCCCGACTGTCAGACACCACGAAAATCTTCTCATTTCTGATGCTTTATTTTATGGCGTCATTGCGCGTGATGCGGCGCAGGACCTTTCGCTATGCTCAGGAACATGCCCAGATCAAGGACTGGCTGGACCGCGCGCGCAAAACCCTTGATACAGATTATGACCTGGCGGTGGAAACCATCCGTTGTCAGCGGTTGATCAAGGGGTACGGCGAAACCTATGAGCGAGGCTTGGGAAATTTCAAGGCTATTATGGCGGTCATTGACCGGGGGTCTGTCACAGCCGGCAGAGTGGCCAGCTTGCGGGCCGCCGCCCTTGCCGATGAAGAGGGTAAAGCTCTGAAAAAGGCAATTGCCGCTTAGGCGAGCAGTGCAATGGTTGCCTTGTTAACCACAAAGGCGGCGCTGTAAGCCAGAGCGAAAAGATAGCCTGTCATAAAGGCGGTCCAGCCCCAGCTGTTGGTTTCGCGCCTGACCGTGGCGAGGGTGGCAAAACATTGGGGGGCAAAAACATACCAGGCCAGAAAGGCAAAGGCGGTTGGCAGGGACCAGCTGTTCTGGATGACGGTGCGCAGGCCCTGGGTAATCTGATCTTCATTTCCCTGCAGGGCATAAACCGTCCCCAACGCGCCAATGGCCACTTCACGGGCTGCCATGCCGGGGATCAGGGCAATGGACATTTCCCAGTTAAAGCCCAGCGGCTCAAAAATATATTGCAGATAGCGGCCAAGCGTTCCGGCATAGCTGTAATATATATCCGGTTCCGTGGCCCCCAGCGGCTTTTTTGGATATTGTGCCAGCGCCCACAGGCCGATGGCGGAATAAAGAATGATGGTCCCGGCCCTTTTTAAGAAAATTCGCGCCCTTTCCCACAGGTTTATCAGCAGATGGCGCAGAACCGGCAGTTGATATTTGGGCAGTTCCATCAGGAATGGCTGTGCCGCACCCCGGGTTAAGGTCATTTTCAGCACCGCCGCCACAATCAGGGCGCTGACAATACCCACAAGATATAAGCCGAACAGGACCATCCCCTGCAAACCGAACAGGCCGTAAAATATTGATTTATTTGGCACAACTGCCCCAATGAGCAGGGCATAAACCGGAATTCGCGCGGAACATGTCATCAGGGGGGCGATCATTATGGTGGTGATCCGGTCCCGGTGATGCTCAATGGTTCTGGTGGCCATGATGCCCGGAATGGCACAGGCAAAACTGGACATCAGCGGGATAAACGCCCGCCCGTTCAGGCCGACCATGGCCATCAGGCGGTCCATGATAAAGGCGGCCCGGGCCATATACCCCGTGGCTTCTAGTATAAGAATGAAGGTGAAGAGGATTAAAATCTGTGGCAGAAAGACCAGAACACTGCCGACACCGGCGATGACCCCGTGGATCAGCAGGCTGCGGAACCAGTTGTCGGGCAGTATTTCCGCGATAAATCCCTGTAATATCCGAAACCCCTCTTCGATAAGACCCATGGGGGCTTCGGCCCAGAAATAAACCAGCTGGAACATGCCAAACAGGGTAATGAAGAAAATAATGATGCCAAAAAAGGGATGCAGGAGGATTTTATCCAATTGGCGGGTGACTTTATGCTGTGTGCCTTCTGACATGATGGCGACTTCGGAAAGTCTGCGGGCCTGTTTTTGTAATTCCCGGGTTGTGGGGGCCTGAACGGCGTCCCTGGCCGGGGTCAGGCTGGTTATGGCCTGTGATAATTCTGTTTTCAACGCATCCAGACTGTCCCTGCGCACGGCAACGGTAGCAACCACAGGAATACCCAGTTCCCGGGAAAGAATTTTTGGGTCAATGGTGATGCCGTCCCGTTCCGCCAGGTCCCGCATATTCAGGGCGAGAATAACCGGCAGGCCTAAATATTTCAATTCCAGAACAAGCCGTAAATGCACCCGCAGGTTCGTGCTGTCAGCAATACAAAGCAACAGGTCAGGGCGGCTTTCACTTTTGTGAACGCCGGTAATAACCTGACGGCTGACCCGCTCATCAAGGGTACGGTCCTTCAGGCTGTAAATGCCCGGCAGGTCAATGAGGGTGATATTATGACCATCTTTGGTGGTATATGTCCCGGATCGGCGTTCCACGGTGACGCCGGGGTAATTGGCCACCTTTTGACGGCTTCCGGTCAGGCTGTTGAACAGGGAGCTTTTGCCGCAGTTGGGACTGCCCACGAGGGCAATTTTAATTTCCTGTGATGTTTCCGTCATAATATTCACGTAATTCTCACGGCACAGGCTTCCATCCGGCGCAGCGCCACGGTCATCTGACCGATACGCACGGCGATGGGATCGCGTGATATGGGACCCTCATGCAGGATCTGCACCTCAAGCCCTTCTTCAAAGCCAATTTCAAGCAGGCGATCTTCCAGATCACGGGCAAACTCAATATCCTCGCAGCGCCCGGCCTCAAAGCCCAGAATGGTGGCCTTGTCGCCTTTGTCCAGATCACTTAAATATCTCATAATATTTTATATAGCTAGTTAATAATAATTATCAAGAACGCTTACATGATTTTTTTCACTTTGTAAATAATAGACTTGTTAAAATATTGCTTATTTCATTTTATTTGATTTATGTTAAGAATTAACGGCATAAAAAAAAGGAATGAACAGATGTCCTATGATTTTACCGGACAGGTTGCCATTATCACAGGCTCAGGCGGTGGTCTTGGCCGTGCCCATGCGCTGGCGTTTGCTCGCCGGGGCGCGATGGTTGTCATTAATGACCTTGGCGGCACAAGGGACGGGGGTGTATCGTCTTCTCTTAACGCGGCAGAAAAGGTGGTTCAGGAAATCATTGATCTGGGCGGCAAGGCCATTGCCAATGGCGGCAATGTGACGTCAGAGGCGGATATGCAGGATATGGTTGATCAAACCATGGATGCCTTTGGCCGCATAGATATTCTGGTTAATAATGCCGGTATTTTGCGTGACAAGACCTTCAGTAAAATGACGCTGGATGATTTTTCGGCGGTGATGGATGTTCATCTGATGGGCAGTATCATTGCCACCCGCGCGGTACTCCCGGTCATGCAAAAACAGGAATATGGCCGCATTGTCATGACCACATCCTCCAGCGGTCTGTATGGTAATTTCGGCCAGAGCAATTACGGGGCGGCCAAGCTTGGCCTTGTCGGCCTGACCAATACCCTGAAATTGGAGCTGTATAAATACGGTATCCGGGTCAATGCCCTGGCCCCGGTGGCGGCAACGCGCATGACCGATGATATTATGCCGCCACAGATGCTGGATTTTCTAACCCCGGAAAGTGTATCCCCTGCGGTGTTATACCTGTGTGGCAAAGACGCCCCCACCGGTGAAATCATAACCGCCGGTGCCGGAACTTTTGCCAGAGCGCAGATTCTGGAAAGCGAAGGTCTGTTTCTGGGTGCAGATGCAACCCCTGAGATGATCGCGGAAAACTGGGCAAAGCTGTCTGACATGACGACAGCCAAATCCTATAAGCAAGGCAGCGACCAAAGCCAGAAATTCGTCGTCAATGCCTTTGAAAACAAGGCTTAAGTCAACATAAATAATTCAACCTCAATACCATTAACCGCCGCCGTGCCGATCAGTTGGTCTGTCTTTGTCTCGTCGGTCAGGTCATTGACGCTGACGCCGCCGTGCGCGCGGGCAATATTCAGCATGACGCCTTCCCGGTCATGACCCCACCCGTGGGGAATACTGACCACGCCGGGCATTATATCTGTGGTTTCCTCTATTTGGATAGTCAGGCTTCCGGTGCGGCTTTTTATGCCGATCATCTCGCCTGTTTTAAAATCATGCTTTTTCATATCCTGCGGGTTGACTAAAAGCGTACAACGGTTTTTGCCTTTGACCAGACGGCGCGAATTATGGGACCAGCTATTGTTGGTTCTGATATCACGGCGGCCGATGAGCAGGAGGCGGCCCTCCGGCGATCCGTTAAATAAATCACTTTTCACTCTTTCCAGATCAGCCACCAGTAAATCAGGGGCGCAGTTGATTTTACCATTTTTTGTTTTCAGGCGGTTGGTGAGCAGGGGATGCAGGTCTCCCAGAAAAATTCCGTGGGGATTATCCTTCAGCTTTTTAAGGCTCAGGGCTTCTGCGTGTCCCCGCCGCCGGCCATATGGTCCATTGGCAAGGGTAATGGCAATCAGGCGTTCGGGGCTGCGTTTTTTTGGTATCTTTGGCGCGCCCATCCTTTCAAGATAACGCACCATCAGTTCATGATATATCTGCCAGTCATCCAATGTTCCGTCATCGGCCTGAATGGCTTTTTCATTAAAGCGGGTGACATTGCTCACCGAGAGGCCGAAAAAGGTGACATCATAATGATCATGCTCCAGCGGCGCGGTTGGCGGCAGGATCAGGTCAGCATATCTGGTGCTTTCATTGATGTAAAAATCTATGGCCAGCATAAAATCCAGCTTTTCAAAGGCGCGTCCCAGCTGTGTGCCGTTTGGTGTGGACAGGACGGGATTGCCGGCACTTAAGATCATCGCCTTGATTTGCCCCTCGCCGCCGGTCATTATTTCTTCGGCCATAAGGCTGCTGCCGAGTTCGCCGCAGACTTCAGGTTTTTTGCTGACCCGGCTTTGCCAGCGGTTATAGCCGCCGCGCCCGACCAGACCCATGCCCACCAGGTCAACCGCAGGAAGCGGGATCAATGTTCCGCCCACTTTATCCAGATTGCCGGTTGCCAGATTGATCAGCTGAATGAGCCATTGGCATAACGCGCCGTAGGGATTGACCGAAACCCCCATGCGGCCATAAAAAACTGCTTTTTTCTGGGCAGCAAACTCCTCAGCCATTTTATGGATGGCGTTAAGGGGTATGCCAGTAAGCTCTTCGATCCGTTCATGGGAAAAGTCTTTGATCAGATCATAAATTTTATCAAAACCCTCCAGTTTTTTTGTCAGATGGGCGGGTTCCACCAGATTTTCCTGAAACAGATGGTTGAGGAAGGCCAGCAGGAAAACAACATCCCGGCCCGGTTTGATGAAATGATGTTCGCTGGCAATTTTTGCGGTTTCCGTATGGCGGGGGTCAATGACAATAATCTTGCCGCCCCGATCCGTGATCGCCTGAAGGCGGCGCTTAACATTTGGTGCGGTCATGATACTGCCGTTGGAAACCACGGGATTGGCGCCCATGATGATCATATGGTCCGTATGGTCAATATCGGGAACGGGAATCAGAAATTGATGGCCATACATCAGGTTCGAGACAAATTGATGGGGAAGCTGATCAACGGACGTGGCCGAAAAACGGTTTTTGGTTTTAAGCAGGCGCAAAAATGATGATCCGTGGGTCAGGGAGCCGTAATTATGAACATTGGGGTTTCCCAGATAAACCCCGACCGCATCATGGTCATACTTCTGTTGAATATGCCATAATTTATCGGCGGCCATGTCGAAGGCCTCGTTCCAGCCAATTTTGACCCACACGCCGTTAATTTTTTTATGGGGATATTTCAGGCGGTCAGGGTCTTCCTGAAGGTCTTGCAGCGCGGTTGCCTTTGGACATATATGGCCTTTGCTGAAGGGATCATCCCGGTCGCCTTTTATGGCGGTGACACGGTTGTTTTTAACCGTAATTTCCAATCCGCAAATGGCTTCACAAAGATTACACGCACGGTAGATTACGGATTGACCCTGATGGCTCATTTTTAACAGACTTCCCTTCAAAATTTCAAATGAGGACAATAACAGAATTCGCCGAAGTTTCTCAATTCAAATTATGGGAAAATATTTCATTGAGTTGACGTAACCCCTAAAGGGTTTTATCAAGACCCCATATTAAAGAGAGTAAAATTTATGTCACTATCTCCGGAAATGATCCAGCTGGCACAGGACAGCAAGGCCTGGCCTTTTCAGGAAGCCCGCGCCTTACAGAAACGGCTGGAGAAATCCGGTAATGATAAAGGCTATGTCCTGTTTGAAACCGGCTATGGTCCCAGCGGTCTTCCTCATATCGGTACCTTCGGCGAAGTGGTCCGTACGACAATGGTGCGTCAGGCCTTTCAGCGCCTCAGCGACACGCCGACAAAACTGATCGCTTTTTCCGATGATATGGATGGCCTGCGTAAAGTGCCAACCAACCTGCCAAATCAGGATATGCTGGCAGAATATATCGGCATGCCGTTAACAAAAGTTCCCGATCCTTTTGGCACCCATGAGAGCTTTGCCCATCATAACAATGCCAGGTTATGTGCCTTTCTGGACGGCTTTGGCTTTGATTATGAATTCAAAAGCGCCACCAAGGCCTATGTCAGCGGGGAAATGGATAAAACCCTGCTGAAAATGCTTACCGTCTATGACAGGATCATGAAAGTGATCCTGCCCACATTGGGGCCGGAACGTCAGGCCACATACAGTCCGTTTCTGCCTATCTGCCCGCGCAGGGGTACCGTGTTGCAAGTGCCGATTGTCGACCGGGATCTTGGGTCAGGTACGGTGACTTACCGCGATGAAGAAACCGGCAGGTTGGTGGAAGTTCCCGTTACCGGCGGTCATTGTAAAATGCAGTGGAAAGCGGACTGGGCCATGCGCTGGGTCGGGCTTGGCGTTGATTATGAAATGGCGGGCAAAGACCTGATTGAATCGGTAAAACTGTCCAGCGCCATAACGCGCATATTGGGCGCAGTGCCGCCGGAAGGTTTCAGCTATGAGTTGTTTCTGGATGAAAATGGTGAAAAAATTTCCAAATCCAGAGGCAATGGCCTGACCATGGAAGACTGGTTGAAATACGGCACACCGGAAAGCCTCTCACTTTATATGTTTCAATCCCCGCGCAAGGCGAAAAAACTGTTTTTTGATGTGATCCCCAAAACTGTGGATGACTATATCACTCACCTCGCCAAATATAGTGATCAGGATGAGCAACAGAAACTGGCCAATCCGGTCTGGCATGTGCATAACGGCAACCCGCCGGAACAGAAACTGCCGGTTACCTTTGCGCTTTTGCTTAATCTGGTGAGTGCCACCAATGCTCACGATAAAAAAACCCTGTGGGGCTATATCAGCAATTATGCCGAAGGGAGCAGCCCGGAAAAGCTTCCGCTGCTGGACAGGCTGGTGGGGTATGCTCTGGTCTATTACGATAATTTTGTCAAACCCCATAAAAATTACCGGTTGCCTACGGAGAAAGAAGGGCGCGCCCTTGAAAACCTGGCCCGGGAGCTGGAAAAGCTGGAGGACCATCTGCCGGCGTCTGATTATCAGAATGTGGTTTTTGCGGTGGGAAATGCGCAGGGTTATGAAAATCTGCGCGACTGGTTCGGAACCCTGTATGAAATTCTGCTGGGCCAGAAACAGGGGCCGCGCATGGGGTCTTTCATTGCGCTTTACGGACGTCAGAAAACAATTGATTTTATTCGTAAAAGCCTGACAGGCCAGTAAGGAAAAGAGATACTAATTTTATTGCTTGCAATGGTTAATATAAGCTGTTATTTCCACCGTTATGAGTAGATTTGTTTGCGACCTGTAATTGTAATAACAGTTTAATATATTTACTATTATACTATAGTCTTTCGGGGGGTCGTCCAGAGTAGCGTAATATTTAAATATATTTTTCGCTATTATATTAATCCTGCATTAACCTTAAGTGTTTAGAACAGGGAAAAACGAGGATGAGGGAATGTAATGAAAGGCACCGCTTATAAATATTTCTGGAAGAGGCTTCTGGATATAGTCAGTTCTATTTCTTTAATTCTGTTATTGGCACCCCTTCTGCTTTTTGCGGGGATTATGGTGCGTATTAAATTGGGCAGCCCCATATTTTTCACTCAGGAAAGACTGGGCCTGAACGGACAATCTTTTACCATCTGGAAATTTCGCAGCATGACCAATTGTGTGGATGAAGATGGCGGCCTTCTGGCTGATGAATACCGTCTGACAAAATTCGGTAAATGGCTTCGGGATTGCAGTATTGATGAATTACCCCAGTTGTGGAATGTTGTGGTTGGTGACATGAGCCTGATCGGACCCCGGCCCTTCATTGCTGAATATGGTTCGCGTTATACGGCTGAACAAATGCGTCGCCATGAGGTACGCCCCGGCATAAGTGGCTGGGCGCAAATTATGGGCCGTAATTCCATCAGCTGGAATCAGAAATTCATTCTGGATGTGTGGTATGTGGATAATTGCAGCCTGTTGACAGATTTGAGGATTTTATTTCGTACCATTCCCATTGTACTGGGTCGGGCAGGCGTTTCAGCGGAAAATCACGTGACCATGCCGGAATGGGCAAATTCGGAAGTTCCCCTTGATGAGACCCCTTCCGAGTAGTTAACACAAAAATATTTTATACAGATTAAATTTATAACTCCCCCGGGACAGGAATATCCGGGACAGGCAGAAAATAATTATCAGCATTAACAAAATATAAAGGTTTCTTTATATAAATGATATGTTATATGTTGAAACAGAAATTAGAATTTCATTGCCGGAGAGTTGTTGATGCCCAGATTGATGCCCAGAAAAAATTATTTATTCACCAGTGAATCCGTATCCGAAGGTCATCCTGACAAGGTTTCAGACTGTATTTCTGATGCTATTGTTGATTTGTTTCTCGGCGCGGAGCCTGAGGCCCGTGTTGCTGTTGAAACCCTGACCACGACAAATCGTGTCGTTCTTGCGGGTGAGGTCAGGGGGCCTGCGTCAATTGATGCCGGCCGGATGGAGGACGCCGCCCGTCGGGTGGTCAGAAAAATTGGTTATGAACAGGATGGATTCCATTGGAGGGATATGTCTGTTGAGGTTCATGTTCATGAACAGTCCGCTGATATTGCCATGGGGGTAGATAGCCGGGATAATAAGGACGAAGGGGCCGGGGATCAGGGCATAATGTTTGGTTATGCCACTGATGAAACCGATGTTTACATGCCTGCTCCGTTGCATTATTCACATATGATATTGAAATCCATGGCTGATGCCCGTCACGGGGGGGTTACTGAGCTTGGACCGGATTCCAAAAGTCAGGTTACGTTGAAATATGAGGACGGGGTTCCGGTCTGTGCCACATCTGTTGTGGTGTCTACCCAGCACAGCAGGGATGTTTCCCAGGATAGAATTCACGAAATCGTCCGGGAACATATTGAAAAATGTTTGCCGTCCGGCTGGATGTGTCCCGAAGATGAGCTTTACATCAATCCCACCGGAAATTTTGTCATCGGAGGACCGGATGGTGATGCGGGTCTGACGGGACGGAAAATCATTGTGGATACTTACGGCGGGGCCTCCCCCCATGGCGGCGGGGCTTTTTCCGGCAAAGACCCGACAAAAGT
>NVTJ01000088.1 GCA_002401545.1 Alphaproteobacteria bacterium
AAAGATCCCCCACAAGGGCTGCTATCTTCTTGCCCTTCACATTTGACGCAATGGCGTCAAAGGCTTCGTCCCATGAGGCGGGCTGCAATGCCCCGCCACGGCGCACATAAGGCTGATCAAGGCGGTTATATTTCAGGCCGTCAACGGCTTGGCGGGTCTTGTCGGAAATCCATTCTTCGTTCACATCCTCATGAACGCGCGGCAGAAAGCGCATCACTTGCGCCCCCCTAGCATCGGCTCTTATGCTTGAACCCATGGCATCATGAACATCGAAGGTTTCCGTTGATTTCAGTTCCCAGGGCCGGGCCGTGAAAGCGTAAGGCTTGTTGGTCAGGGCGCCAACGGGACAAAGATCAACCACATTGCCGGAAAGTTCCGACGCAAAAGGCTGTTCCTGATAAGTGGTAATCTCAAGATGATCGCCGCGCCCAATGCCGCCCAGAGCCGGAACCCCCGCGATTTCATCGGCAAAACGAACGCAGCGCGTGCAATGAATACAGCGGGTCATCACGGTTTTCACCAACGGCCCAAAATCATCCTTGGAGACAATACGGCGCGTATCCGTGTAACGGTTATCATCACCGCTGTAAGCAAGATATTGATCCTGGAGATCACATTCCCCGCCCTGATCACAAACCGGGCAATCCAGCGGGTGATTGATCAGGGTAAATTCCAGGACCCCTTCCCGTCCGCGTTTTACCTTGTCACTTTTGGTATGGATCACCATGCCGTCACCGGCAGGCATGGCACATGAGGCAATCAGTTTCGGTGCCTTTTCCATTTCCACAAGGCACATGCGGCAATTGCCGGAGATAGACAGACGTTCATGAAAGCAGAAACGCGGTATTTCAATACCCGCAGCCTCGCAGGCCTGAAGAACAGTTGACCCGCCTTCGACCTCTACCTCAATTCCATCAATGGTAAGCGTTGGCATTCTTTAAACTCCACACTTCATCACGCCGCAGTACGGCTTTTTTTATAGTCCAGAATACGACGTTCCACTTCGGGCCGGAAATGACGGAACAGACCCTGTATAGGCCATGCCGCCGCATCTCCGAGCGCACAAATGGTATGCCCTTCAATTTTTTTGGTCACATCCAGCAGCAGATCAATCTCGGACAGCTCTGCTTCACCGGTCACCATGCGGTTCATGATCCGCGCCATCCATCCCGTACCTTCCCGGCAGGGCGTGCATTGACCACAGCTTTCATGCTGGTAAAAGGCCGACAGCCTTGCGATGGCCTTAACAATATCAGTGGATTTATCCATGACGATAACCGCCGCTGTACCAAGGCCGGTTCCCTCTGCCTTCAGACTGTCAAAATCCATCAAAACCGTGTCGCAGATGCTTTTTGGCAACATATGAACGGACGAACCGCCCGGAATGATCGCCAGAAGATTATCCCAGCCACCGCGAACACCCCCCGCGTGTTTTTCAATGAGTTCCTTCAGCGGAATCCCCATTTCTTCTTCCACATTGCACGGGTTGTTCACATGGCCGGAAATGCAGAAAAGTTTCGTTCCGGTATTATTTTCCCGACCCAGTCCCGCAAACCATGACCCACCCCGGCGCAGAATGGTCGGTGCAACGGCAATGGACTCCACATTATTCACCGTCGTCGGACAACCATAAAGGCCCACATTGGCCGGAAAAGGCGGTTTCAGGCGCGGCTGACCTTTCTTGCCTTCAAGGCTTTCAATCAGCGCGGTTTCTTCACCGCAGATATAGGCCCCGGCACCCCGGTGGACATAAATATCAAACTTATATCCGGTGCCGCAGGAATTCTCGCCGATCAATCCGGCGGCATAGGCTTCCTCAATGGCCGCATCCAGCACATCAGCCTCATGAACAAATTCACCGCGAATATAGATATAGGCCGCACAGGCCCGCATGGCAAAACCGGCCACAAGGCAACCTTCAATCAACTTATGGGGGTCATGACGCATAATCTCCCGGTCCTTGCAGGTTCCCGGTTCTCCCTCATCCGCATTAACCACCAGATAATGGGGCCGCCCATCCAACTGTTTGGGCATGAAGGACCATTTCAGACCCGTCGGGAAACCAGCCCCGCCGCGTCCGCGAAGGCCGGAAGCCTTCATCTCATCAATGATCCAGTCCTCGCCCTTATCAAGTATTTCTTTGGTGCCGTCCCAGTCACCGCGTTTCCTCGCCGCTTCAAGCCCATAGCTCTGGTAGCCATAAAGGTTGGTAAAGATACGATCTTTATCTGCAAGCATTATTCCTGCCCTCCCTGTGCCGCGCAAAATTCCTTCAATGTGGTCGGGCCACCCCGAGGTGCCGATTTATGACGGTCCGTGGTTTGTGGACCAGAGACGGGAACATCACCGTTTTTTATGGCCTTGATGAATTTCCGGGTACTTCTGTCATCCAGATCTTCATAATATTCTTTTCTGTAGGCAATCACCGGCGCATTGACACAGGCCCCGGCACATTCCACTTCCAGCAGGGTAAATTCACCGTCCTCTGTGGTTTCGCCGAAACCGATACCCAGTTCTTGCTTGCAAGCCGTCACAACGTCATCCGAGCCGCGCAGCCAGCAGGGTGTCGTGGTGCAGACCTCAATCACATGGCGGCCCACGGGTTTCAGGTTATACATGGTATAGAATGTGGCCACTTCCTGCACCCGGATATAGGGCATTTCCAGCATATCGGCGATATATTCCATCACCGGAACCGAAACCCAGCCGTTATTCTGTTCCTGCGCGCGGGTGAGCAGAGGCATCACCGCACTTTGTTTGCGATCAGATGGATATTTGGCAAATTGCCCCTCCGCCCATTCCATATTTTCGGGGCTAAAGACAAAGCTTTCCGCATTTCTTACACTGATGTTCATCGGTCAACCTCTCCGAATACAATATCAAAGGAACCCATCAATGCCGGAACATCTGCCAGCATATGACCGCGTGCCACATAATCCATCGCCTGTAAATGAGCGAATCCCGGGGCGCGTATCTTGCAGCGATAGGGCTTGTTGCTGCCATCTGAAACCAGATAAACGCCAAATTCACCTTTGGGTGCCTCAACGGCGACATAAACTTCACCTTCGGGGACTTTAAAGCCTTCGGTATAGAGTTTGAAATGCTGGATCAGGGCCTCCATGGAGGTTGTGATTTTATCCCGGCGCGGCGGCGTTACGGTATGATCCGCTGACAGCACATCACCTTTTGGCATTTTTTCAATACATTGGCGGATGATCCGCATACTCTGATACATTTCCTCAATGCGCAGAACAAACCGGTCATAGCAATCACCGTTTTTGCCGACGACCACATCAAAATCCATTTCGTTATAGACATCATAGGGCTGTGCCTTGCGCAGGTCCCACGGCACATTTGAGCCGCGCAACATGGCCCCGGTAAACCCCAGCGCATAACATTCTTCAGCGGTCACCACGCCAATATCCACATTGCGCTGTTTGAAGATACGGTTTTCCGTCACCAGCGTTTCAATATCATTCATCGTGCCGGGGAAATGATCGCACCAGCGCAGAATATCATCGGCAAGGCCCGCAGGCAGGTCCTGATGAACACCGCCGGGGCGGAAATAGTTGGCGTGAAGCCGCGCACCTGATACCCGCTCATAAAATTCCATCAGCAGTTCACGTTCCTCAAAACCCCAGAGAATCGGGGTCAGGGCACCCACATCCATGCCGTGGGCGGTCACATTCATGATGTGATTGAGGATACGGCCAATCTCGGCATACAGAACCCGGATATATTGCCCGCGCTCCGGCACTTCCAGCCCCAGAAGCTTTTCAATAGCCAGACAAAAGGCATGTTCCTGATTCATCGGCGAGACATAATCAAGCCGGTCAAAATAAGGAATGGCCTGAAGATAGGTTTTATTCTCGATCAGCTTTTCAGTACCCCGGTGCAATAATCCGATATGGGGATCAGCCCGCTCCACAACCTCACCATCAAGCTCCAGAATCAACCGTAAAACTCCATGAGCCGCAGGATGCTGAGGCCCGAAATTTATATTGTAGTTTTTAATATCTACTTCAGCCATTTTTTAACTCTCTTGCCCCTCTTCTGCTTTTTCGTCGCCGGGCAGAATATATTTGGCCCCTTCCCAAGGTGACATAAAATCAAAATCGCGAAATTCCTGCTGCAATTTAACCGGTTCATAGATAACCCGTCTTTCTTCCTCACTATAACGAACTTCAACATAGCCGGTGAGGGGAAAATCACGGCGCAGGGGATGGCCCTGAAAGCCATAATCCGTCAGCAGACGGCGCAGGTCAGGATGGCCGTCAAACATGACACCATACATGTCCCATACTTCGCGTTCATACCAGTTGGCATTGGGGAATACCTCGATGACAGACGGCACCGGCGTTTCATCATCGGCCTGCGTCTTGATTCTGATACGGATATTATGCTTCAGGCTGAGCAGATGATAAACCACATCAAACCGCTTGCGCCGTTCAGGATAATCCACGCCGCAAATATCGGTGAGCTGCACAAATTTGAAGCTCGCCTCATCGCGCAATGTGGTCAGAATGCTGACAATTTTGTCTGCCCGTGCTGTGATGACCAACTCGCCAAAGGCAACCTCATAATCATGCACAGCATTTTCAAGGCCACCCACAATGGCCTGACCCATCTCATCTAGTGTTTCCAGATTGCTCATCACCATTCCTTACCTGTCCAGAGCCGTCGTACGGCGAATCTTCTTCTGAAGCTGTAAAATGCCATAAACCAGCGCTTCCGCCGTGGGCGGACAGCCGGGAACATAAATATCAACGGGAACAATCCTGTCGCAGCCGCGCACAACAGAATATGAATAATGATAATAACCGCCGCCATTGGCACAGCTACCCATGGAAATCACATAGCGCGGCTCTGCCATCTGGTCATATACTTTGCGCAAGGCGGGGGCCATTTTGTTGGTCAGGGTGCCGGCCACGATCATCACGTCCGATTGACGGGGGGACGCCCGCGGGGCAAAGCCCATCCGTTCCACATCATAGCGCGGCATACTGGAATGCATCATTTCAACCGCGCAGCAAGCCAGACCAAATGTCATCCACCACAGAGAGCCGGTACGCGCCCAGGCGATGACATCATCAAGGCTCGCCACAACGAACCCTTTATCGGACAGGTCGTCCGAAAGTGTTTTAAAATAGACGTCCTGATCGGTAACGGGCAAATTTTCTGCGGTTGTCATGTCTACTCCCATTCCAGCGCTCCCTTCTTCCACTCATAGATAAACCCGATGGTCAGCACACCCAGAAAAATCATCATGGATACAAAGCCAAAGATTCCGATTTTCCCCAGCGATATGGCCCAGGGAAACAGGAAGGCCACCTCCAGATCAAAAATGATAAACAGAATCGCCACCAGATAAAAACGCACATCAAAGGGCTTGCGCGCACTGTCAAAAGCCTCAAACCCGCATTCATAAGCGGACAGCTTTTCCGTGTCCGGCTTCTGCTCAACCACCAACATGGGGAGCACAATGAATATGCAGGATAAAATTATGGCAATAAAAAAGAAAATCAGAATTGGAAGATATTCGAGCAGCATTTCGTTCATCTGTGCCCAACCCCTTCTATATTAAATTGTTACAGGTGGAACCGATGCCCATAGCGACGTCCACCCCTCTATGATTTAATAGCCCGAAGTGAAGCAAAATGCCAATGCTTTTTTTGGTAAAAAACTTCACATGTAAAGAATATCAAGACAATGTGAAATATAAGGAAAATGGCGGGAGTGACGGGACTCGAACCCGCGACCTCTGGCGTGACAGGCCAGCGCTCTAACCAACTGAGCTACACCCCCCTAAGGTGTGTGACTGATTTAAGGCATTCACCCCATCCAGTCAAGCGGCTAATGTCAAATTTTACAAATTAAAATCCGACAAACTAAACCACTGTAATATTTAAAAGAATGGTGGGCGATGAGAGACTCGAACTCCCGACATCTTCGGTGTAAACGAAGCGCTCTACCAACTGAGCTAATCGCCCCATTTCTTAAATAACATAATGCTTTAAGCAAAACGTGGATGCATATCTACAGACTGTTTGAAGATATGTAAAGCATAAAAAAAGACGGCAGGCGTTTTTCCGCCCAACCGTCTTTTTTCAATAAGAAAATTATTTATTCACAGCGTCTTTAAGACCCTTGCCTGCCTTGAATTTAGGCTGCTTGGATGCCGGAATTTGAATTTTTTCACCGGTACGCGGATTGCGGCCTTCACTGGCAGCGCGTTGCGCAACACTAAAGGTTCCGAAACCTACCAGACGTACATCTCCCCCTGCTGCCAAGGCGTCTGTAATTGATGAAAATACACCGTCAACTGCGCTCGCAGCATCTACTTTGGAAAAACCGGCGGCGGTTGCCACTGCGGCGATCAGATCGTTTTTATTCACTATCTTCCCCTTATGTATGAGTTTTACTAAACTGGTTAAAAGTGGCTGCAGTGTAGACGCGGTTTTTTGTTTCGTCAAAGGGAAAACCTCACAAAACTGCGGTTTTTCACACAAAGTTTGCTTGACATTGAAATAACTTCGTTTTTTGACAATAAAAAAGCACCCGACTTATACAGAAGAGTGCTTTACCCCCCGAAACAGGCAATTATAAGATCAAATTTTAATGACGTACCGGTGCCTCGAAATCAGATTCGGAGCGGTCCTTAACAAGATTAGCCGCTGTTTCCACATCTTCGCAAGCAAGGGGTATCAGTGATTCTGCCAGCGCGATTTTCAAAACCTCATGCACTTTGCTGACCGGTATGATTTCAAGTCCCCGAATAACATTGTCGGGAATATCGGCAAGGTCTTTCATATTCTCTTCAGGAATGACTACCGTTTTGATGCCGCTTCTGAGCGCTGCCAGCAGTTTCTCCTTCAGGCCGCCGATGGGTAATATACGGCCCCGCAGACTGATCTCACCCGTCATCGCCACATCCCGATGCACCGGATTATTGGTCAGAACAGAAACAATTGAAGTGATCATGCCCACCCCCGCAGAGGGGCCGTCTTTGGGCGTTGCCCCTTCCGGCAAGTGAATATGAATATCTGTTTTATCAAATATGGCCGGTTGAATGCCAAATTCCAGCGCCCGGGAACGCACATAACTCATGGCGGCCTGAATTGATTCCTTCATCACATCACCCAGTTTTCCGGTAATGGTGACTTTGCCCTTGCCGGGAGAGGTGATGGCCTCGATCTGCAGGATGACACCGCCAACTTCGGTCCAGGCAAGGCCCGTGGTCACCCCAACCATATTCTCATCTTCCAGTTCCCCGTAAATGAAACGTTTTACGCCGCCGTATTTTTCCAGATTCCGGCAGGTGATTTTCACGGATTTAACCTTACCCAGAACAATTTCCTTAACCGCCTTGCGGATCAGCTTGGCAATTTCCCGTTCCAGATTCCGCACACCGGCCTCACGGGTATAGCTGCGGATCACTTCACGGAGCGCGCCATCAGAAATAGACCATTCCTCATAATTCAGACCATGATCCTTCATCTGTTTTGAAATCAGATGACCCTTGGCAATTTCGACCTTCTCATCTTCAGTATAACCGGACAGGTGAATGACCTCCATGCGGTCCAGAAGCGGCTGGGGCATATTCAGGGTATTGGCCGTGGTGACAAACATGACATTGGACAGGTCATAATCCACTTCCAGATAATGATCATTGAACCTGCTATTCTGCTCGGGGTCGAGAACCTCCAGTAATGCGGAAGACGGGTCGCCACGGAAATCAGCACCCATTTTGTCAATTTCATCCAGCAGAAACATAGGATTGCTTGATCCGGCCTTTTTCATACTCTGAATTACCTTACCAGGCATTGAGCCAATATAAGTCCGGCGATGACCGCGGATTTCAGCCTCATCACGAACGCCGCCCACAGAAAAACGGACAAAATTCCGCCCCGTTGCCCGGGCAATGGATTTGCCAAGTGAGGTTTTGCCCACGCCGGGCGGTCCGACCAGACAAAGAATCGGGCCTTTGACCTTTTTGGTTCTTTGCTGAACCGCAAGATATTCCAGAATGCGTTCTTTAACTTTATCCAGGCCGTAATGATCCTCATTCAGGATTTTTTCAGCCTGCGCCAGGTTTAGCTTTGTTTCGCTGTTTTTATTCCATGGTACCGACAGAATCCAGTCAAGATAATTACGCACCACGGTTGCTTCGGCGGACATGGGACTCATGGATTTCAGCTTTTTCAACTCACCCTGAACCTTCTCACGGGCTTCTTTGCTTAGTTTTGTCGCTTTGATTTTATCTTCAAGCTCGGCAATTTCGTCCTTGGCCTCGTCACCTTCACCCAGCTCTTTCTGAATGGCTTTCATCTGTTCATTCAGGTAATATTCCCGCTGGGTTTTCTCCATCTGGCTCTTCACACGGTGGCGGATTTTCTTTTCCACCTTCATGACGCCTATCTCGCCTTCCATAACGCTGTAAATCTTTTCAAGACGTGACATAAGGGAGGAATTTTCCAGCAATTCCTGCTTGGAGGATATGGTCAGGGACAAATAAGAGGCTACCACATCTGACAATTTTGCCGCATCCTCTATCTGATTTACCGAGCTTTGTACTTCCGAAGGTATTTTTTTATTAACTTTGATATATTGCTCAAACCGTTTGGCCACGGACCGCATCAGCCCCAGCAATTCTTTGGACTCTTCCACAACCGGCTGGTCGATCTCGGCTTCAGCTTCAAAAAATTCATCATTATCAATATAACGGATGATTTTTGCCCTCTCCCCACCTTCCACCAGAACTTTTACCGTTCCATCAGGAAGTTTTAGAAGCTGCAATATGGTCGCCACCGTCCCCACATCATAAATATCATCTGTCGTCGGATCATCGTCATTGGCATCTTTCTGAGACACAAGCAGAATTCTCTTGTCATTGCTCATCACATCCTCAAGCGCCTTGACGGATTTTTCCCGGCCTACAAACAACGGCACGATCATATGGGGGAAAACCACAATATCTCTCAGGGGAAGTACGGGATATACAATGCTCATCGGGTTGTCCATTCTGACTAAAGGTTACAAACTACTTAATTGTATTTAAGCATAAAACAGCCTCGTTCAAGGGGCATATATGCCAAAATCCCTGAATGCTATTTTTTCATCCATATACCGATGATGGTGGAATCAGGCGCCCGCTGTGGCGCCGGCTTCACCTTTCTTGTTTTTGCTATAGATATAAAGCGGTGGTTTTTTCCCCTTGACCACTTCAGCATTGACCATCACTTCACTCACCCCTTCAAGGCCGGGCAGTTCAAACATGGTATCCAGCAGGATATCCTCCATGATTGACCGCAATCCCCGGGCGCCGGTTTTGCGTAAAATAGCTTTCTTTGCAATTTCGATCAGGGCATCATCGGTGAAATTCAAATCCACATCTTCCATGGAGAACAAGCGCTGATACTGTTTGACCAGTGCATTTTTCGGACGGCTGAGGATTTCAACAAGAGCATCTTCATCCAGATCCATCAGCGTCGCCAGCACCGGCAACCGGCCAACAAATTCCGGAATCAGGCCGAAATGAAGCAGGTCATCCGGTTCCAGATCTGACAGGATCTCCCCAACCTTGCGGTCATCATCCGGCACCACATTAGCACCAAAACCAATGGACTTGCCTTCAAGGCGATGGGCGATAATCTTGTCCAGCCCGGCAAAGGCACCCCCGCAGATAAACAGAATATTTGTGGTATCCACCTGAAGAAATTCCTGCTGGGGATGCTTGCGACCACCCTGAGGCGGCACGCTGGCCACGGTACCTTCCATAATCTTCAGCAGGGCCTGCTGCACCCCTTCCCCGGACACATCACGGGTAATGGAGGGATTGTCAGACTTGCGGCTGATTTTATCGACCTCATCAATATAAACAATGCCGCGCTGGGCATCTTCAACATTATATTCTGCGGCCTGAAGCAGTTTAAGAATAATATTTTCCACATCTTCGCCCACATAACCCGCTTCAGTTAATGTGGTGGCATCGGCCATGGTGAAGGGCACATCCAGAATACGCGCCAGGGTCTGGGCAAGAAGTGTCTTGCCACATCCTGTTGGACCAAGCAAAAGAATATTGGATTTGGCCAGTTCCACATCACCGCCTTCTCTGGAATGCTGCAGACGTTTGTAATGGTTGTGAACGGCAACGGAAAGCACCTTCTTGGCCTGATCCTGACCAATAACATAATCACTGAGTACTTTCAGAATATCCACTGGTGTGGGAACCCCGTCCCCGGTCTTGGTCAGGGTTGTCTTGTTCTCCTCGCGGATAATATCCATACATAGCTCAACACACTCGTCACAGATAAAGACCGTCGGACCCGCGATGAGTTTCTTTACTTCATGCTGACTTTTGCCGCAGAAAGAGCAATAGAGCGTATTTTTGCTTTCACCAGACTTTGATTTCGTCATAGGGTACCTGTTCCTAAAATTTTCTTATATGCTACTCTGACTATATGGCAAACCTCAATGAATTTTTTACCAGACCGTCATATTTCTCTTTGACCTTTTGCTAAAATCATTAAAAAAAGGCTATGCCAATGATTTTATCTTAACGAGTTTAACCGGATAGTAGCAAAAAAACAGGAAACAATTAATTAACAAAAAAGATTAATTGACAAATTAATCCCGAATACGGGTTATGCCGCGCATCCTGTTTATTTATCTTTGCTTTCCAGTTCATCCCGCTTGTCAAAAATTTTGTCAATCAGGCCAAATTTTTTGGCTTCTTCCGGTGACATAAAGGTATCCCTCTCAAGGGCATCTTCGATCTTTGCAAGTTTCTGCCCGGTATGCCTGACATAAATTTCATTCAGTCGTCCCCGTAAAGCCAGAATTTCGCGGGCCTGAATTTCAATATCCGTGGCCTGCCCCTGTGCGCCGCCGGATGGCTGATGCACCATGAT
>NVTJ01000089.1 GCA_002401545.1 Alphaproteobacteria bacterium
GGACCGACAATAACATATTAGCCCTTGGTATGGATGCCCTGACCCGGTTTTTCTCCAACGACATCACCCCCGTCCGCCTCGCCCGTCAGATAGGTTTGGGGCTTGTCGGGGAAATTCCGCCGCTCAAGAAATTCTTCATGCGCCATGCGCGGGGAACCGTGGGGAAATTGCCTAAACTTCTCAAGGGTGAGAAGGTATAGTTTTTGTCTTGCCTCAAGTGCCGGCGCTTGCGCTTAGGCTATCCTCGTATTAACTCGGGCGCGCAGTCGCGCTTGCCTCAGCCCTGTGGGCTTCGGTTACTGAACTTCTTCTGGATAAAGCAAAACAAAAAAATCCCTAACCCTTCTCAATCTCCCGCGCTTCTTCCACCAGCATAATCGGAATGCCGTCGCGGACCGGAAAGGCCAGCCCGGCCTTGTCGCTGATCAATTCCCCGGCGGCCTCATCATAGCGCAGTCTGGTTTTGGTCAGGGGGCAGGCCAGTATCTCCAGCAGCCGGGGATCAACCTTGCCAAAATTCAGGGTCTCTGTTTTGCGCGTCATGCTAATTATCCTGTATGGTTTCATTCATTGTAATATCCTGTCAACGGGTGCCGCCTGACCACCAGAAAGATCAAAATCCATCATTTTAAGCATTAAATCAACCCGGTCCTTTAAGGTAATAATTTCCAACAATGCCTGTTTTTCGGCAGAATCGAAGGGGCATACCATGGCCAGTGCATTGACCAGTTCCTCATSACAGGCCCTTTTCAAAGCCTCCCACCGGGGAATAATATTATAAAGCCTTAAATATTTCTCCACCGTCAGGACCAGCTTCTGACGCGGTATGTCATCCGACCGGGGCGGCAATGCGCAATCCTCCTTAAACCTGTCATAAACCACCCGTACCTGCCTGAATGTCTGGGTCCGGGGCAATTCTTCAACAATATCAAAACGACTAAGGCCCGTCAGCAACAGGGTAAGACGGCCATCCTGTTTTTCGGCAAGGTCGGAAATCATGCCGACACAGCCGGTGCTATAAAGCGGCCTGCCCCGGGAAGCGGTGCCATATTGATCATTTCCTGCCTGCGCCGCCAAGGGCGACACAGATGGCTGGATCATCCCGATCAGGCCATTTTTCTCGCGGGCATAATACACCATATCCAGATAACGGGATTCAAAGACATTAAGCGGCAGATGCCCCTTGGGCAGCAGCAACGCCCCGGTTAAAGGAAATACCGGCAACACATCAGGCAATCGTTCCAATTCAAACAAAATCATCTTCCTTAAATCAGGAAAAAAGTATACTCGACAGCTTTCTGCGTATTTTCACCGTAAAAGGGTCCATGGGGCCAGAAATCTCAAAAAACTTCACCAGTTGCTTGCGGGCGGCATCCTCATTCCAGGCCCGGTCTTTGGCCACAATGTCCAACAGATGATCCGCCGCCGCATCCCGCTCGCCTTTGGCCCACAGAATCAGCGCCAGATCAAACCGGGCCTGATGATTATTTTCATCCTCCTTAACCGCCTGTTCCAATTCTCCGGCATCTCCCAGTTCAGCCAGTTGGCCCGCCATATCAAGGGCGGCACGGGCGGCAAGGATGGCGGCATGATTTTCATGCTGCTTTGGCACGCTGGCCAACGTTGCCTTGGCATTTTCCAGATCATCCAGCCGAATCAGACACTGGGCCAGCCCGGCAATGGCCGCCGCATTATCCGCTTCGGTCTGCAATACTTCTGAATATAGCCCACCGGCAGTTTGAAAGTCGCCGCTCTCAAACAGGCTTGCCGCCTGTTCCATCTTTTTCTCTGCGGGGGAAGGTTGCATTTCGGGCGCAAAACGGGCAATAAATTCCTTGACCTCGACTTCCGTCTTCACCCCGGAAAAGGCATCCACCGGGCGCTGACCTGAAAAGATCACCACCGTTGGTACCGCCTGAATTTTCATCTGCGCCGCCAACTGCTGATTTTTCTCAAAATCAATGCGGACCATATGGACCGCACCACCGGCCTGATTGATTATTTTTTCCAGTATGGGCGTAAGCTGCTTGCAATTTTCCGACCATGTGGAATAAAAGCTAACCAGCACCGGCACCGCCGCAGATTTTTCGATCACATCCGCCATAAAAGTGGACATATCACTATCTTTGATCAGCGGCCCTTTATTTTCGGCTTCCGGTCCATCAATGCCCTGCATATAAACTCCTTAATCTAAAACCCGTTTTCACTATAGACCCAAATGGCGGATTATCACAACCCGTATCATGGGACAAAAATATGTGAAATTAATAATTTGGTCTAGGCCGGAAGAAATACTGTTTACATGTCCCGATATTATTATCTACATCCTGAAACTCCGTTAAGAAACATAGTGTTAATATCAATCACCATAAAGACATTCCAACAGCAGATCAGGATAAAATAAATTATCCGCCGCCCTGTTAACCAATAATTATCATTATTTTATTAAATACTTATCCATAAGCGACGATGAAGCAATCCTTTATGCATCAAGCGCCCATAAATACAGATTAAAAGAGAAGCCTCAAAGATTCAGGCAGGAAAATATGACTTTCAGGAGGAGTTACATATGAAAAAAATAACCGCAATATTACCAACAAAGAAGACAGCCACGCCCCACCGGGCGATACTGTTGTCTCTGGGCCTGTTGCTGGGGTCCAGTATATTAACGCCGGCCATGGCCGCCGGAGACGAACGCTTAACGGCGCTGGAATCCAAACTTAATCAGGCCATGAACCTGATTATCTCCCTGCAAAAGGAAATCGGGGCGCTCAAGAAACCAACAGGCGGCAGCGACGTCAAAAGCGGTAATATGGGAAAAGTCGTTCAGACCGTTCAGGAAAATACCGAACGACTGAATGATGTGGAAGACCTTGTGCTGGATCTGGAAGATAAAACCGGCAGCCGGGCACTGGTAAAGGCTTTTGATGCTTTATCCATCGACATTGGCGGATTTCTTCATTCCGCTGTTACTTATGTTGATGGTGAAGATGGTTCCGCGACAAGTTTTAACCGTCAAACCTTTGAATTACTGTTAAAGGCTGAACTTGGGCAAAGCTGGTCCGCCTTCATTGCCCAGGCCTTCATTCGCGAATCAGCACCGATTTTTCAGGATGCGGAAGGCCGCACAGACCCCACATTCAGAATTCCCGGAGCCGGCATATCGCCAACCGTCATTGCCTGGGCCAATTACAAATCTTCGGATGCGCTGAACATACGGCTTGGCCGTTTCATCACGCCTCACGGCATTATTAATGTGGATCATTTCCCGGCGGCCCTGCTTGACCCGGAACAACCCCAGTTCCTGCGGCCCTTTGGCGGTCAGACCATATTTGCCAATTTCATGACCGGGGTAAATATCCACGGCCAGAAATTCAGCGAAGGGGGAACGCTTAAATATGATCTGTATGTTGGTAACTTTGTCGGCAATCCTAAAAACCTCAATTACGGCGGACGGGTGGCCTATAATATTGGTAACAGCGGTATCACCATCGGGGCCAATATCGGTGGCGGCCGCCGAACAAGCGCGGACGCCATTGGCGGGGCCAGCTCCGACTATCTGCTGTACGGCGGTGACTTGCTGTATGATAAAGGCAAAATTTTGTGGAAAAGTGAACTTTTCGTCACCGATGAGGATTTAGGCGAAGACCGGCTGGCCTTTTATACCCAGCCTGCTTACCGCATCAATGACAAATGGATGGCGTTTTACCGGTTTGATTTCCTGGATGATGGTACCGGCACCGGTGATAAAACCGAACATGCCTTCGGGATCAACTACCGACCTATACAGAGCGTTGTTCTGCGCAGTGTGTTCACATTGAAAGAATTCGACGGCGTTGATGCTTCATCGCCCCTTGGTCCTTTATCGGAAGCGAACGTAAACTCGTTACAGCTTTCAGCAACATTTTCTTTCTAGGGGGATATCATCATGAAAAAGAATTATTTTAAAATTAGTTGTACAATGGCCCTGATAACCGGGCTGGCGTTAATAACACCAACATCACAGGCCATCGCCGCAGAATTCGCCGTTATTGTGAATGCCGCAAACAGCATGGCGGGCAGTGAGGATGAAATGCGGCGACAAGTCAAGCGCATATTCATGAAACAACAATCCGCATGGCCCGGTAATGTCGCGGCATTTCCACTGGACCGCAGCCCCACAGATGCCGCCCATCAGGCTTTCCTGAAGAACATTCTGGGTAAAACCACGCAGGAAATGGCCTCTCACTGGCTTCAGGTGAAACAACAACAGGGAACGACGCCGCCGCGCGTTGTCGGCGCCTCGCGGATTCTGCTCCGTCTCGTTGGCAAAAAAGAAGGCGGAATGGGGATTGTGAATGTGGATGATCTGGCCGGTGCGCCGACAACGATCAAAGTACTGTTCCGTTTCAACGACTAAAACATAATATCAAAAGAGTATAAAAAATGATAACTCAAACTATCAACAGGCAGATAGCAGAAAATACCGGGGGAAACGGCGGCTTGATGGACCGGCTCAAAGGGCTGGGCCTCAAGGCCAAGGTTATGGGATTACTGGCGGCACTGGTTCTTGTGTCACTGGTGGCGATTCTGTTTCTCGAATATCAGGTGCTAAATGGCAAAACGGCCATCGACAGCCAGAAAACCGACCTTGAAGAATTCTACATGGTACAGGATGCCACAGCCAGTTTTTCCGATGTCAGATACTGGTACACTGAAATTGCTGTCAGCCTGTCAGAGGAAGCCTCTGCGGCGTCCGAAGCCTCTGCGGCGTTATTTGTGGAAAAGGTCAACCTGCTCAAATCTGTTGATGAGATAACCCGCGCCACAATATTAAAAAATCTGGACAGTCTGAAAGCAGACGCGGAAGAAGCGCYGATGTCCTATACCTTTGAAGAGAATGAAGCCGGGAAGAAATCCATGGCCAAGGTCCGTGATTACATTGCGGTCATCAATGGGGAACTGGCCAAACTTATGGAGGGAGCCAGGGTAAGGTCTGAACAGGCCGCTATCGTGGTTGATGATGCCTCAACCGTCGCTTTGATCGGGGGTATTGTTATGCTGGTGCTTGTCATGCTGGTTGCCTGCGCTATCATTGTTGCCATGAACGCCATGATTCTACAACCACTGGTGCGGATTACCAATGAGATGAAACACCTGGCAGACGGTGATACGAATCTGAAACTTATTGACGCTGAAAAGACTGATGAAGTGGGTGAAATGGCCCGTGCCGTACAGGTGTTTTGTCAGAATAGCCTCAAGATCAAAACCATGAATAGTGATCAGGAGCAAGCCCAGAAAGAGCGGGAAGCTGAACGCGAAGCGGCAGAAGCCGAGAAGCAGGCAACAGAAGCCCAGCAACGGGAGGAAATAGAAGCACAACTGGACCTTCAGCGCAAACAGGCAGAGGCCATCAAAACCCTGCTCATGGACAAGGTTCACGCAACTTTGACCAGAGTTGTGGACTCGGCAGCGGAAATGGAACAATCAGCAAGCTCGCTCTCGCAAACGGTTGAGCAATCGTCCAGTGATGCTCACTTCCTGTCGGAATCCATTGCGACAACAGCCGCCGAAACCCATTCCGTGGCGGCAGCAACCGAGGAACTTTCCGTTTCAATCACTGAAATCAACCGCCAGGCCGAGGAATCCAACGGCATGTCCCGCCAAGCCGTGGATATGCAGCAAAAGGCCAATGATGCTGTTCTTGAGCTGGCTGAAATGTCTGGACGGATCATTGATATTCTCAAAATAATCAACGAAATTGCCGACAAAACCAATTTACTGGCCCTCAATGCCACCATAGAGGCCGCCCGTGCCGGTGAGGCCGGCAGAGGTTTTGCCGTTGTCGCCAGTGAAGTCAAAAGCCTGGCCCAGCAGACCAGTGATGCCACGGAAGATATTCAGCAGTTGCTCCAGAATATCCAGACGGCCAGTAGCGAAACGGTCGATGCGATCACAAACACACGTAATAGCATCACCAGCATTGCCGAATCTTCCGGTTCCATTGCGGATGCCGTGGTCCAGCAACGCGGCGCGACCGAGGAAATCAGCTCATCCATCCATCAGGTAGCGCAGGGAACCGATAGCATTACTGAGGGTATTCAGCGCATTACGGACGGCATTGGCAATACGGATACGGCCAGTAACCGCGTACGTGAAGTTTCAGATGACATTCTGTCGGTTGTCTCAAACTTAAGGAATGAAGTGGATGATTTCCTGACGACCCTGACAGGCTAGAGTCTTACTGCTTTAATTTGACCGGGATTATTTTCCGGGCAATAATGCAATACGGTTTTTTGTGAGCACAACCCGCTTTTCCCTATAGAGTTTGCCAAGGGCTTTTTTATAGTTACCTTTGCTGGCATGGAAAATACGGTAAATTTCATCCGGCGTACTTTTATCGGTGAGGCTGGATGACCCGCCGCATTGCACCAGATAGGCCAGAATTTCTTCG
The DNA here is from genome assembly GCA_002401545.1 of Alphaproteobacteria bacterium. Classification (GTDB taxonomy): domain Bacteria; phylum Pseudomonadota; class Alphaproteobacteria; order Sphingomonadales; family Emcibacteraceae; genus Paremcibacter. Next base: position 6,434 of record NVTJ01000089.1, read on the forward strand.
CTCAGGTCTTTGCGCATCTGGTGGGATTGTTTTTGCAAACTGATATTTATCCGGCCATCTTCCCGTGCTTCGCCGATATATCCCGTAAAGCGATCACCCGTTTTTATGGGGCGCACCACTTCATTATTGTGGATCAGACCCAGATGAGTGCCATTGATCACGGCTTTATAGCCAAGGTCACTGCGGCTTGAAACCAGTAAATTCACCGATTGGCGGAAATCAAAGTCCCGGTCATTTTTCTCATTCAGGTGGCGATCAAGACAGGAACTGGCGCAAAGGCGGCCTGTGACATCAAGATAAACATAAACCACGTAAGAACGGCCAACTTCCATGGGCACCCGCTGTTCCTTGAACGGCACCAGCAGGTCTTTCATCAGCCCCCAGTCAAGAAATGATCCAAACTCGCCCTTGTCAACCACGCTTAGCAGAGCGCAGTCCCCGACCTCTGCATAGGGCACTTCGGTGGTGGCAATGGGCCGGTCTTCGGAATCAAGATAGATAAAAACATCAAGGAATTGGCCAACCGCCCATGCATCCTCGTCTTCTGGCAGATAGCGTTCCGGCAGCAGAATTTCTTCTTCCGGCGTATCGCCAGCCAGATAAAGCCCGAAGTCCACATGTTTAACGACTTCAAGGGCATGGGTCTTGCCAAGTTCAAGCATTCGAACGGTCCCGTGATTTACGCTTCTTTAAGTTGTCTGAAACCAACGAGTCTGCGAAGGTCTTCATCCCATAACGTCAGGCGCAGACATTTCAGGCTTTGCCAGAGTCTTATTTCTCTGATTTCGGGCATATGCGGTGCGGTTTCATGGCACTCCTGCAGGCGGTAATTGGGGATCACACCACAGATATGATGAAGATGATGAAAGCCAATATTGCCGGAAAACCATTGCAGTATTTTAGGTAAAACAAAATAAGAACTGCCAAGAACGGCGGCTTTTTTGAAACTCCAGTCCTTGGCATATTCCCATACCGTATTCTCGAATTGATGCTGAATAAAAAACAGCCAGCCGCCAACCCAGGCGGAAATGCATATTATAGGAAGATAGACAACAAGAAAAAATTTCGCCCCAATGAGATAAACCAGAGAACCATAAACAATTGCCAGAGCCAGATTCAGCCCCAGAACGCTCCGCCATATTTTTCTGAACGGAGCCGGCTGACCAACCGGGAATCTTTGTAATATGAGGATCATTACCGGGCCGCCAATCAACAGCAGCAGAACCGGATGACGGTATATGCGGTAGGAAAGCCGCTTGAACCATGTGCGGGCAAGATATTCCCGTACCGTCAGGGTATCAATATCACCGACGCCTCTTTTGGATAAATTACCGGATGTTGCATGATGGGTATTATGGGCCTCGCGCCAATAACCATAAGGGGTAAAGGTGAAGATGCTCAACGCCCGGCCAACCCTGTCATTCCATTTGCGGCTTTTGAAAAACGACTGATGGCCGCAGTCATGCTGAAAAATAAACAGCCTGACCACCAGACCCCCCGTGGGAATGATCATCAATGCCACAACCCAGTAATGATTTTCATAGGTGGCCATTATAACCGTCAGGCTTGCGGCGAATAACAATAATGTGGAAAGCAGTTGAAAAAGGCTTCGACCGACAATGGCCCCTCTGAATTTCTGACAATGCCGGGCCAGTTGTATTAACCGCTCATCCAGACTTTCGGAATGATCACTCTTCTTTTTTGTGGAAATATTCAACATTTAACCCTTACAATAACAAACATGGCTTTTTTCACAAACAGGCTCTGACCGTAACATAGACTGTCTTAAAAAAGTTATAAATTACACCATTTTTTTCTGTTGTCAAACTTCGGTTCGGGAGAGTATTATATCAATGTTCAACAATAAGGAATTATTATGATTAAATCATTATTGCTCTCCCTGATTTTTATTTCAGGGGTGAGTCTGATCGGGGGGGCGCATGAATCCGACCTTGGTCTGAAAAAAGAACCGCCGATTGGCACGCTTATCGGCGTCACATCCCTGCAAAACTGGCTGTATATGGCGGGACAGCCCGACCAGATGACCATAATGGAACTGAAGGACAAGGGTTTTGAGGTGGTGATTAATATTCGCGGCAAAGAGGAAATGAACTTCGATGAAAAAGCCCTGGTCGAGGAAAACAACATGGCCTATTTCAATGTGCCGCTGTTGAAAGACGGCGAAATACAGGAACAGGCGGTGATCGATATTCTGGCCGTGGTTGAGGCCAACAGGGATAAGAAAATTCTTTTCCATTGTACCAGCGGCAACCGGATTGCGGCCTGGTTCGCGGCCCATCTGATCCGGGACAAAGGCTATGAAAAAGAACGCGCCATCACGCTCGCCAAACAGGCCGGTCTGACCAGTGCCAACACGGAAAGAATGCTGCGGAACTATCTGGCAAAAATCGCCAAATAACATTCACTCCGCAATATGCCGGGTATCTTCAGAGAAATGGTTAAATTCCTCCTGCCAGTCAGAGCGGTGATTGGTGAGGCGGACCTCCACCGCCGTTACCTTATATTCAGGACAGTCCGTGGCCCAGTCGGCATTATCAGTCGTCACCACATTGGCCCCTGATCCCGGCATATGGAAAGTGGTATAGATCACCCCCGGCTGCATCCGTTCCGAGATCATGGCGCGCAATGTCGTATCGCCCATGCGGCTCTGGATATTGATCCAGTCGCCGTCGCGTATACCCCGGTCTTCGGCATCTGTGCTGTGAATTTCCAGCACATCCTGATCATGCCAGATATTATTATCCGTGCGCCGTGTTTGCGCCCCCACATTATACTGGCTCAGGATACGCCCCGTGGTCAGGATCAGCGGAAATTTCCGGGTGACTTTTTCCGTGGTGGGGACAAATTCCGTGATGACAAAATTACCCTTGCCGCGCACAAAACCGCCCACATGCATGATCAGGGTACCATCCGGTGCGGCGGCGTTACACGGCCATTGCACACTGCCCTCTGCCCGTATCTTATCGAAGCTGACATTGGCAAAAGTCGGCGTCAGGCGGGCGATTTCATCCATGATTTCTGACGAACTGTCATAGGACATCCCGTAGCCCATGGCCCGCGACAGACGGCAGGTAATTTCCCATTCATCAAGGCCGGCCAGTGGCTCAACCGCTTTATTCACCATGCTGATCCGCCGTTCCGCATTGGTGAAGGTCCCGTCTTTTTCCAGAAAGCTGGTGCCGGGGAAAAACACATGGGCAAAGCGGGCGGTCTCATTGAGGAATAAGTCCTGCACGATCAGACAATCCAGGTTTTTCAGCGCCGCTTCCACATGGCGGGTATTGGGATCGCTCTGGGCCACATCCTCGCCCTGAATATACATGCCCCGATAGGTTCCCGCCACCGCCGCATCAAACATGGCCGGTATACGGTGCCCCGGCTCACTGTCAAGCTGCAAGCCCCAATCGGCCTCAAAGCTGGCGCGAACCTTGTCATCGCCAACCGGACGATAGCCGGGAAACTCATGGGGGAAAGACCCCATATCGCAGGATCCCTGCACATTATTCTGGCCCCTGAGCGGGTTAAGACCAACGCCGGAAAAGCCGATATTTCCGGTCAGCATGGCAAGATTAGCCAAGGCCATCACCGCCGTCGACCCCTGAGAATGTTCAGTTATGCCCAGCCCGTAAAAGATCGCCGACTTTCCGTCTTTTCGGCCCCCGGTGGCATAAAGCCGGGCCGCAGCCCGCAGATCAGCCGCCGGAACGCCGCAATATTTTTCTATGGCTTCTGGTGAATTTTTCGCCTCCAGAATAAATTCCCGCCATGCGCCGTAAGCCTGATCATCACATCGCTCAGCCACATAGCCCGTATCTTCCAGCCCCTCCGACACAATCACATGAGCAAAAGCATTGATGACCGCCACATTATTGCCCGGCAGCAAAGGCAAATGATAATCGGCCTGCACATGGGGCGTTTTCACCAGATCAATGGCGCGGGGATCAATGACAATCAGTTTCGCGCCCTGCCGTAACCTTTGTTTCATACGGCTGGCAAAAACCGGGTGGGCATCGGTGGGGTTGGCGCCGATGACAAGGATCACATCGGCATCCATCACACTGTCAAATGTCTGGGTGCCCGCAGAGGTGCCGAGGGTTTGATTTAGGCCATATCCCGTGGGGCTGTGACAGACCCGGGCGCAGGTATCCACATTGTTATTGCCAAACGCGGTCCTGATCATTTTCTGAACCACA
>NVTJ01000090.1 GCA_002401545.1 Alphaproteobacteria bacterium
ACTTCCGGCATATGTCCGTGCAGTCTTGCCCCCATACGCACAGGTTCTATCCGCTTGGCAAGGCCGGTTTTGTCATCGGTTTCCACATAAACACCGCACAGGGTCGCCGCGCCCAAAGCCGGAGTGAAACGGCCGGTTGAAATCTTGCGGGTGAAACGCTGTAAAGGCTCCGCCTTGTCCATGCCGATCACGCTGTTATAATCACCGCACATGCCCGCATCAGTCTGATAGGCAGTGCCGCCGTCCAATATCTGGGCATCGGCAGTGGGTATGTGGCTGTGAGTGCCAACCACCATCGACACCCGGCCATCACAAAAATGCCCCATGGCCATCTTTTCCGAGGTGGCTTCACAATGAATATCCACCAGGATGAATTTCGCCACACTGCCCAGCACATATTTTTTAAGTTCCGCATCCACCGCTGCGAAGGGGTCATCCAGCGCGTTCATAAAAACCTGACCCATGACATTAATGACCAACAGATTGCGGCCCCGCACATCCTGCACCATAACGCTGCCCCGCCCCGGTGTTCCCACCGGAAAATTCAGCGGCCGGATCAGGCGCGGTTCCCCGGCAATATGGCTTTTGGTTTCCTTCTGGTCCCACACATGATTGCCCGTGCTGATGACATCAACTCCGACGTCAAAAAATTCCTTGCATATTTTGGACGTGATGCCAAAGCCCGCAGCGGCATTCTCACCATTGATGACAACAAAATCCAGTTTCAGCTTTTTACGCAGCTCCGGAATTTTCTCCATGGCAAGCGTGCGCCCGGAGCGGCCGACAATGTCACCTAAATATAATAATCTCACGGCCTGTAGACTTTCTTTTCTGTGACAATAATGTCAAGGGACTGATCATATTCATTTGTGGGCACATGATCGCTTTTCTGTCCGTCAAAAGCAATGCCAATGGCGGTAAAGACGTGACCTTTTTCCCGGTAAAGCTTCAGGGTACGGTCGTAAAATCCCCCGCCATACCCCAACCGCCGCCCCCTTTCATCAAAGCTGAGCAACGGCAGTAGAATAATGTCCGGCATAACATATAACCGGTCCGATTTAGGCTCTCTGGTACCATAAGGCTCGTCTTTCAACGCCTCAGTCATATCCCATTCCCGAAAGCCAAGATGCCGGTTTTTACCATTCATAACCGGCAGCGCAGGGCGGCACTGGATTGCATTCAGGGCCTTAAGGATAAAAAGACAGTCGACTTCGGTATGGATTGGCATGTAGCCTGCGACAATATGCGGCTCATTGGAGCTGGCCCTGATGCCGCGCTGAACGTCACCGGCAACTTCAGGCAGCCTCAGGATATGCGCGGCCATCCGCCGGACCGCCATGTCATCAGCCTGTGCCTGGAGATTTTTACGTATGGCCTTCATTTCCTGACGCAGGGCCATTTTCTTCTGTTTCATGAAATTCCAATATTATATAAGTGGCGGAACCGTCTTTGCCGTACTTTATATATTATCCTCCGGAACCTGTTAATACAGGTGGGCGCCATATAACCGGACCACGGCCCGGACAGGGACAGCTCCCTTCGGAAAGATTATCGCCCCGGGGAGTAAGATAAACCACGCACAGGACAGAACCACCTCCCCTTATGTAAGGCCAGTGAGCGCTTTCAGCAATAGCAGAATTCGTTTTTCTGATCCTCGCTTCATAATATAAAAAAACCGGCGGGAATAATCCAGCCGGTTCTTACATTGTTTGTCTTAACTCAAAGTCTAGTAATTATCATTTGGCTCCAGAATCTGGCGACCCCGATATTTACCTGTGCTCAGGTCAATATGATGACGACGGCGCAGTTCGCCGCTTTCGTTATCTTCAACATATGTATCTACGCTCAAGCTATCGTGTGAGCGACGGTTACCACGGCGGTGTGGTGATATTTTCCTTTTGGGAACTGCCATTTTCTTATCCTGACTAAACATTAATACCGGGCATATTGCCACTGGTTTCAGCACTATCCCTGCCTGTGAATATAGGATACTCAAAGGCCCTGAATCTCAAAAACAGTGTCTTATCGTTAAATGACGCCTCATTGTCAAGCACTTCTTCGATCTTATATTCCGGCAAATTACCAAAAAATTAAATTATACCCCTATTATGCGGATGATGGCTTGCATCCTTGTTCAGGATAGGTATATTGCGCCATCAATCCCATGAATTAAGGAGAGGTGGCCGAGTGGTTTAAGGCGCACGCTTGGAAAGCGTGTATACTAGCAATAGTATCGAGGGTTCGAATCCCTTCCTCTCCTCCATTCTCATACTTAACCCCTTAATTACATAACAATACCCTCCACTTTTACGAGGCAAGTCCACCCTTTAAATTCCTCCAGTTTTGGGTAGAGTCTGTCATCAGGAAACAGATAATGAAGCAACGGCCCTCTAAATACTCATGATGGCTGACGAGAGTTTTTATTCATCAAAAACAACGAAATATAAATCAAGGCCGTCGTGAGGCCGAAGCCAACGGTGACAAGAGTCAGAACAATTTTGATACTCGTCATCTCGACAACAAATGCGCTTAAAGCTGGCGAAATCGCAGACCCCACAGCCATGCACAACATGTAAAATCCAACGAGCCGACTTGTGGGTTTGGCCAGAAATAAAGTTCCGAAAGCGAGTAGAGGCTTTAGTAACCCACCCATCGAAAACCCGAGCAGCAACATTGAAAGGCCCATGCTCGCGATCGTGTCAGAGGCCCAAATACCCGTCGATATCAGCGTGGCAGCCGTTGCGGTGACAAAGATAACCCAACTGACTTTTACCCGAAAGGACAAAACAAACGTCAGTATCTGCCCGAGCAATAATCCTAAAAAAAAGCGACTGACGATAAAACCTGATTGCGCTTCCGTGGCCTCAAAGGATTGCTCGGCGTAAGCAGGCCCCCATGAATAGATAAATACAAAACATGTCAGATAGATGGCGATGGCAATGCCAATGAAATATGTGCCAAGCGGCCATTTCGTTTTATCAGACACCACAGGGGCATCATCGCCGACATTTACCTCACTCGGATAGTGTGAAAAGAGAACAATAAGGACCATCAACAAACTGGCTGCCGCGGCCATGGAATAAATTATCGACCAATGCATGCCTTGCGCGACGACTATACCGGCAATTGGCGTCACAATAAAACCAGCGGCACTATAAAACGAATCTGTTGCCAATAATGCGGATGGGCGACGCCGTTCGCTATAAGTTGATGTCAGTGTGATCGCAGCATTTGACAGCAGACACCCACAGGCTAAGCCCATCACGAAAAATACAATAGGCAACCAAAAGGCACTCGAGATAAATCCGAGGCTCATGAGCGCCAGGATCAAAATGAACCCCGCAATGAGGACAACTTTTTTAACGCCGAGGATCGGGTTAAGAAACAAAATCAAAAAGCTTCCCACGAGCAATCCGGTGGTTACATAGCTGAACAGCGCCGTCGCATATGTTAAGCTAATCCCAAACTCATCAACCAAGGCTCCCGTGACCACGCCCAGCGGTGACAGTATTGATGATATAATAAAAAATGCCAGAAAACTAGCAAGTGAAACTTTAATCTTATTGCCCATTGTCATTGTCCTCATCCTAATACTTTCTTCACTTAGTCGTCGACCGTCATCATAAACGTCGAATATATTTACAGGTATCAATTATAGCGTCTTGCTCAGGCTTAATCACACCGCCGAAACCAATAGAAAGCATGGATAGAGAGGTGATCCTGCTATGTTAGACAGTTTTGCGGCTTAGTTAAGCTTTCTTATGTTGTTTAGTTTTATCCCGTTACTTTCCTTACGTCTGGGGCCCCCTGACTTTCGATTTTTTGATTATAGACCTCGTCGGGTGGTTGTCAATTGAAGGTGGAATACACCCCAAACAGGGGCTCAAGTTCTGACACCACGACTTAAAAAGTTGTTGACATTGTCAACCCTCTAAACAATAGTGGTTTTTTAAAACAAATGTTCTGAGGGCTATGTCTAATCTGTCCAAAACAGAAAAAGCAATACTGGAGTTAATCGCAAACAATCCATACGTCGGGCAATCAGAGATTGCTGACAAGATCGGTTTTGCACGGTCCACGGTGGCGGTTCAGATCACACAGCTCGTCAGCAAGGGGTACTTGCTTGGTCGCGGTTACATTCTTCCTTCGCCACAAAAGATAACTTGCATTGGTGGGATTGCTTATAATCGCAAATATGCACTCGATATCAGCCCTATTTTGGGAACGTCAAATCCTGCAATAAGCAGTCAAAACCACGGTGGTGTCGTTCGAAATATTGCCGAAAACCTGGCGCGTTTAGGCGTGGATGTAAGCCTTATTTCTATCGTAGGCGAGGATTATTCTGGCAAAGAATTGCTGGCATTCTTACGCAACCTCGGTGTGGATGTCAGTCAGGTTTCCGTTTCTCACAACGCGCCAACAGCTGAATATGTCGCAATTTTCGATAACGAAAATGAACTCGTATTTGGCTTGTCGAGTATGGAGATACTCGATCAGATGACCTCCGCTAAAATAGAGCGCTCCTGGTCTCATTTAAGCTCAAGTGATTGGGTGGTTTTGGACTGCAACCTGCCAGCGGACACGATTGAAACGGTTCTGCAATTAAAACAAAAGGGGGCGTTTAAAGTCGCGGTTGATACGGTTTCCGTTTCAAAGGCAAAGAGGTTGTTCGATGACCTTTCAAACATTGATTTATTGTTCACTAATCGGGCCGAAGCGACGGCAATACTGGATTTAGATCCAACTGCTCCAGAACAGCGTTTGGAAGATATAGCGGCTTTGTTGCGTGATCGCGGGGCAAAGGGCGTCATCATCACAGATGGTGCAGCTGGGCATGTGGTGGATATGGATGAGAGCCGTTTCCGTACGCCTGCTATTCCAGTCACAGTTGCTAATGTATCCGGAGCTGGTGATGCGTTGGTCGCAGGTCTTCTTTTCAAATTGCGTACAGGCGCGTCAATCCGCGAAAGTTCTCAAACTGGTGCATTATTGTCCGCATTGACAGTCGAATCCGTAATGGAGGTAGCGCAAGATTTAAGTGTTGATCGCCTGAATGAATATGCAGACAGCACGCTATAAATAAAAAACTGAGGAATATAAAGTGCCCAAAAACCCGCTACCCGATTTTGTCGATATTCATAGGGATGTTTTAAGTGCTCTTAAGTGCAAACGGCCCGTCGTCGCACTTGAAAGCACAATCATTACACATGGCATGCCATTTCCAGACAATGTAGAAATGGCATTATCCGTTGAAGCGGAAATCCGCCAACGCGGCGCAGTCCCTGCCACGATCGCCGTCATCGAGGGCCGGCTTAAAATTGGCCTGACCGAGCAAGAGCTTCAACAATTGGCTAAAGTGGAAGGCGCCCTTAAAGTTTCACGAGCAGATGTTGCCTATGCGATTTCTCAACGTAAAACGGCCGGTACGACCGTTGCCGCGACAATGCTTGTGGCAAAGATGGCTGGCATCAAGGTGTTTGGGACAGGTGGCATTGGCGGTGTTCACAAGGGGGCTGAAACCAGCTTCGATATTTCCACAGATATGACCGAGCTTGGAAAAACAAATGTCATTGTCGTCTGTGCTGGTGCAAAGGCTATCTTGGATCTCCCCAAAACACTTGAAGTTTTGGAAACACAGGGCGTGCCAGTGGTCGGATACAAAACAGATACCCTTCCCGCCTTCTGGACGAGCAGATCGGACCTGGATGTTCCCTTGCGGCTTGAGAGTGCCTTAGACATTTCCAAGTTTCAAAAAACACGCGATGCACTTCAATTAGAAGCTGGAATGCTGGTCGTAAACCCAATCCCACAGGAAAATGAGATCCCCGCCAGCATTATGAAGACCTATATAGAGGTGGCCCAATCAAATGCCGACGCAGAGCATATATCCGGCAAGGAGGTTACGCCATTTTTGCTCAAGCGCATATTTGAATTGTCAGAGGGTGAAAGCCTGAAGGCAAATATTGCGCTCGTTAAGAACAATGCCAGGCTTGCTGCTGACATAGCGTGTGAACTTCACAAATAGGAGTTTGGGGGTGGTGGACTTACTTCGTAAAAGTTGAGAGCAATCTCTGTGTTTACGCAGTTTGATTTTCAAACTGCAAAGGGCTTAAGTAGTCAATCGTCAATTATTAGCTCTGGTACACTATTTAGTACACTATCTGAGCAAAATATGCTATTCTAATGCAATGTATTACCCATATAAAACAATGCCTTACCTATGTAACTGGAGGGGAGGCACATAATCCCTTCCTCTCCTCCATTTGCCTATAAAACTTTATGGTAATATATCTTAATTATTCTTTCGGTATTGATATGGCTCTTCAAATCGTCCGGCCCATATACCTATCCTGGCTTCTCTGGCCTCTTCTTGTTGTCTTTCATAATCTTTAGAGTAATAAAGATACGCCATTGCACTGCCGCTTGACACCATCATGGCCTCTATATCCTGGTTTTCATGGTTGTAGCATTTGGATATTTTGCGGCCATATTTATCCTCACTGAGATACTGACAAATGACAGGCTCGTTATTGATTAATTCTGTCAGGTAATCTTTTGCAGCTCTGCCGCATTGATATTGGTTGTCATTTCTCCAGCAAGGTTGATTCATTTCAGGGGCATCAATCCCATGAAACCTGATTCTTGTTCCATTAATCTTTATGGTATCGCCATCTGTCACAATAGCATAACCTTGAATATCAGCTCTAATCGGCATGGTATGACTGGGTTTTGACTCAGTGACGTTTTTATTATTTAGAGAAATGAAATTGGCTAAATAAACGCCCCCAAAAGCCCCGATGATTAATGCAATTAGAATTTGTGCTATTAATTTCATTGATTGTTGCCCCCCTGTTAAACTGTATGATGTTACTCATATTGTTCTCACATGGTTATGCACTGATAACATGAAATATTTCATCATTTTATCTTCAACAAAAATCTCTAATATATACTTAATATTATATGGCTTTGTATAAATATAGATTAACACGGATACCCTAATGGTATGAAATTCAATACTCGGGAAAGCCATATATCAGGTTGCTAAAATCGAAGATTAACACCGGCATAGACTGACCTTGGTTTTCCGGGAAAATACCGCTCATCGGTGAAGGTGGTGAAATCAGCACGTTCCGCATATTTTGTATCTGTAAGGTTCGTTATCCGAAGAAAAAACTCACTTCTGTCCATGATCTGAAACTCTGCCCGCAAATTCAGATAATCATGGCCCTCATATTCATGCAAGTTTTCCGGGTCAAGATAATAAGCCCCCATATGAACCCATTCCAGCTCTGTTTTAAGGCTGCGTATGGGGCGCCAAGTGACCTGCATACTGCCGAAATGGCGCGGCGCGGTATCAATATCATTGCCCCTCAGATTGACACCACCACTGATAAGATCAAACCGGTAACGATGACGGGCGAAGCTCGCATTACCCCGGATACTTAATTTATCGCTGAGGTCAACTTTGATCATCACGTCGGCCCCAATATGGTCTGATTTCCCATTGTCCACATTAAAGAAGGACGAATCCCGGAAAATATAATTATCCTTCCTCATGGCGTAAAAGGCTATATTATAGCTGATATCATCCTGCTGCCCCCGAAAACCCAGCTCAATGCTTTTCAGACTGACTTTATTCAGGTCGGCGACTTGCTGCGCCCGCTGCAAACGATAGAGTTCCGTTGCTTGCGGCGCCCGGAATGCCTTGCTCAAATTGACATATATATCGTGATTGTCATGATATTTATACAAAAGCCCTATCTTTGGCGAAAAGGCGGTGAAGTCATCCTTGCGACTGTCCGGACGACTGTAACGGCAACCGCTAAAACCACAGGCGATGCCATTTTCATCCGTCCGGCCGCTGATCATGTTATTGGTATAGTCATAGCGCATATATTCGAGCCGCGCTCCGCCCACAACATGCAGCCTCTCGCCTATGGCCCAGTCCCCCTGAAGAAAAGCCGCCACCATGATGCTGTCCACATCATAATCATATTGTTTCCCGGTCGGGATGGTTGTCCGCAGAAACAACGAGCCTTCCGTGGGCTTTTCCTGAGTCTGTTTCAAAGACCCCCGGGTATATTCCACATCCACCCCGGCAATGACCTCAAGATCACTGCCCTCGTTAAAATAAAACCCGTTCTGAAATCCAATGCTGGTCTGGCTGTTTTCTTCCAACGGCTGTCCGGGGAGGAAATGCATCAGGAATTTCATATCCAATGCCCGGACATAGGGTGTGAACTGCCAGCGCACACCATCGCTTATATCAGTGGAAAACCGCGACCAGTAGCGCAGGGACTTTGCTTTGCGAAAAGCCTCCGGATTGGGGTTCGTTTTGGCAAGCTCCCGGTCTTTGAAAGCATCCTTTCCGGTGATAAATCCCGCCGTTTCCTGATCCAGATTGGTCAGGCTGAGATGAGACGATATGGTCCAGACGTCCCCGGCATAATCATGGCGCAGGCTGATTTTCTGCTGGTCAAACCCGGATTGATCCCGGTAACCACCATCATGAGTGATCGAGGCCATGGCCCGAACTCCGTGGTTTCCCGCTGTCACCCCTTTGGAAAAATTAAAGCGGATGAATTCATAGGCCCCGCCTTCCAGCGTCAGGCGACCATCGTCCGTATTGGCCGCCGGTGTGATGACATTGACCATGCCGTGCAGGGCATTAGAGCCATAAAGCGCCGACCCCGGCCCCTTGGTAATCTCGATGCGTTCGGCCTGTTCGGTGAAGGCATCAAACAGCTCGTTAACATTACAAAAACCCGCCGACCGTAACGGAATGCCGTCCTGAGCCATCAAGAAAGCACCACAGGCGCCGGCACCGGTGAAGATGGGCGAACGGATGGAAGCCAGATATTCCTGCCCGTTATTGCGGGAGAAATTTACCCCCGGCACCCGTACTGCCAACTCGCTGAAGTGGGTAGATTTGACGAAAGAAAGTTCCTCACCGCCCAATAATGTCAGATTTCCGCTTTGGGAGGACAAGGGTTTATCGCTACGGCTGGCAGACGAAGTCACCTCTTCTATTTCTGCCTCCTCCGCAAAAACCGATGTCCCGGCAAGAATGGCTATTGCAAGAAAACTTACGCAACAGCCCGCGCGGTTATTCACAATATTTCCCTATGGTGGCGAATATGGTCTTCTATAAAAGTCTGGATGAAGAAATATCCGTGATCATAACCGGCGTGGCGACGAAGGTCCAGTTTCTGACCCACGAACACGCAGGCTTCTTCAAACAAATGCGGTTTAAGCTGTTCTTCAAGGTACGGGTCATCCCGTCCCTGATCAATCAAAATAGTAGGCCGGGAGGCGGCATTGCCATATTTCTTCATCAGTGCCACGGCATCATATTCGGCCCAGACTGCGGGGTCATCCCCCAGATATTTGCTCAGCGCCTTACGGCCCCACGGGCACTGGCTTGGGGCAACTATGGGGGCAAAGGCGGAAACAGATTTATATATATCCTGATTTTTAAGATAAAGCGTCAACGCCCCATGGCCGCCCATGGAATGACCTAAAATACCCTGCCGCGCCGCATCCGCAGGGAAATTCTCAACAATAAGGCCGTTCAGTTCCTGAGCAATATAGCTTGCCATCCGGTAATTCCTGTCCCACGGACTTTGTGTGGCATCCAGATAAAATCCGGCTCCCTTGGCGAAATCCCAGGCATCGTCATCAGGCACATGATCCCCGCGCGGAGATGTATCCGGGGCGATCACCACAAGGCCGGATTGTGCCGCTTCTTTATAAGCGGCAGCCTTCAGGGTAAAATTATCTTCCGTGCAGGTCAGACCAGCAAGAAAAGTCACGAAGGGTAATTTTTTACCCCCGGCCCCCGGCGGCGTGAAAACTGTGAAACGCATTTCACAGCCCACCGTTTCAGCATTATGTTTGTAATAAGCCACCTGCCCGCCAAAACAGCCATGTTCCGATAATTTTTCCATGATCAGTAAAGCACCACGCTGCGGATACTTTCACCCGAATGCATCAGGTCAAAAGCCTTGTTTATATCATCAAGCGGCATGGTATGGGTGATCAAGTCATCGATATTGATCTTGCCGTCCATATACCAGTCAACAATTTTTGGCACATCGGTGCGGCCCCGCGCCCCGCCAAAGGCACTGCCCCGCCAGACACGGCCGGTGACCAGTTGAAACGGGCGGGTGGAAATTTCCTTGCCCGCACCGGCAACCCCGATGATGATACTTTCGCCCCATCCCTTGTGACAGCATTCAAGCGCTGCACGCATGGTATTCACATTGCCGATACATTCAAAACTATAGTCCGCCCCCCCGTTTGTCAGGTCCATAATGGCCTCTACCAGTTGCGGGGATTTCTGCGGATTAATAAAGTCGGTCATGCCAAATTTCCGGGCCATCTCAACTTTGCCCTCATTAATATCAATGCCAATGATTTTATTGGCCCCGACCATGCGTGCCCCTTGAATCACATTCAGGCCAATACCGCCAAGGCCAAAGACCACCACATTGCTGCCCGGCTCCACCTTGGCATCAAAGGCCACCGCCCCGACCCCGGTGGTCACCCCGCATCCGATATAGCAAACCTTGTCAAACGGCGCATCTTTGCGGATTTTTGCCAGGGCTATTTCCGGCAGAACCGTATGATTGG
>NVTJ01000091.1 GCA_002401545.1 Alphaproteobacteria bacterium
ATGGGCTACGTAAAACCTGAATTTTCCGCCATAGACACAGAAATTTTCCTTGTCCTTCGCGGCAAACAAATTCCTGCCCGTGTGGCAAAAACCCCCTTTGTCCCCCAACGTTATTATCGAAAAAACCCATAAGAAAGCTCAAAAAAATGACTACTTATTACTCAGAAGAACATGAATGGATTTCAATCGAAGGCGACACCGGCACTGTTGGCATCACCGATTATGCCCAGAATGCGCTAGGCGACATTGTCTTTGTCGAAGTCCCCGAAGTGGGTACCACTTATGGCAAGGGTGACGAGATTGCCGTTGTAGAATCTGTCAAAGCCGCCAGTGAAATCTATGCCCCCATCAGCGGCAAAGTCATCTCCGTGAATGATGCCCTCGAAGACGAACCGGCATTGGTCAATGCCGAAGCAGAAACCGGCGGCTGGTTCTACAAGGTCACGCTTTCCAACGCCGATGAATTGAAAGAACTCATGGATTCCGACGGCTATAAGGCTTTCATAGCAGGACTGGAATAAAATGCGTTATCTACCACTTAGCCCGGATGATCGTACAGAAATGCTGACAAAAATCGGGGTCAGTCATATTGATGACCTGTTCAGGGATGTCCCGGCCGCCGCCCTGCTGAAAGACCCTGTAGACCTGCCCGCCCATATGTCGGAAATGCAGGTGGACCGGGATTTTCGCGCCATGGCAGAAAAAAACATCCCCGCCGGATCACATGCTTTCTTCTGCGGCGGCGGCGCCTACCGCCATTATGTGCCAAGCACCGTTGATCATTTGATCCAGCGCGGTGAGTTTCTCACTGCTTATACCCCTTATCAGCCGGAAATTTCTCAGGGCACCCTGCAAACCCTGTTCGAATTCCAGACACAGGTGACCCAGATCACCGGTATGGATGTGGCCAATGCCTCCATGTATGACGGTTCCACAGCCTGCGGCGAAGCGGTACTGATGGCACGGCGGGCAAGCCGCAGGAAACGCGCCATCCTGTCCGGCAGCCTGCATCCGCAATATATTGATGTGGTCAGAACCGCAACCAAATACACCGATGACGAAACCGTCCTTAATCCGGTTGATGTCTATAACGCCGATGACCTGATTGATCAGATTGACGATGACACAAGCTGTGTCGTGGTCCAGAACCCGGATTTTTTCGGTAATTTACAGGATTACAGCAAACTGGCAGAGGCCCTCCATGCACGCAAAGCCCTTCTGATCGTGGTCGTAACCGAGGTTGTATCGCTGGGTGCCATACGCTCCCCCGGTTCCATGGGAGCGGATATTGTGGTCTGTGAAGGGCAGAGCATTGGCAATGGCTTAAGCTTTGGCGGACCCTATGTGGGCCTGCTCGCCACCCGCCAAAAACTGGTTCGTACCATGCCGGGGCGGGTTTGCGGTGAAACCGTGGATGCGGACGGCAGACGCGGTTATGTGCTTACCCTGTCCACCCGTGAACAGCATATACGCCGGGAAAAAGCCACCAGCAATATCTGCACCAATGCGGGACTTTGCACATTGGCCTTTACCATTCATATGACGTTGCTGGGCGAAAAAGGCTTCCGTCATCTGGCCCGGCTCAATCATGCCAAGGCAGTGAAACTGGCCGATAAATTATCTGCCATTGACGGCATTGAAGTTCTGAACGACAGTTTCTTCAATGAATTTACCATCGCCCTGCCAATGGATGCGGCGGTGGCCATCGAAGGGATGGCAAACAAGGAAATTCTGGCCGGCATTCCCCTGTCGCGGCTTTATCCGGGTAATGAGAGCTTGAAAAATCGCATGCTTGTGGCAGTAACCGAAACCGTGACGAATGATGATATGGACCGGCTGGTCAGCGCACTGAAGGAGCTGGTAAATGCTTAATAAACAAGGACGTCAGACGGACATCACCACCGCATCCGAACTGTCTCATGACAATTTCACCACCCATAGCGGCAACCGGGGGCTGGAACAGCAGGAATTGCTTATTTACGAAATCGGCGATACGGAACGCACCGGCGTTGATCTGGAAGAAATCGGTGATTTTGATAGCCATGAATTTAAGGATCGCCTGGGCGGCATCACCCGTGATAATGAGATTGGCCTCGCTGGTCTGTCAGAGCCGGAAGCCATGCGTCATTATACCCGTCTCAGCCGGATGAATTATGCCATTGATATGGGGCTGTATCCGCTGGGTTCCTGCACCATGAAGCATAATCCGCGCCTCAATGAAAAAATTGTCCGCCTGCCGGGTCTCGCCGACATTCACCCCCTGCAACCTGTCTCAACCGTTCAGGGTGCGCTGGAGGTTATGGACCGACTGGCCCATTGGCTGAAGACCCTGACCGGAATGCCCGCCATTGCCATGTCACCCAAGGCGGGGGCCCACGGCGAACTTTGCGGCCTGATGGCTATTCGGGCGGCTTTGGACAAACGCGGCGAGAACCGTTCCATCGTTCTGGCCCCGGAATCCGCCCATGGGACAAATCCGGCTACGGCAACCCTCTGTGGCTATAAAGTAAAATCCATTCCGGCAACCCAGGATGGCCGCGTTGATCTTGCGGCTCTTAAGGCGGCACTTGGGCCTGATGTGGCGGCGATTATGCTGACCAACCCCAATACCTGCGGATTATTTGAGCGCGATGTCATTGAAATTGCCGATGCGGTTCACGATGCCGGCGGTTATTTCTATTGCGACGGGGCCAATTTCAACGCCATTGTCGGCAAGGTCCGCCCCGGCGACCTGGGGGTTGATGCCATGCATATCAACCTGCATAAAACCTTCTCCACCCCCCACGGCGGCGGTGGCCCCGGTGCCGGTCCCGTTGTATTGTCAGAGGCCCTCGCCCCCTTCGCACCTGTACCCTACGTGGTTCATGGCAAGGATGGTTTCGCGCTTGTTGAGCATGTGGAAGACGGCTCGGACAGCTTTGGCCGCATGACCGCTTTTCACGGCCAGATGGGCATGAATATCCGGGCGCTGGCCTTTATGATGTCCCACGGTTCGGACGGTCTCGCCCGTGTGGCCGAAGACAGCGTGCTCAATGCCAATTACATCATGGCATCACTCCAGGATGTCATGACCGTGAGCTTTGATGGCCCCTGTATGCATGAATGCCTGTTTGATGACAGGTTTCTGGCGGATACCGGCGTTGCCACGCTGGATTTTGCCAAGGCGATGATTGATGAGGGCTATCACCCCATGACCATGTATTTCCCGCTGGTGGTTCACGGCGCGATGCTGATCGAGCCAACAGAAAGCRAAAGCAAACAGTCCCTTGACCAGTTTATCGGCTCACTCCGTCATCTGGTGGCAGAGGCAAAGGCCGGCAATAAGGATCTGTTCACCGGTGCGCCATACCTTGCCCCCTTGCGGCGGCTTGATGAAACTTTGGCGGCGCGAAAACCTGTGTTGCGCTGGCGCAAGGCAGAATAGAAATATTACCCCTCGGCTTCCACCTGCCGGGTAATATCCTCTATACGTTTAATGGTATGGGCAATGGTTTTTTCCAGACTGTCCACATTGTCTTGTGTGCTTTTCTCTGCCATGGGCTTGCCGTCGCGGGCTTCATCCAATTCGTCAGCCAGCAGAATCGCCGTCATCAGCAGAAGCCGGATGTCGGAAACCGACCCCATGGCCTTGGCAATTTGTCCGGCCTTGCTGTTAACATACTCGGCAAGCTTGGCCAGACGGTCCCCTTCCCCGTCCTGACAGGCAAGATGATATTCCTGTTTGTTGAATTTTACGATAACATTAGCCATTTTTTTTCCTAATGAAGACTTTTGCGAGCGATGATCTGGTCAAGATCATGAAGGGTGGCGACAAGTTCCTTTTCAGCCGAAACATTGGCATTCTCCAGCTTCGCGCATTTTTCCTCCAAAAGCTCATAGCCATTTTTCAGAGCGATACAGCTTTTCTTCATTTCAGCAAGATTACGCGCCATCTGCCTGTTTTCCTCCTCAAGCCGCTCAATATAAACCGCCTGTTCACCGGAACTGGCCTGACCCTGCCCTGTCCGGCTGAGCAGCACACGTTCAAGACGCGTTAAGGCCTCATCCACTGCTGACCCTGCCTGTTGTCCACTCATTGTATTTTTCTGCATGGTATGTTGATTCCCTGAAATTAAGACTCATTGTTGCAAAAAAAATGCCCCTTTTGAAGTCAAAAAATTAAAAACAATTCAGAAGCCTTTGATTTAACATAAAATCTTACATGCAGGTTGACGTAAGAGCAACAAACGTTCATTGTGCCGCCGTAAAAAAATATATTATTTTCATCAATTCTTTTATCTATAACGGCTAAGAAAAATATGACAATTTCACTTTCCCGTATGGCCAATGCAATACGCGCCTTGTCCATGGATGCCGTACAGGCAGCAAATTCAGGCCATCCGGGCATGCCCATGGGTATGGCCGATGTGGCAACGGTTCTGTTCACCAAACATCTGAAATATGATCCTGCATGGCCGGAGTGGCCCAACCGGGACCGGTTTATCCTGTCCGCCGGACATGGCTCCATGCTGCTCTACTCCCTGCTGTATCTGACCGGATATGAAAAGCCGACCATTGACGACATCAGGAATTTCCGCCAATTGCATCATCCCTGTGCCGGCCACCCGGAAGTGAACGAACTTGCCGGTGTTGAAATGACAACCGGTCCTCTGGGACAGGGGCTGGCCTCATCCGTGGGTTTCGCCCTGGCGGAAAGACTATCCAATGCCCGTATGGGAAATGTGATTGATCATCATACCTATGTCATTTGCGGCGATGGCTGCCTGATGGAAGGCATCAGCCACGAAGCTATTTCAATGGCCGGGCATCTGAAACTAGGTAAGATGATTCTGCTGTGGGATGACAATGAAATCTGCATTGACGGCAGCACCCACGCCACCGTATCCGATGATCAGATTGCCCGATTCTCTGCCTCTGGCTGGCATGTGCAGGCCATTAACGGCCATGATACGGAAGAAATTGATGCCGCTATCAAGGCTGCAAAGATGGATGACCGCCCGTCGATGATTGCCTGCCGCACCACCATTGGTTACGGTGCACCCAATAAGCAGGGAACTGCCGGTGTCCACGGAGCGCCGCTGGGGGAAAAAGAAATCGAAGCGGCCCGCAAGATGCTCGACTGGCCCTATGCGCCCTTTGAAATTCCATCAGATATTCTGCTGGCCTGGCGCGAAGCTGGCAAACGGTCGCAGGAACTGGCCGAACATTGGAAAATAGCCTTTGACGGACTGGAGGAAGATATCAGGGCCGACTTTACCCGTCGCCTGAGCAAAAAACTTCCCGAGGGGCTTGAGGATATTATAAATACCTATAAAAAGGACCTGGCGGAAAACCCGGTAAAGGTTGCCACCCGCAAAGCGTCCCTTATGGCGCTCAACCTCATTAATCCCATCGTTCAGGAAACCATTGGCGGTTCTGCCGACCTCACCGGATCAAACCTGACCAAAAGCACAGATCAGTTCACCATCACAGGTGATGATTTCTCAGGCCGTTATATGTATTACGGCGTGCGGGAATTTGGCATGTCTGCGGTCATGAACGGGCTGGCCCTGCACGGGGAATATATCCCCTACGGCGGCACCTTCATGGTCTTTACCGATTATTGCCGGTCTGCCATCCGCCTGAGTGCGCTCATGGAACAACGGGTGATTTATGTGATGACCCATGACAGTATCGGCCTTGGTGAAGACGGGCCGACCCATCAGCCGGTAGAGCATCTCATGAGCCTGCGCGCCATGCCCAATCTGGCGGTTTACCGTCCGGCGGACGCCGTGGAAACTGTTGAGGCCTGGCTTTGTGCGCTTCAGGATACCACACGGCCCAGTATTCTGGCCCTGACCCGTCAGGCCCTTGCGCCTGTACGTCTCACCCATACCAATGAAAATCTGGTGGCCAGAGGGGGCTATGAATTACGCGCCGCTGATGGCCCGGCAAAAGTCACCATAATTGCCACCGGATCAGAGGTGGAACTTGCCATCGCTGCCCGTGATACATTACAGGCAGAGGGTATTGCGACCCGTGTTGTCTCCATGCCGTCAACGGATGTTTTTGATGAACAGCCACAGGATTATAAAGATCAGATACTGGGAACTGCCGATATAAATGTCTCCATCGAAGCGGGGGTTAAATTTGGCTGGGAACGTTATGTGGGGCGGGATGGTATTATCATCGGCATGGACAGTTTCGGGGCCTCGGCACCAGCGGAAGAACTCTATGAATATTTTGGCATTACAGCAGAGGCCATTGTGGCATCTGTAAAAAGAAAACTTTAAGAACGGAGACTATACTTATGACTATTCGTGTTGCAATCAACGGCTTTGGCCGCATCGGGCGTCTTGCCCTCCGGGCCATTTATGAATCAGGCCGGGATGATATTGAAGTTGTTGGCATCAATGATCTTGGTGCCATTGATATGAACGCCTATCTGCTGAAACGGGATTCCGTGCATGGAAGTTTCCCCTTTGAGGTTAATGTGGACGGCGATATGATGAATCTGGGTCGCAACCCCATCAAAGTGACGGCGGAACGCAATCCCGCTGACCTGCCGTGGGCCGACCTTGGCGTCGATATTGTTTATGAATGTACCGGGTTTTTTGCTTCAAGCGAAGGATCACAGGCCCATCTTGATGCCGGTGCCAAAAAAGTATTGATTTCCGCCCCGGCAAAGAATGTTGCCAAAACAATTGTTTACGGCGTGAACCACGAGACCATCACCGCTGATGATGTGATTGTCTCCAACGCCTCCTGCACCACAAATTGTCTGGCCCCCGTGGCACAGGTTCTTAACGATGCGGTTGGCATTGAAAAAGGCATTATGACAACGGTTCATTCCTATACCGGTGACCAGCGGGTTCTGGATACCCTGCATAGTGACCCGCGCCGCGCCCGTGCCTGTGGCCTGAGCATGATCCCCACATCAACCGGGGCTGCCCGTGCAGTTGGTCTGGTTCTGCCGGAACTGGCGGGCAAGCTGGACGGCACCTCGGTCCGGGTACCAACGCCTAATGTATCCATGATTGACCTGACTTTTATTGCCAAAAAGTCAACTTCTGTTGAAGAGATCAATCAGGCTATTCAGGACGCCGCAAATGGCCGCCTGAAGGGTGTTCTGGCGTATGTTACGGAACCCGTTGTCTCCATTGATTTCAACCATGATCCGGCAAGTTCCAGCTTTGATGCCTCTCAGACATCAGTGCTTGACGGTAATCTGGTTCGCATCCTGAGCTGGTATGATAACGAATGGGGATTCTCCAGCCGCATGTCAGACACAGCCGCTGTCATGGCGGGACTATAGTCCTTATGGTACAAATCAGGAATATTGAAGATCTGGGCGCGCTTGAAGGTAAGCGCGTCCTTATTCGTGCTGACCTTAACGTGCCCATGAAAGATGGAATTGTCACCGATGATACGCGCATCAGGTCCGTGGCCCCGACCATTCTCGCCCTGATGGATAAAGGCGCACAGGTCATTATCATGTCTCATTTTGGCCGCCCCAAAGGCAAAATTGTTCCGGAAATGTCATTGG
The DNA here is from genome assembly GCA_002401545.1 of Alphaproteobacteria bacterium. Lineage (GTDB taxonomy): Bacteria > Pseudomonadota > Alphaproteobacteria > Sphingomonadales > Emcibacteraceae > Paremcibacter. Next base: position 7,526 of record NVTJ01000091.1, read on the forward strand.
AACAATTGGCCCAGCCGCTATCTGATGTCATCAAGAAAGCCGTGGTATTCATTGATAACTGTATTGGGAATGTGATCAAAGAAACTCTGGACGCCATGGAGAGCGATGCTGTTCTTCTGCTGGAAAACCTTCGTTTTCATGCGGGCGAAGCAAGCAATGATGCGGATTTTGCCCAGGCTCTGGCCGATAATGCCGACTTTTATGTTAATGAGGCCTTCTCCTGCGCTCACCGGGCCCATGCCTCAACCGAGGGCATTGCCCATCTGCTGCCGTCCGCAGCGGGATTGTCGCTGGAAAAAGAACTGGCGGCGTTGGAAAGTGCGCTTGGTGACCCGCGCCGCCCCCTTTGTGCGGTGGTTGGCGGTGCCAAGGTTTCCAGCAAGCTCGATGTGCTGACCAATCTGGTCGAGAAGGTGGATCACCTGATCATTGGTGGCGGCATGGCCAATACCTTTCTTGCGGCGCAGGGTGTGGATGTGGGGGCGTCCCTCTGCGAGCATGATCTGGCGGATACCGCCCGCGCAATCCTTGCCAAAGCTGCCGCACAGAATTGCACCATCCATCTGCCGACCGACCTTGTGGTGGCTAAAGAATTCAAAGCAGGGGCAGACTGCCGCACTATCGGCCTTGATGAGGTCACAAGTGATGAGATGATACTGGACGTGGGGCCTGCTACTGTGGCTGACCTTGCTGAAATGCTGACCAGTTGCAAAACGTTGATCTGGAACGGCCCCATGGGAGCTTTCGAGATTGAGCCCTTTGATGCGGCAACGGTTGCGCTGGCCAAAGCCGCCGGACAACTGACTGAACAGGGATCACTTGTTTCTGTCGCTGGTGGCGGTGATACGGTTGCGGCGCTCAACCATGCAGGGGTGGCGGGACAGTTTACCCATATTTCCACCGCAGGCGGCGCCTTCCTCGAATGGATGGAGGGCAAGGAATTGCCCGGTGTGAAAATACTGGAGAAATAACATAGAAAGCACACAACTTTATATCATCACACCACCCGCATTCAATGTGAATGACTTTGCCGGACAATTGACAGAGGCACTGGCGGGTGGGCCTGTGGCCAGTGTGCAGTTACGGCTGAAAGATGCCTCTGACGCAGAAATTATCGTAGCGGCAAAGGTCCTGATGCCCGTCTGTCACGAGCGTGAGGTGGCTTTCATCATCAATGACCGCCCGGATATTGCCCGCGAAGTCGGGGCGGACGGGGTACATGTGGGGCAGGATGATATGTCTTATGCGCAAGCCCGTGAAATTGTTGGTGAGCGTTGTATTGTCGGCGTCACCGCAAAGAACAGCCGCCATCTGTCCATGATTGCCGCCGAACAGGGGGCCGATTATGTCGCCTTTGGAGCCTTTTTCCCAACCGACACCAAAGCGGGTACCGTGACAGCAGAATTAAGCCTGATTTCATGGTGGGCGGAACTGTTCGAGACCCCCTGTGTCGCCATTGGCGGCATCACGGTGGATAATGCCAGCCCCCTGATTGAGGCAGGGGCTGACTTCCTTGCGGTTTGTGGCGGAATTTGGGACTATGACCAGGGCCCCAAGGCCGCTGTTCAGAAATTCAATGATTTATTCAAAGCCTAAAAAGCCCTTTGTGCAGGAATTTTACGTCGGGTAATTCTTTTCTGATTTTTCTGATCCATTCTTTTCCGCCAAAACAACCCGCCGCCTATGGGAAGGCCGAACAACGCCAGCCAGAAGGACCCGCTGAACGCCGTATCCTCCATAACTTCCGGTCCGGTAACATAACCTTCATACTTTAGGGTGGCCTCAACAAAAATATAATCCCCTTTGCCGCCAAGTTCAAAATCCAACACCCCCCTGTGAGCCAGATCCTGCACTACAGCCAGATCCAGATTTTTTTGCCTTATGGCAAAGAGACCGTCAAAGCCGTCCCGCTGTGGTTCCACAACCGACTCCGTTATGCGGTGATGCTCCCTAATGCGGTGATTGTCACCACTATCACTGTAAGTGCCGAGAATGATGCTTTTTTGTCCCAGGCTTTCCCGGGTGACATCCCGTCTGCGCATGGTGGTGGCATAATATATATTACGGCCGATGGCCAGTTCCGCCACCTCTTCCTCATTGGTGAGATAGATAATGCTTTTCGCGGTATAATAATGATCCGTTTGACCTGCCGCCCGACTTTTTCGCAGGGAAAGTCTTCTGTGGCGAATGACTTTGCCGGTATCTGTCAGGCTGTGCGGGCCGGCTTTGCTCACCCATTCCCTGTCATCCTGGAATTTAAAACTGACGGTTACTTTAGAGAGAATAAACTCATCATCCATGGGCAGCCTGGAACGCAGGTCAAACTGCCCGTGATATTTTTGTCTTCCCGAAACAAATATATCCTGATTGTCAAGCCACAATTCTCCTGACAAACCACCCGCCTCTGCCTGACCTGACCCAAGCAGCATTATGATAAAACATCCAACCTTCACATCATTCCTTTTCACGGGCCAACAATACAGACCGCACGTTCATGATTTATTAAGTATTAGGAAGATTTTATCCAATTGCTTATGCGGCGACATGACCCTATAAAAGAAAAATGACCAACATCAGAATCCTCAGAATTTCAACGGAAAAAGATATGGAGAAGTGCTTCCATATCCGCACCCTCGTCTTCACCCAAGAACAGAATGTCTCCGGGCATGAAGAAATTGACGGGCTTGACCCACAAGCGGATCATTATCTGTTACTGGCAAACGATGCCGCCACTGCCACCGCCCGTGTCCGCTACCCGGACGGGGTCGCCAAAATTGAACGGGTCGCGGTGCTGAAAACCCACAGAGGTTTAAATATCGGACGGCAGTTGATGGAATTTATCATGGCTGACATCCAGAAAAACCCCGCCGTCAAAATGATGAAACTAGGGGCGCAGATTCAAGTTGTTGATTTCTATGAAAAACTGGGCTTCAAAAGCCACGGCGACGAATTTCTTGATGCCGGTATCAGACACATATGGATGAAACGGAAAATATAGGAATCCGTAAATATGGTTGCCCATCAAAGGGCGCAGCGCATTATCTATCGGACCGTCATGCTCGATCGTCAGATAAGAGATACAGCGCCGCGCATCAATTTT
>NVTJ01000092.1 GCA_002401545.1 Alphaproteobacteria bacterium
CATTGGCGCCATCACCAATGGCCATAGTCTCATCGTCTGACAATCCGGCCTTGTCCCGGAATTCAATCAGGCTGTTGAGTTTGGTCGTGCTGTCCACAACCGGGTCCAGGATATAACCGGTCAGCTTTCCGTCCTTTATGTCCAGAATATTGCCCCGGTTGACCTGAAATCCGGTAACATTTGCGACCCGGCTGGTAAAGAAGGTGAAACCGCCGGAGACCAGCACCGTTCTCGCCCCATTTGCATTCATGGTTTTAATCAGGGTCACTGCACCGGGCATCAGCCGCACCCGTTCGGCGTAAACCCGGTCCAGAACCGAGGCTTCCATGCCACCGAGCAGAGCCACCCGTTCCCTGAGCGCCTGTTCAAAATCCAGCCTGCCCTGCATGGCGGCTTCGGTAATCCGTGATATTTTTGCCTTCAGCCCGGCAAAATCGGCCAGTTCGTCAATGCACTCACATTGAATGATGGTGCTGTCCATATCGGCCACCAGCAGATTTTTCACCCGGCTTGCCGCCACCTGAAACCCGAAATCAAAATTTTCCATCAGCAGGTCCGGGCTGAGGGCTTTTTTCGCCGCCTCCAGATCACCATCAAAACACAGGTCAACCGCAACGCCTTCCGACAACCATGATACGGCGCTCACCCCCTCAAGTCTGGCAGTGTATCTGGTCACAATGTCATCGGTCAAAACCGGTGTCGCCGAATTTGAAATCAACGTCAGAAGATTACGCATATATTCTGAACCTTTTTTGCAGTTGTTAAGAACTTGTTATATATAGTTCAATGTTATGAAGAAAAGCATGAAAAAAATAATTTTACTGGCCGGGCCAACCGCCAGCGGAAAATCCGCCACCGCGCTCGGATGGGCAGAAAAATATGGCGGGGAAATTGTCAATTCCGACAGTATGCAGGTTTACGCTGAACTTGAATGCCTGACCGCCAGGCCCAGCGCAGAGGAGATGGCCCAATGCCCCCACCATCTTTACGCCGTCCTAAAGGGTGATGACCCCTGTTCCGCCGACCGCTGGCGGGATATGGCGATCATGGTGATCGAGGATATCTGGCAGCGCGGGGCCATCCCCATTGTGGTGGGCGGCACCGGGCTGTATTTCAAAAGCCTGACCGAGGGGCTGTCGCCGGTGCCGGAAATAGACTTGGACATCCGGCGCGAGATACGGGAGACGGTAACATCTGAAACCGCGCCAGAGGCCCACGTGCGGCTGAGCGAGCTTGACCCGCATATGGCGCAGAAGCTGTCCCCCGGTGATAGCCAGCGCATCTCCCGTGCGCTTGAAGTAATCCTGTCCACGGGAAAGTCCCTGAAATACTGGCAGGATATTCCGCCCACCGGCGGGCTTGACGGGCGCGACGATGTGATGATTCATAAAAATGCCCTTATCATGGACCGGACAGAACTATATGAGCGGTGCAACAGCCGGTTCCGCCTTATGATAGAGCAAGGCAAGGCCATCGCGGAAGTTCGGGCCTTGCGGGCGCTAAATTATTCCCCCACCTTACCGGTGATGAAATCCCTCGGCGTGCCGCAGATAATCCGCTATCTGACAGAGGAAATCACATTGGAAGAAGCCATCAGCCTGAGTCAGACCGCCACCCGTCAATTCGCCAAACGGCAGATGACATGGTTTCGTAATCAGTGCGGAAGCTGGAATCACCTTAAATTGTAATATTCATATAGTAATTAACATATTTTTATACTATTATTACAATAATATGGCTTGACTAAGCAATAATATGTTACTATTGTGCGCCGAATCATAGAGAAATCTATATATTTGTTTCAGTTGCCTTGGCTCCGGGAAACAGATATATAAGGTTTTCTTCGGCAGGCTACAGAAACAGGATCAGAGAAAGGTTCATCATGTCCGGTAAAGCGTATAGCGGCGCAGAAATCATCATAAATTCCCTTGTGGATTTGGGTGTCGAGGTTATTTTCGGCTATCCCGGTGGTGCTGTGCTTCCACTCTATGATGCGCTGTTTGCTCAGGACAAAATCCGCCATATTCTGGTGCGTCACGAGCAGGCTGCCGTTCACGCGGCAGAGGGCTATGCCCGCTCCACCGGAAAGGTAGGCGTTGTTCTGGTCACATCGGGTCCGGGGGCGACCAATGCGGTGACCGGCCTGACCGATGCCATGCTGGATAGTATTCCCATTATCTGTATTACCGGGCAGGTTCCGGTCCACCTGATCGGCAGCGATGCTTTTCAGGAAGCTGATACTGTTGGCATTACCCGTCATTGTACCAAGCATAATTATCTGGTGAAGGATGTGGATAAATTATCGCGGATCGTTCATGAGGCTTTTTATGTGGCCACCAGCGGCCGTCCAGGGCCGGTTGTGATTGACGTGCCAAAAGATATCCAGATATTCACCAGCACCAATATTCATAGCGGTGCCATCAAACACCGGAGCTACCGCCCGGAAGTCAAGGGTGATATCAGTGCCATAAAAGAAGCGGTTGAGATTCTGGCCGGGGCAAAAAAACCGATATTTTATAGCGGCGGCGGGGTGATCAATTCCGGTCCGGCGGCGGCGCAATTGCTGCGGGAGTTTGTCCGTCTCACCGGGGCGCCCATCACCAGCACGCTCATGGGTCTGGGGGCGTATCCTGCCTCTGACAAACAGTTTCTGGGTATGCTGGGTATGCATGGTACCTATGAGGCTAATCATGCCATGCATGACTGCGATGTGATGGTATGCGTCGGGGCGCGGTTTGATGACCGGGTCACCGGACGTCTGGAGGCCTTTTCACCCAACAGCAAAAAAATCCATATTGATATTGACCGCTCGTCCATCAACAAGACCGTGCGGGTTGATGTACCCATCGTCGGGGATGTGGCTCATGTGCTCGAAGACATGCTCAAATTATGGAAAGCGGCTATCCTTGAAAAGGGCCAGCAGTCTTATGCGGACTGGTGGGCGGAAATAGACAAATGGCGGGAGCGGGACTGCCTGAGATATGCCAAAACGAAAGATACCATCATGCCGCAATATGCGCTGGAGAGATTGCAGGCGCTGACCAAAGACAAGGATGTTTATTTTACCACTGAGGTGGGCCAGCATCAGATGTGGGCGGCCCAGTATCTTAAACTGGAAGACCCCAACCGCTTTATGACCTCCGGTGGCCTGGGCACTATGGGGTACGGCTTCCCGGCGGCCATAGGTGTCCAGATCGCCCACCCGAACGCTTTGGTGATTGATGTGGCGGGCGAAGCCTCTATCCAGATGAATATTCAGGAACTGGGCACCGCCATGCAATATGGTCTGCCGGTGAAGATTTTCATCCTCAATAATGAATATATGGGCATGGTGCGCCAATGGCAGGAGATGAACCACGGGGCACGATATTCCCAGTCCTATTCCGAAAGCCTGCCGGATTTTGTGGCACTGGCCAAGGCATACGGCGCACATGGTATCACGGTGGACAGGCCGGCTGATCTTGACGGAGCCATCCGGGAAATGATGGAAACGGACGGATTGGTCATTGTGGATTGCCGGGTTGAGAAGCTGGCCAATTGCTTTCCCATGGTGCCCAGCGGGGCAGCTCATAACGAGATGATCCTGCCCGATGAAGAAGAGATCAAAGAATTTGAAGGGGGCGCGGCGCTGGTTTAACAGGCTGCGGGAGAAAAACCATGCATCATACCCATAAAGAAATTGAGCTCGCCGAGCGTCATACCCTGTCCATCATTGTGGATAATGAAGCCGGTGTTCTGGCGCGGGTGATCGGCCTGTTTTCCGGTCGCGGTTATAATATTGAACATCTGACGGTGGCCCCGGTTGACCTGCAAGGCACAGAATCCCGCATTACGGTGGTCACCATCGGCACCCCCCCTGTGATCGAACAGATCAAGGCCCAACTGGACCGACTGGTTCCAGTGCATAGAGTGGGTGATCTGACCGAAAGCGGCCCCCATGTGGAGCGTGAACTGGCCCTGATCAAGATCCATTGCAAAGGTGAGCAGCAACAGGCGGCGCTGCGCATAGCCGAGGCTTTCCGGGCCAAGATTGTCGACAGCAGTTTTGAAAGCTATATATTTGAAGTGACCGGCAAAACTGACAAGATAAAAGCCTTCATCCGCCTGATGGAGGATGTGGGACTGGTGGAAGCGGTGCGGACCGGGGTTGCCGCCCTGACCCGTGGCGCACAGGCATTATAGAAATTCTTAAAAATCTAAAGGAGACGATAAATGCGCGTATATTATGATCGCGATGCGGATGTTAACCTGATCAAGACAAAAAAAGTTGTCATCGTCGGCTATGGCAGTCAGGGCCATGCCCATGCCGCCAACCTGCGCGACAGCGGTGTCAAGGATATTGCCGTGGCACTACGCGAAGATTCATCCAGCCGGACCAAGGCGGAAAAGGCCGGGTTCAAGGTCATGACCGCCGCCGAGGGAGCCGCATGGGGGGATGTGATCATGGTTCTGGTGCCGGACGAATTACAGGCTGATCTTTATGCCCAGGACCTTGCCCCCAATATGAAACAGGGAGCATCACTGGTTTTTGCCCACGGTCTCAACATTCATTTCAAGCTGATTGAGCCACGGACCGACCTTGACGTCTTCATGATCGCCCCCAAAGGCCCCGGCCATACGGTGCGCTCTGAGTATCTCAAAGGCGCTGGCGTGCCAACCTTGATTGCGGTCTATCAGGACGCCTCCGGCAACGCCCATGATATTGGCCTGAGCTATGCCTCTGCCAACGGTGGTGGCCGGGCAGGGGTTATCGAGACCACTTTCAAGGAAGAATGTGAGACGGATTTATTTGGTGAACAGGCTGTCCTCTGCGGCGGGGCCTCGGCGTTGGTACAATGCGGCTTTGAAGTCCTGACCGAGGCCGGATACGCGCCGGAAATGGCCTATTTCGAATGTCTGCACGAGCTGAAACTGATCGTCGATCTGATGTATGAAGGCGGCATCGCCAATATGCGTTATTCCATCTCCAACACGGCGGAATATGGTGATTATATGTCCGGCTCACGGATCATCACCGCCGAAACCAAGCTGGAAATGAAGCGCATTCTTGCTGATATTCAGGAAGGTCGCTTCGTCAATGACTTCATGCTGGACAACAAAGTGGGGCAGGTAAAACTGAAAGCCGCCCGCGCCAAAGGTGCAGCCCATCCCATTGAAAAGGTCGGTGAAAGCTTACGCGCCATGATGCCTTGGCTGAAAGAAAACCAACTGGTCGATAAAGCCAAAAACTAGAGTACTTAATTTCATCCATTCTGCACGTGTAGAATGGATGAAATAATCATGTGCTGACCCTGAAACCATATAGCCTATTCCCTACTCGGTGAAGGATACTTTCTCAATATGGCCGTCCGGATCGGCATGAATCAGGACTTCGGCTGCGGGATATTGGGCGATAATTTCAGCCTCCACATCATCAGAAATATGATGGGCCTCACTCAGGGTAATATCGCCGTCCATTTCCAGGTGAAACTGAATGAATATATTCAGGCCTGATTTGCGGGTTTTCATATCATGTATACCGCGCACCTCTGTATGCGCCCTGATGATATTGAGAATTTTCAGCTTATCGGCCTCCTCCATTTCCCGGTCCATGAGCATATCAACAGAATTCTGGCCAATCTGCCTCACATTATACAGGAGATAGGCGGCAACAAGGATTCCCACCACCGGGTCGGCAAAATAATACTGCATATAACCGCCAAGAAACAAGGCCAGTATCACCCCGAAATTCATCAATATATCACCGGAATAATGCAGGTGATCCGCTGCAATCGCCACAGAACCTGTTTGCCGGATCACATATCGCTGATAAATGACCAGTAAAACCGTCAGGATTATGGATATAACCAACACAGCAATGCCTTGATCAGCCGCCATCACAGGTTCCGGATTGATCAGTTTCCGCCCGGACGCAATCAGAAGGAATAACGCGGACAGGAAAATAACCATGGCCTGAACCAGCCCGGCGATAGCCTCTGCCTTGCCATGACCGAAACGGTGATCATCATCCGCAGGCACAATGGCAAAACGAATAGCCACCAGATTGATCAAAGACGCCAGAATATCCATCAGGGAATCCAGCAAGGAGCCGAGCAGGGACACCGCCCCACTGACATTATATGCCCAGGTTTTTATCAGGATCAGCGTAAAAGCCACCGCCACCGACGCATTGGCCGCCCGAACCATCAGACGGGAAGAATTATCTTCCCCCCCCTGTTTTTTATCCGTAACAATCATGGATAAAGTTCCTCTTTCACCCAAAGATTTTTATCGTCTTTTTCATAGACATGGCGCATATGCAAACGAAATTTGCGGTCTTCCCAAAATTCTATCCGCACAGGTTCCAGACGAAAACCGGACCAGCAGGGGGGCCGCGGAACCTCTCCAAAGGCATATTTGGCGACATATCTGGCGATGGCCGCCTCAAATTCAAACAGACCCTTCATGGGGCGGCTTTGGCGGGATGCCCAGGCCCCGATCTGGCTGTCTCTGGCCCTGCTGGCAAAATAGGCATCCGCCTCGGCGTCCCTGACCGGCACAACAGGCCCCTCAATTCTGATTTGCCGTTTCTGTGATTTCCAGTGAAAACACAGGGAAGCAAAAGGGTTTTCCGCCAATTCCTGACCTTTACGGCTTTCAAGATTTGTGTAAAATGTGAAACCCCTCTCGTCCGCTGCTTTCAGCAAAACCATCCTGACCGAAGGCCGGCCCCGGCCATCCGCGGTCGCGAGAGCCACCGCCTCCGCAAGGTCTTCCGCTTCATGGGCCGCCGCAAACCACGCCTTGAATAATTTAATTGGTTCTGACACTCTGCACCCTCAAATCTGTCATAAAAATGCCAGATTTATCATTACAATAGGCAATTTTAATTTATATGTTATATAGTCGTAAAAAGCTGAAAATACAATCTATTGAATCGAAAGGGATTTATATGTCAATTTTCAAAGCCCCATACCTGAAAGCTCCCGTTACAATATCACTTGCCATTGCTTTCTCGCTCACCGTTGCCGCCTGCACAAAAGAAGAGTCCGGCACCCTGCTTGGGGCTATTGGTGGTGCGGTTATTGGTGACGCCATCGGCGGTCATGGCACAGGTAAGGTTGCTATCATTGCCGCAGGAACCCTGGCGGGCGCTTATATTGGCCGGGAAGTTGGACGGTCTCTTGACCGGGCTGACCGGCAGGCCATGCAGCAACGCACCCAGTATTCCCTGGAAAGCACCCCGTCCGGCACCACAACAAACTGGCAAAATCCAGACAGCGGAAATTCCGGCACCATCACCCCGCAACCGGCCTTTACCAACAAGACAAATGAATATTGCCGGGAATATCAACAGACTGTAAATGTTGGCGGAAAAACTGAAACAGCCTACGGAACAGCCTGCCGCCAGCCAGACGGAACCTGGAAAATCGCCAATCAATAATGAATTGAATTAACGCCATGAAAGACCCCTACAGCGTATTAGGCGTTTCCAAGTCATCAACCGATGCGGAACTGAAAAAAGTCTATCGCACATTAGCCAAAAAGCTGCACCCTGACATCAATGCCGGGGACGAAAAGATCGCCGACCGCTTCAAGGAAGTTTCGGCAGCCTATGCCTTGTTGCGCGATAAGGATCTGCGCGCACGCTATGACCGGGGGGAAATAAATCCCGATGGTTCGGAAAAAGGCTTCGCCGGCGGCGGCTTTCATCCCCATCCCGGCGGCATGGGGCAAGGCGGCATGGGTTCGGGCCGCTTTGGTGATGGCTTTGACCCGGAAGAAATTTTTGCCTCCATCTTTGGCGGTGCCCGGCAACAACGTCAGCCGCGCCGTCAAAAAGGACAGGACAGAAACTACCGGCTCACGGTTGATTTTCTTGATGCGGTAAAAGGAAGCAAGAAACCCCTGACCCTCGGCAATGGCAAGACACTTAATGTCACCATCCCGGCAAATGTCAGGGAAGGCCAGAAAATACGCCTTAAAGGACAGGGAGACGACGGTATGGGCGGTGGCCCCGCCGGAGATGCCCTGATCGAAATAACGATCAAAAAACATGGCTTTTTCACTTGTGACGGCAATGATATCCGTCTTGACTTGCCCATCACACTGGAAGAAGCTGTCCTGGGCCGGAAAGTCAATATTCCGACCATTGACGGAACGGTGGCCATGACCATCCCCAAGGGGTCAAGCTCTGGCCGCATGATGCGCCTGAAAGGCAAAGGGGCAACTGATCCCAAAACCGGAACAAGGGGCGATCAATATGTCAAACTTCAGATCATGTTACCCCTTGAACCGGACGATGCTTTGGAAAAACTCCTTGAGGAATGGGCCAAGGATAAAACCCAGGACGTCAGATCACATATGTCATGAGCCAAAAACCGCGTAATTTTCAATTCCTGATTGACGCCATAACCAACTTTCTGAAACATGACGGTATGGTGGTGGCAGGATATCTGGCTTTCCTTACCCTGCTGGCCCTGTTCCCTTTTATCATTTTCCTGGTCTCCCTTGCCGGCTTCTTTGGTCAATCCGATGCCGGCCCACAGGCCCTGGAATATTTATTTGAACATATGCCCGAAGATGTAAGCAAAGTATTGCGCGAACCCATTGAAAAAATGGTCCGGACCACCGACAAAAACATCATGACCTTCAGTATTCTGGGCGCCTTATGGGTTTGTTCCTCGGCCATAGATACGGCGCGACTGGCCATTGTCCGCGCCTTTGGCACCGTCAGCCGAAGGCCATTCATCCGCCGCCGGGCCGAAGGACTTCTGCTTGTTGTCCTGTCCGCCAGCAGCATTATTATCGGCATGTCCATACTTGTATTTGGTCCTGTAGCCTGGAAAATACTTATCAGTTATATTCCCCTTGAGACCGACTGGAAACTTGTCTGGAACCTGGCACGACTGTCACTGAGTGTCAGTCTTATTTTCGGGGCGTTGTGCCTGTCCTATTTTGTCCTGAAGCCGCGCAAGCTGGCGGCCCGGACACCCGTTATGGCGGGGGCCTTTACCACTCTTGTCTTGTGGATGATTGTTGGAAACGGCTTTTCCATTTACCTGAAGCATTTTGGTAATTATGACGTTACTTACGGCAGCCTTGCCGGAGTTATTATCACGTTAATGTTATTTTATTTTATTGGCGCATCCTATATTTTAGGGGCAGAAGTGAATGCCGCGCTATATCACCAAAGGCTGAAAAATATAACAATAAATAATCCCCGCAATTGAATAACATGTGAAAATGTGTAAAATCAGCCCTATATTCAGGAAGACGCTGTGCTAAGGAATGAGAAAAAATCTCAGAGGAATGAAATGACAGAAAATAATGGCCTTCTCGCCGGAAAACGCGGCATCATCATGGGTGTTGCCAACAATCGCTCCATTGCCTGGGGAATTGCCCGCAAAGCCGCCGAACAGGGCGCAGAAATTGCCTTCACCTTTCAGGGAGAGGCTCTGGAAAAGCGCGTGCGCCCCCTCGCGGAATCCATCGGGTCCGATATTATCCTGCCCTGCGATGTGACAGACGGCGCGTCAATTGACGCGGTATTTAAGGAACTGGAAGCCCGCTGGGGCAAAATTGACTTTCTGGTTCATGCCATCGCCTATTCCGACAAGGCAGAACTGACCGGGCGCTACGTGGATACGTCGCCTGAGAATTTCGCCATGAGCCTGAATATTTCCTGTTATTCCTTTACCGCCATTGCCCAGCGCGCTGAAAAGCTGATGACGGACGGGGGCAGCATGATCACGCTGAGCTATTACGGCGCGGAAAAGGTCATTCCCCATTATAATGTCATGGGGGTTGCCAAGGCGGCGCTGGAAGCCAGCGTCAAATATCTGGCCCGTGATCTGGGTACCAAAGGAATTCGGGTCAACAGCCTCTCTGCCGGGCCCATCAAGACCCTGGCCGCCTCGGGTATCGGCGATTTCCGCTATATTCTGAAATGGAATGAACTGAACTCACCCCTTGGCCGCAATGTGACCACCGATGAAGTGGGCAATAGCGGCGTTTACCTGCTCAGTGACTTATCCAGCGGTGTCACCGGCGAAAATCATCACGTGGATAATGGCTATAATGTTATGGGCATGAAACGGGAAGACGCCCCCGACATCAGTCTGGTATAAAAAAACATCAGCCTCGTCTAATTTAAGAAAGCAAGAATATGTCATATAACAGCTTTGGCCATATTTTCCGGGTAACGACCTGGGGGGAAAGTCACGGCCCGGCCATTGGCTGTGTCGTTGATGGTGTGCCGTCTAAGCTGCTCATTAACGAAGCGGATATTCAAACATTTCTGGACAAAAGAAAGCCGGGTCAGAACCGTTTCATGACCCAGCGGCGCGAAGCAGATAAAGTGAAAATCCTGTCCGGCGTCTTTGAGGGCATGAGTACCGGCACCCCCATCAGCCTGATGATTGAAAATACCGATCAGCGGTCAAAGGATTACGGCGACATCAAGGATAAATACCGGCCCGGCCACGCCGACTTCACCTATATGGAAAAATACGGCATCCGCGACCACCGGGGCGGC
>NVTJ01000093.1 GCA_002401545.1 Alphaproteobacteria bacterium
GGCGATACCGTCCCGGGTTGAATCTTTTACTTTGTTCAAGGAGCATAACCCGAAAGGCGTGGTTCTGGTGCCGCGCAATCCAAAAAGGAACCGCTATGGGAAAACGCCTTATGTGAAGTATGATTCGGCCCGCTGGCCATTTTTGTTCAAGGGGAATTATAACTCTCCTGTTCGTGCGCTCGCCCGGGTTGTGGCGGTGGGTGCGGAGGCCTGGCCACTATCCCTGATAAAAAAGAAAAAGACTATAGAGCATAATGGCCTGCTGCTGACCTGGAAGGCCGGGCAGAATTCTGCTTTGGATACCCGTTTTATCAAAAGAGGCAAAGATATTGGCAATGTTGTCGTAACACGGAACGGCAAAGACGTGGTTCATCACATCCCGTTTGCCTTTGCTTTTAAGGCTTTTTATCCAGAAGGAACGATCCATACGGAATAAGCTATATTTAGAGGCTGTATTCTTTAGAAAAACCTCGTTTGGCGTTCATCTGTGTGGGCAAGGTATTTTTCAGATAATGCCCCGGTCCTCAAAGTCTTTCACAATATTTTCCGCCATGCCCAGCAATTCCCTGTATATTTCGTCATTATGCTGCCCGAGGGTGGGGCCGGCCCATTTAATCTGTCCGGGGGTGCCGGAAAGTTTGGGGACAACATTCTGCATGGCCAATTTCTTGAATAAGGGATGATTGACCTTGACAATGGCTTCCCGCGCCTGAAAATGCGGGTCTTCCAGCATATCCGGCGCCCGGTAGATTTTGCCCTGGGGAATGCCGAATTGATCTAGTCTGGTCTGAAGATCATCAGTGGTGAAAGTTAAGGTCCATGTGGTGATTAACTCATCAAGTTCCTCTTGTCGTTCACCGCGCGCATGGTGAGTTGCATAACGTGGATCATCAAATAATTCCGGCTGGTCCATGGCGGCGCACAGGCGTTTGAAAACTGTATCCTGATTGGCGGCGATCAGTACCATCATATTATCTTTTGTCGGATAAACATTGGACGGTGCCACGTTGGCCAATACAGCTCCGCTGCGTTCACGTATATATTTTGTCTCGACATATTCTGTAATCAGGGATTCCATCATTGCCAGAACCGCTTCATAAATAGCGGAATCAACCATCTGGCCCAGGCCGGTTTTTTCCCGGTTGTACAATGCCATCAAGGCCCCAATACAGGCAAATACGGCGGCCAGCTCATCACCGATGCTGATTCCCATGCGGCTTGGCGGTGTTGTCGGATCGCCAACCACATAGCGCAGGCCACCCATAGCCTCGCCAATGGAACCATAGCCGGATTTTTTGGCATAGGGGCCGGTCTGGCCATAACCGGACACCCGGACCATGATCAGGCCGGGATTGATTTTTTTCAGCTCCTCATAACCCAGCCCCCATTTTTCCATAGTGCCGGGGCGAAAATTCTCGATCAGAATATCGGCTTTTTTAATGAGTTCCCTGACAATATCCTGACCTTCCCTGACCCGCAGATTCAAGGTGATGGATTTTTTATTGCGGGCGACAACCGGCCACCACAGCGATTGACCGTCAACAATTTCCTGCCCCCATGTGCGAAGGGGATCGCCGGAGCCCGGCTGTTCTACTTTTATGACTTCTGCGCCAAAGTCTCCCATCAGTTGACCACAAAAAGGGCCCGCCAAAAGTTGACCAAGCTCGATAACCCGGACATCCTTTAAGGGTCCAAATAAGCTATCTTTCTGTTGTGTCATGGTGTTATCTTTCTTTTAGCCAAGGCCGAAAATTGCGTTTTATGAATTATGAATATTCATTCGGCGCTTATTATTTTGTATACATATTTTTTATTATAAAGCAAGAATATTTATAAAGTTTATCACACTTATGGCCTTGAAAATAATATGCCGGCTTTATAAACATTAGGATAGTGCGTCATTAGGGGGAATGAATTAAAAATTCCAGCTTTGCCAAAGATATTTTTTTGTATACAAATAATGAAAAATCAGATAATAATTTTTGAGGGAAATAAAGCCAGGGTCAGTCATAATGATAAAATCATCCTGACCGTCGCCTGCCGTTAAAGAGAATTTTGAATTTGAATAGGATATAGGAAGAAAAATGACCCAGTCTGCAGAGGACAATTATAAAAATATATGGGGGAATAAACTTGGTTTTGGCAAAAAGCCCGTTTTATTGATGATTGATTTTCTGAAGGGTTATACGACGGAAGGATCGCCACTTTTTGCGCCGGGTGTTATTGGGGCCGTGCAGGAAAGTGTTGATTTGTTAGCTGCCGCCAGACGGCATGATATTCCGGTTATTCATACCAGGGTTCGTTATCATCCCCAAACATTTGCCGATGCGGGGATGTGGATCAAAAAGGCACCGGTTCTGGAGTGTCTGGTTGAAGACAATGAATTGGCCAATTTCTGTGATGGGGTGCTACCGCTGGAGTCCGAAACTATTATTATCAAGCAATATGCTTCAGCTTTTTTTGGCACCAGCCTGATCTCCACCCTGAACGCCTTGAATATTGATACGGTTTTGATGGCGGGTTGTACGACCAGCGGCTGCATCCGTGCCACGGCGGTAGATTGCATTCAGTATGGCTTCCGTCCGATGGTGGTCGAAGAATGTGTCGGCGACCGTCACCCTGATCCGCATAATGCCAATTTGTTTGATATTGACAGTAAATATGGTGATGTTGTCTCGCGTCAGGAAACCCTCGATTATCTGGATAAATTATTCAGCTGACGGCGTCTGCCAGAGGAATATGACGCAGGACAAAGAAGATCAGGAATATTGTGGATATGCTTAATACCCCTCTTAATGTATACAAAATAAACTGATTTGTCTGTAGGGATTGAAGTCCCTCCTTTAAAAAATGGTAGAATAAGCAATGTGCTAAACGGCGTGCTTCAGCCGCAGCGCAAAAGAACCCGGCCTGCAGTGATCACCCTGTTTGCCTGTGGGGGTGGAGTGCCCTTTGTCCGATGCGCCGCATCGCACCACAGGCCTCGCCGACCCACAAAAAACAGGGCGGCATCAAATTGAGTCAAATTAAAGCACAAAGACTCTAAACTATTCATAACAATATTTTTTGGCAACCTTTATAATTCAGGCATCAGAATAAATATTTGAAGTTTATTTTCGAGTAATTTTAATTTTGCCTATACAGGTAATAAATTTTATTGTATACAAAATAGATTAAGAAATAATGAGAACGGTCAATTCTGATTTTTGTCCACCAGATAAAATATGGTTGATATTGTTGAGAGTAATTAATGCATCGCAAAAAAGTTAATATTGTTGAGGTTGGCCCTCGCGATGGCCTGCAGAATGAGTCCGTTTTTTTCTCGACAAAGGAGAAGGCTGAATTCATAGGTCGTATGATAAAAAGCGGGATCAGGCGCCTTGAGGTGGCGAGCTTTGTCCACCCCGGGCGCGTCCCGGCGATGGCAGATGCGGAGGCTTTGCTTGAGATGCTGCCTGATCTGGATGATGTTTCCTATATTGGTCTGGTGCTTAATCTACGTGGGGCTGAGCGTGCAGTGAAGACCAAAGTTAATGAGATTGGCTGTGTTTTGGTGGCCAGCGAAACCTTTGGTCAGAAAAATCAGGGGCAGACTATTGAAGAAGGTCATAAAGCGGTGGCGGATATTCTCGAATTTTCCCGCACCCATGGAAAACTGGCCGGGGTCACCATAGCGGCGGCCTTTGGCTGTCCTTATGAGGGCGAAGTGCCGGCCGCGAGAATCATTGATATTGCCCAAAGGGTGGCTGAAAGCGAGCCGATGGAAATTGCGTTGGCCGATACCATCGGGGTCGGGGTGCCGGGGGAGGTGCGTGATTTATTCGGCGCGTTGAAAGAAAAAATCCCTCATATCCCCCTGCGTGGTCATTTCCACAATACCCGCAATACCGGCATTGCCAATGCTTACGCTGCCTTTGAAGGCGGGGCGGTCACGCTGGATGCCAGTCTGGGCGGCATTGGCGGCTGTCCCTTTGCGCCTGATGCGACGGGTAATATTGCCACCGAAGATTTAATTTATTTATTGAACAGGTCATCTGTGGCAACGGGAATATCTCTGAAATCCCTGATTGAAAACAGCCAGTGGATGGCAGGAAAGCTGGGCAGGGTTCTGCCGTCACTGGTGAGCAGGGCGGGGGATTTTCCCGTTCGGCATCAGGCGTAAACTTTGGATTTTAAAAACGAGGAATGCAGACATATGGCATATCGATTAGGGGTTGATGTAGGCGGTACTTTTACCGACCTCATCGTCATTGACGAGGCGACGGGAAAAACCCGGCGAACCAAGGTTCTTTCCACCCCGGAAGACCCCTCCATTGCCGTGATCAGCGGTGCCCGGAAAATCTGTGCGGAAGCAAATATCAGCGTGGATGAGATCAGTCACTTTCTGCATGGTACCACGGTGGCCACCAATGCGGTGCTTGAAGGCAAAAATTGTCGGGTTGGCCTGATTGTCACCGACGGCTTCCGTCAGATATTGCAGATCGCCCGTTCCCTGGTGCCCGGTGGTCTTGCCGGCTGGATCATCTGGCCAAAGCCCGAGCCACTGGCGCCGCTGGAATGCACCATAGAGATTATTGAGCGCATGGACGCCGAAGGTAACGTGGTCATTCCGCTTGATGAAGCGGGACTGCGCACCAGAATTAAACAGTTGAAAGACGAGAAGGTCGAGGCGGTAACCATATGCCTGATGAATTCTTACCTTAATAATATTACTGAAAAGCGGGTTGCTGAGATTTGTGCTGAAGAAATGCCGGATATTCCGGTTTCCATCAGCTCTGACATTCTGCCGGAAATGCAGGAATATGAACGGGCCCTGACCACGGTGGCCAATTCCGCCGTGCGCCCGATTGTGGCGCGTTATGTGCAAAATCTGCGTCGTGAACTGCAAAGCTGGGGCATGACGGGTCATCTGAACCTGTTGCGTTCCGACGGCGGGCTGATGTCTTCTGAAAAGGCTGAGAATGCGCCGGTGAATCTGTTGATGTCGGGTCCTGCGGGCGGGGTGACCGGGGCTTTGTGGATTGCAAAATATGCGGGCCTGAAGAATATTCTTACCCTTGACATGGGCGGCACTTCTACGGATGTGGCGCTGATTGAAAATGGGGAAGCGCGACTTCGGCGGGAAACCACTGTGGGGAACCTCACGGTTCGCGCTTCCTCCCTTGATATTCGTACCGTGGGGGCGGGCGGCGGTTCCATTGCCCATGTGCCGGAGCTTACGGGCGCTCTTCGGGTTGGTCCTGAATCAGCCGGGGCGGTGCCGGGGCCGGTGGCCTATTCCAAGGGCGGTACGCTGCCCACCGTGACCGACGCCAATGTGGTGCTGGGTTATTTGCCGGTGTCCCTGCTGGGTGGTGCTATGGAGCTTGACCGCGAAGGTGCCAGAGTTGCGGTGCAGACCATTGCCGATGCCTTGAAGATTGATGTGTATGAAGCCGCTGCCGGTATCATTGATATTGTCAATGAAAGCATGTTTGGTGCGCTGCGTCTGGTATCGGTGCAGCAGGGGTATGACCCGCGTGAATTTGCCCTGATGGGCTTTGGCGGGGCGGGGCCGCTTCATGCCAATGCCATTGGCAGGCTGATGAGCAGCTGGCCGGTGATCATTCCGCCAAGTCCGGGTGTGCTGTGTGCTTACGGCGACGCGACCACACAGGTGCGCATTGAAACCGCGCGCAGTTTTAACAAGCGGCGCAGTGATACAAATGATGCGGAACTGGCAGCGATTATGGAAGAAATGACCGCCGTGGTAACCAAAGACATTCTTGAAGAAGGTGTCAGCCTTGAGGACCAGGAATATAGCTACGAGATTGACATCCGTTATCATGGGCAGGCTTTTGAAGTTCCCCTCAGTGTTGATCCGGCAACCTTTAAAGCAGGCGGCGGACTTGAAAAACTGCTGGTGAGCTTTGATGAAGAGCATGAACGCTTGTTCACCTTCAATCTGTCAGCGGAACATGAACTGGTCAATCTTCGTGCGGTAGCTAAAGGCAAGTCAGTGGACGTGTTGCCGGAAAAAATTCCGGTGGGCAGCGCAGACCCGGTCGCCGCCAAAACCAGCGACCACAAAATGTATGTGGACGGCGCATGGCAGGACGCGGTTATTTATGACCGTACCAAGATCTGTTCCGGCAACAGGATTATGGGACCGGCCATTGTGACGGAAATGGATTCCACCACAGTCATTCTTAACAACTTTGTTGCCGATGTTGATACATACGGCAATATCCTGATCAACCCGGTATAAAGGACGCTCTCATGACAGCACAAATTTTACAGACGAATACGGCGGCCTTTGATCCGGTGAAAGTTGATCCGGTCACGCTTGATATTATTGAAAACGCGCTACGCAATGCCCGTGAAGAAATGGACGCAACCCTGTTTCGTACCGCCATGTCTCCCGGCATTCGTGAACAGGGTGATGCCTTCCCGCTGATCGCGGATCATGACGGCAAGATGGTGGTGGGCCAGTTCGGCAGCTTCATCGATGGCTTCCTGAAAAATTATGACGGCACCATCGAAGAAGGCGATGTGATCTGGTTGTCTGACCCCTATAGCTGTGAAGGGGCGGTGAGCCATAATAATGACTGGCTGATATTGATCCCTATATATCATGATGGTCGCATCATTGCCTGGTCCGCCATGTTTGGTCATCAGACCGATGTGGGCGGCAAGGTCCCGGGATCGCTGCCCACGGACGGCAATTCCATCTTTCAGGAAGGCATTCGTATACCACCGGTAAAGATTTACAAAAAAGGTGTCTATCAGGAAGATCTGGTGGAACTGGTCTTGCATCAGGTCCGTACCAAGGAATGGTGCCGCTCTGACCTCAATGCCCTGCTCGCGTCCTGTCGCACGGCGGAAAAGCGGGTGATTGAAATCTGCAAGCGTTTTGGCGATGATGTTTATATCAGCGCCACCAAAGACCTGCTTGGTCGTAACAAGCGCGCCATGTCGACCCTGTTCACTTCCAGCATCGGTGAAGAAAAAGTATCCTTTGAAGACTTTATCTGTGATGATGGTATGGGTTTCGGTCCCTATAAGATCAAATGCACCATGTGGCGTGAAGGCGACAAGGTTATTCTGGATTTTGACGGAACCTCACCGCAATCCGCCAGTTCCATTAACTTTTATCTCAATGAAAATATGCTCAAGATGTTCTTCGGCATCTATATGATCATGGTGTTTGATCCCCAGATTTTGTTTAATGACGGTTTCTATGACCTGGTTGAAGTGCGTATTCCCGATGGATCACTGCTCAAGCCGAAATTCCCGGCGGCCCTGTCGTGCCGGACCCATGCGCTGGGACGGATTTTTGATGTGCTGGGGGCGCTTCTTGGCCAACGCCAGCCTGAATTCCTTAATGCGGCTGGGTTCTCTTCCAGTCCTCATCTGATGTTTTCCGGCAATGACGAGAAGACCGGCGAATGGTTTCAACTGTTCCAGATTGGTTTTGGCGGTATTCCCGGGCGTCCGTTCGGCGATGGTGCCGACGGTCACAGCCTGTGGCCGGGCTTCACCAATATTCCCAATGAGTTTCTGGAGAAATATTTCCCCCTGCGCATTGACCGTTATGAAACCATTCCCGATTCGGGCGGGGCCGGCCTTAACCGGGGCGGCAATGGTATCCTGATGGCTTACCGGTTTTTGCAGGACGGCAATATTTCGATTCATGATGACCGCTGGTTTACCTATCCGTGGGGCGTCAACGGCGGTGCGCCGGGGATGCGGTCACGCAAATTGATGATCCGGGCTGATGGCAGTGAAGAAGTACTGGGGTCCAAGGTGGATAATATTGCGGTTCATAAAGATGATGTGCTGCATTATATCACCTGGGGTGGTGGCGGATGGGGCAATCCGCTGGAGCGGGATGCCGACCTTGTGGCGCTGGAAGTCAAACGCGGCCTTGTCACTGTTGAAGGCGCTGGTTCTTACGGTGTGGTCATCAAGGATGATGGTACGGTAGATCAAGAGGCGACCATAAGCCTGCGGGCTGAGATGACACCTCAGATCAGCAGTGACGTGTTTAACTTCGGGCCGAGCCATGAAGAACTGCGGGCCAATTGCAGGGAAGAAACAGGCCTTCCTGCACCGATTGCGCCGTAGGCTCCGGGCTTATTTTTTGGGAAAAGAGTTTTTCCACAGAATGATATGGCTGTCCTTCAGGATGATCTTGTCAGAGATGAGATCACATTCCGGATAATCCGTGGAGGAAATCCGGGGCAGGGTGGCCGTTTTTCCRCCTGGTGCCAGTTGATCCATTCTTTGATACCAGCTCTGCAACAAAGAATCGGCTTTAAGCACGGATGAAATATCGTGTCCGTCATGCTGCAGGGCTTTTAGGGGGGCGAAGCTATGCACGTCGGCAAGGCCCGGTGTGGCACCCTGCAGAAAATAGCGGCCATCGGCGATTTGTCGGGAGATCAGAACACAATTTTTTTGCAGTAGGGCTGGGTCATTGCCGCTCTTATAGAAACTGTCACTCCACCAGCTTAGGGCCAGCGGCATACCGCAATTGCCATTGGGGAAAAGGCTTGGGTTTGGCTGTAGTTGTTCGAGGGCAAGGGTGGCGATTATAGAGCCTTCAAAATAGCAGGGACCGTATTGCATGATCGGAAAGTCATCGCAGAGGCCTTTGAGAATTGCAGGCGGGCGAGGGGAGAAGGACCACGGAACATTCTTTAAAGCCAGAATAGTCACCAGACGATGATAATCGGGGCCGCTTGCGGTTCCGTGGACAATAATATCTATGGTCTCGGTTTTAGTCATGCAAAATTAAAATTTAAAACTGAGCTCTACGCCATAACGCCGTTGGGCTCCGGGATGATTAAAGGATCCACCGAATTCAGGCGCCGGGATCACTTCTTCGAGAAATTTTTCGTCGGTCAGATTTGAGACAAAACCTATTAAGGACCAATTTTCGCCTTCAAAACCACCGCGCAAATTCACCGTATAATATGAATCACGCTGCGCATTGGAGAAATCCGCAATGCCCAGCGCCCCGGCACCCGTCCCAAACCCAAGCTCAAACAGCGGTTGGAAGATGGTAGGCCGCTGCCCTTCCTGTACCGTATGGAACCAGGTCTGCCCGATAAATTGAGCATCCACCCGCGCAACTATATTGATAGATGACGTAATGGGATAATCAAAATCACTGCCGATATTTATGGTGTAATCCGGGGTATAGGGTGATTTATTGCCGACGGTATCGGCACGCGAGCTATTGGCTTTAATCTCGCTGTCGGTATAATTTGCCCCACCAAAGATTCTGAAATGCTCGCTTAAATGCCCGGTGAAACCAAACTCAAGACCAAATATATCAACCGTGTCAATATTGGAGACCACGCGAAGCAGGCCAAAGGACCCGACCAGAAATTCAAAGAATTGCATGTCTGTCACCCGGGTATAATATGCCGCGCCATTCATCTGTAGTCGGCCATCAAGGAACTGTGCATTGAAACCCAGTTCAAAGGCACTTGAGGTTTCCTTCTCGAAATCATCGGTGATCACCGGTAGCGGAACCCCGAGATCATCGGCGAAAGATATTCCAATGCCCCCGTTGATAAAGCCGTTGATAAAGCCGTCAATGATCGCCTGGCTGCCGGAGTTATTGAAGCCACCGGCTTTAAAACCCACGCCCCAACTGGTAAAAAGGGTTACTTCGTCTGTGGCGTCCCAGGTTATGGCAACCTTTGGCTCCAGCTGGGAAAAAGTTCTTTCCTTGTCTGGTATGGTGCCGATCGAGGTAAGGTCAAAGCTCAGGCCGGGATTCAGGGGGTCGTCGAAGACGCCATCGAAATTCAAATCAATGACTGATTGCCTGACATCGGTGGGCACCAGGCTGGACACTTCACGTTTTTCAGTATCAAACCGCAGGGCCAGAGAGAGTTCGACATCGCTGGTAACGTCATATTCTACCTGGGCAAAAACTGCAAAGACCTGACTGTCGAAATCATCAAAAGCCAAAGAAGCCGTCTTGTTAGGCCCGCTGGCCTGAAATAGTCCCCGGATAGGGGTATCGCCACTGTCCCGGTTCAGGGAAACGCCGACCTGACGATCAATATCGAGGAAATAGGCCCCGAGCATCCAGCGCAGATCGCCATCGCCAGAGGAGGCCAGCCGG
>NVTJ01000094.1 GCA_002401545.1 Alphaproteobacteria bacterium
AAGGTTAATTTCCGCCGTATCGCTGGCATCCTTTGGGATTATTTCAAGTTTTATTCCCTTTGTCATGACAAGAAATGCCAGAATTAAAACGGAACCGAGAATGAGAGTAAGGAAAACAAAGGTTATTCTTTGCCTTTGTTTTTTTTGCGCCGCCTGAATTTTATGGATTGAGTTGTTCATCAAGCATAATCCTTATTTCGGCGAGGCTGTGGGAAGGTGCCAGAGGAACGTGGAAGGTTACTGTCTTGGACCGGAACCCTTTTCGTCTGCCTTCAAAATAATAATTCCCCGGTGTCAGTCGAATGATTTTCTGATGTGTTCTGCCCAGCGCCCCGAAATTGCGTAAATAAATATCCGTTTTATTGTCCGATAACAGTTTCACATCGACGGGTATTTCCGATGCCATTATCAGGTCTTTCAACAGGGCAATGTTTTTCGTCAGTGACGGGCTGCGGGATTTCAGGTTATCGGCCTTTTCCAGAAAAGCCCTGGCAAACATCCTGACTTCCGGTGAGGTAATCCTTTCCGGTTTATTGATGAGGGAGGCCATGTCATTGATGGTATTGACCATGCGGCTTGAAATTTTAGTCCCTTCAATGGCGGTTAAGTTACTTTCATCCATGGCCAGAGCCTTCTTGAATGCGGCCAGTGCGGAATTCCATTTGTCATTTTGTGTAAAACTGACGGCCCTTGACAGGGTTCTTTCCATTTCAAGTTCTAGCGTCAGGTCTTTGACTTCCTTGTGCAGTAATTTTATCTCAGTGTTGTTGGGGAAAATGCTCCGGGCCTTGGTCAGAGAGGCCTGTGCCGTTTTTAAATTTCTTTTGCTGATGGCGGCAAATCCACCGGAAATAAGCCGTTGGAATTTCTGTTCCGAGATCAACTGTGCCAAAATCTTTAATCTTTGTCTTTGGATATTTCTTGCGGGGTCCAGCCGCAGGATAGTTTCAAGCCGTTTTTTCTCGGTGACAAGATTATTCTCAATTCTGGCTGTCCCTGCGTCAGCCATTAAGTCCAGAACCTGTGGCAACACCATTATTCTTTCCTTAAGTTTTAGCGCCGCAACATTTTCGGAATTATATTTTAACGCATCATTTATGCTTTCCATAGCTGGTAAAAACTGATTTTTTTCAAACTGTGAAAAAGCCTCTGAATAGTTGAATTCAAATTTCTGCCGGGCGGTTTCTATTAAAGATGATGCTATATGCCCGGCCTGTTTTATATGACTGAGGGCGGAATTATAATTCCCTGCCGAGAATGCTCTGAGCGCAAGGCCTTTATATTCCGTGATCTGGCTTAATTGCCTTATGTTCCAGTCACCTTCGAGGGTTATGGCAAGCTGCGGCTCTAATTCAGTTTCAAATTTTTTTAATTCATCTCTGAAATCATCGATGGTGACACAGCCAGCTTTTTTGCCGTCCGCAGAAGAGCATTTTTCTTCAGCCGTAACATCGTCCGCAACGGAGGGGGGGTCATCGCGGGTCATCCCGGAAGAAAATATCACCAGTAAAGCCATTGCAACAGCCACGATCCCGACCCCGATCGTTCGGTTCTTTATTTGTTTTCTGGCTTCAGATTTTACTTTATCCAGTTGGTTCATCTTATTCGCATTAAAGCACAGGCTCCAGCTCCGTCGCCACCGTTTCCGTCAGATAAATTTGTCCCAGAAAGTCTCTCCACTGGGTGAATTGATCTTTTGCGGAACCGGTTAATTCCACCGTTTTTTCCTCAAAAGCAACAATCTGCGGTGCCATGTGAATGTCAAGAGAACTGCCCAGTTCGGAAAGAGCTTCCCGGTGAATCTTGGCCTCTTTGCTTTTGCGGAAGCTTTTTGAAATCAGGCTGGCGCCAAGCACACCGGTGCCTATTGCGGCATATGCTCCTGTCGTGCTATTGGTTTTGCTGGCAATGACAACCGCACCAATGACGGCCAGAATGCCGAGCAGTCCATTGGTGGAGGCACTTCTTCTGGCCTCTCTCTCAGAAACTGATTCGGCATAACTCTGTTTTTGCCAGACCAGATAGCTTTCTTCCATGGACAGGTTAAATGTCTCATAGTGATCCTGCAAACGGTCTATAAAGAGCTGATCCCTGACCCATATAGCCTGGGTACGAACCAGCATGGGGTCATCTTCCGCCGGCAATCCATTGAGGGAAAACCGTCCTCTTTTCTCTTTAATATAGGGTGAAAAAGCTTCCTCTGAAAAATTTGCACCAAATCTCATCTCTTTGATTGAGGGCAGCTGGGCTAATCTTTTTGAGTTTTGCCGTTTCAGTTTTTTGACAATGGCTTTGGCTATTTCCTGAAAAACAGGGGTATAGACATCGTAATTCTTCCCCTTTCTGGCCGTGTTGAAATCTCTTTTCTTCACCCTGTGGCTAAATTTCTGTTTTAGCCATCTTCTGCCGGAAATATCCATTACTTCAATGGCAATCTCTATATCTTCCCCGTTTGACTTGTTTATTCTTCCCATCACGTAAAGGTCACCGGTTGCGGTTTGATCCGGGGTGACCCTTACGGCGCCGAATTTGCCGGTGTTTTCGAGGGCGGTTTTCAGGGAAATGGAAAATCTGTTTGCCTCTGCCCGCCGCAATTCCGGCCATATATTTTTTTCATCATAATCTTCGGGAATTCCGGGGTTCATGACCGGCACCACAACGTCCAGTTTCAAGGCAGGTTTTTCAACTTTTACCTGCCGGGGGACAGTCTGGTTTGAACTGCTGGCGGGACCAACTCTGCCATTGCCGGTGCTGTTCCCTGTTGTGGTACAGCCGGATAATAATGATGAACAGTATGTAACCAATATAAAATATGAAATGATCTTCAATTTGACTCTCCGCTGTCTAGCTCAATTTCAATTATTTTCAGCCCCTTATATCGTCTGTATTCATTCCAGAGCCTTGCTTTTTTAGCCGGATCCTGTTCGGCCTCGGCGGCGGCCCTGATTTGTGCTTCCAGAATTGAATCATTCTGGCCAGAGGGAATATCCTCCGGGATTGTGCCATTTTCAAGGCTCCCCTGCTTTTCCTGTGCGCCCTCTGCTGTTGCTTGCGTGGCCTCACTTTTCTCTGGGGGATATAAATTATTATCCCGTGTTTCAGTAATTGAGCTCGCCTTGTCCGAGCCGGAAATATCACTGGAGGCAACGGAATTGCCGCCGGTGGATTCGGTACTGTTCATTTCTCCTCTCAGTCCGTCCACCCCGTCATGACCGGCATTTGAAGCCGCCGCAGAAGCGCCACCATTTGCCATAGAAGTCTGGCATCTGTCAAATTTGTTTAAAGAGGAAAAAAATGCCCTTTCCATCAAAGCAATTCTTTCTTCCTTTGTCAGCGGTTTTCCGGATTGTTCAATATCTATCGAGGTATCAGAACAATCGTCATATTCTGAAATTGGGTTGTTCTGGTTATTTGTATTTTGGGCAAAGGCCAGTTCGCCAAAAACCGGGAATATTAAAAATACAAATACTGTGCAAAAAAAAGTAACCACGTATTTCATTCTTCCCCCCTCCCACACACAACATCAGCAGGTTGTATAAATAAAATATTATCCTGCCTTTAAGACCATTGACATAGTAAATATTTTTTCCCCAATGTCAACGTCCGTATAAAAACACCCGGGATGAATTCTCTCATGAAAAGAGCGCGCTTACGGCATGTTTCACACCTTGGTATCCACATGGGGCGTTTCTTCCCCGCCTTTGGCAACGCCGACCATGGCCGGCCGCAGCAGGCGGTCCTTGATGACAAAACCCACCTGCATGACCTGAACGATGGTACCGTCCTCTTTGCCGGTGTCGGGGATTTCAAACAGGGCCTGATGCAGATCGTAGTTGAATTTTTCACCCAGAGGATCGATCTTTTTGATATTGTGGCGTTCCAGCATGTTCACCAGTTCCCGTTCGGTCATTTCGATGCCTTCGACCAGTGTTTTGGCGTTATCGCCAAGGTCGGTATCGGCGGGAATGCTATCCAGCGCCCGGCGCAGGTTATCACCGACACTGAGTAAATCGCGGGCGAATGCCGTCATGGCGTAATTGGCGGCATCGGCTTTTTCCCGGTCTGCCCGGCGGCGCAGATTTTCGGTTTCTGCGATAGCCCGCAGCAGCTTGTCCTTCAGGTCAGCAATTTCGGCAACGGCAATCACCAGCTTGTCATCGGGATTTTTTTCAGCTGCAGTTTCAGGCGGCGTTTCTTCCTCTGCCATATTCACCTCAGGGGTTTCGGTTTCCGGATTTTCATTTTCGGTGTTTTCACTATCGTCAGTCATATTTTATTTCTCTAAAGTATTTTGCCAATTACCTTGGCGGTGTAATCCACAAGCGGAATAATCCGGGCATAATCAAGGCGTGTCGGGCCAATAACCCCGATGATGCCCAGAATGTTATTTTTTTCGTCCATATAGGGGGAAGCGATAACAGAAGAATCGGACAGGGAAAAGAGATTATTTTCCGTACCGATAAAAATTCTTATGCCCTCGGCCTCGCGCGCACTTTCCAGCAGCTCAATCAGGTCCTTTTTATTTTCAAGATCGCTGAACAGACGGCGGATGCGCTCCAGGTCATGGATCGTGTCCATATTATCCAGAAGCTTTGCCTGCCCCCGGATGATCAGCCTGTCATGGGCCGCCGCCGTTGCATGATTACCGGCCCAAACCGCAAGTCCCTGTTCGACAACGGACTGGGTCAGGCTGTCCAGTTCGGCCTGCTGATTCTTCAGTTCCCGTTCAATGTGATGTTTTGCCTCGGTAAAGGTGCGCCCCACCAGCCGGGCATTCAGGTAATTTCCGGCCTTAATCAGGGCCGAAGCCGTCAGGCCCGTGGGGATAGTGATAATCCGGTTTTCCACATCATCGCCCTCGCTGACCATGACCACAAGTGCCTGTCCGGGGCTGAGATAAACAAATTCCATATGTTTCAGCGGATGGTCATTTTTCGGGGCAATAACCAGACTGGCGCATCTGGAGAGGCCGGACAGCATTATGGTTGCGCGGGTTAACAGGTCCTCTACATTCTGGCCGCTTTCCCGGCATTGCACGCGGATCGTGGTGCGTTCCTCCCGTGACAGGTTGCCCATCTCCAGCATGCCATCAACAAAAAGCCTGAGGCCAATATCGGTGGGGATACGCCCGGCGGATTTATGGGGCGAGAAGATCAGGCCGCTGTCTTCGAGGTCAGCCATGACATTGCGGACACTTGCCGGGGACAGGGGATCATGAAGTTTTTGACTGAGCGTACGCGATCCCACCGGCTCACCCGTCAGGATATAGCTGTCGACAATCTGCCGGAATATGGTCCGGGACCGTTGGTTTAAATCTTCGATCAACATTTTCTTAATCTCAAATGTAGGCACGGCAAGGCCATAGGTCAACGGGGGCGGGTAAATAAAATTGATAGACGCCTGCCTGTCTAATCTGTAGAAGAGGGCATAAATGCAATTCGATTTTTCAGGAGAATATATATGCGCCCTTCAGGCCGTACCAATGACCAGCTTCGTCCCGTAACCCTCCAGATGGGTTTTTCAAAACATGCCGAAGGGTCATGCCTGATCAAATTTGGTGATACCCATGTGCTTTGCACGGCGACGCTGGAACGCAAGCCGCCGCCCTTTTTGCGTGATACGGGCAAGGGATGGGTGACGGCGGAATATGGGATGTTGCCACGCTCCACTCACAGCCGCATGGGCCGGGAAGCCGCCAGAGGCAAACAATCCGGCCGCACCCAGGAAATTCAGCGGCTGATCGGCCGCTCCCTGCGCGCGGTGGTTGATCTGGAAGCTCTGGGCGAGTGTCAGATACGTCTGGACTGCGATGTGATACAGGCTGATGGTGGCACCCGCACGGCGTCCATTACCGGGGCTTATGCCGCCATGATCCAGTGTTTTCAGAAAATGATTGCCGATGGCAAGCTGGCACAGCTTCCTGTCAGGGCGTCTGTGGCGGCGGTATCCTGTGGTATCTATCAGGGGATGCCGGTTCTGGATCTTGATTATGATGAGGACAGCGTGGCGGAAACCGACGCCAATTTTGTCCTGACCGGTGATAACAAGATTGTCGAGATTCAGGGAACGGCAGAGGAACACCCCTTTACCGAGGAAGAATTTCTGCGCATGATGCGGCTGGCGCGGATCGGGGTTGATCAATTGGTTAAATTGCAGAACAAGGCTCTTGGAATTTAGGGGGGGGGTGTAATGCGGAAATTTACCGCTGACAGGTTGGTGGTGGCCAGCCATAATGCGGGCAAGGTCCGTGAAATCGGCGCACTTATGCTGCCCTATGGGGTGGATACGGTTTCTGCGGCTGAGCTTGGTCTGTCTGAACCGGTTGAGGACGGGGAAACTTTCATAGCCAATGCGGAACTTAAAGCGCGTAGTGCGGCGGATAAATCAGGTTTGGTGGCGCTGGCCGATGACAGTGGACTTGTGGTGCCGGCCCTTGGCGGCAGACCGGGTATCCATTCCGCCCGTTGGGCGATCAACCCTGAAACCGGCAATCGTGATTTCATCTATGGCATGGGCAAGCTTGAGGAAGAACTCAAAAAGATTAAGGGTCACAGGGCTGCGTATTTTGCTTGCGCCTTGTCAATGGCCTGGCCGGATGGTCATGTGGAATCCTTTGAGGGCCGGGTATATGGCACCCTTGTCTGGCCCATCCGGGGCCATAATGGTTTCGGCTATGACCCCATGTTTCAGGCCGACGGTTATGACATTACATTTGGCGAAATGGAAGCCGCCAAAAAACATGACATCAGCCACCGGGCCAATGCTTTTAAAAAACTGATCAATGCCTGTTTCAAATAAAAATCTCGCCATATATATCCACTGGCCTTTCTGCCTGTCCAAATGCCCTTACTGTGATTTTAACAGCCATGTGCGTGAAGAGATTGATGAGGCGGCATGGGCCAATGCCCTGACGCGGGAGCTTGATCATTTTCGGGAACTTTCTGGCCCCCGGACAATCACAAGTGTCTTTTTCGGTGGCGGCACACCATCATTGATGTCAGCGCAAACGGTTGAAAAATTACTGGGCAGAATTGCTCAACTCTGGTCGCCGGACGTGGCCATGGAAATTACGCTGGAAGCCAATCCCACAAGCGTTGAAGCGGCAAAATTCAGGGATTTTTCAGCGGCGGGCATCAACCGTCTGTCCCTTGGCATACAGGCGCTGAATGATCCAGACCTGAAGGCGCTGGGGCGGGAGCATAATGTGAAAGAGGCCCGGGCGGCTATTGACCTGTCCCAGAAATATTTTTCCCGTTCAAGTTTTGACCTGATTTATGCCCGCATGGGGCAGGCACTGGATGACTGGGCGCAGGAGTTGAGACAGGCATTAACAATGTCCGTGGGGCATCTGTCCCTGTATCAACTTACCATTGAGCGCGGCACGGCGTTTTATCAGGCCCATGAAAAAGGCCGGATCATTCTGCCCGGTGAAGATCTTTCGGCAGATATGTATGCGGTGACGCAGGATATTTGTGCGGACCATGGCCTTGGCGCCTATGAGGTTTCCAATCATGCCGCCCATGGACAGGAAAGCCGGCATAACCTGACTTACTGGACTTACGGCGATTATATCGGTGTCGGTCCGGGGGCCCATGGGCGGTTGGTGATTGACGGCGAACTTCATGCGCTCAGTCAGCATAGAAGCCCCGAAAAATGGTTAAAGACTGTGGCGGACAGGGGCCATGCCACAGACCAGAAAGAAGGCCTGACGGCGACCGCCAGAGCCGAGGAAATGATCATGATGGGACTTCGGCTAAAGCGGGGTATTGATTTGATGGATTTCAAGGGAAGAGTTGGTCAGGAAATAGAAAATTTTATTGATCATTCTTCTCTGCAACGTCTTCTTGAGTTGGGTTATATGGAAAAGGACGACCATCATTTAAGGGCAACGGCTCAGGGAATGCCGCTGCTGAATAGTCTTCTGAGACAGATTCTGATTCCGTAACCATGATGGATTCGGGCATATCCCGTTCGACAAAGCTTTTTGGTGCCGGGTCAATGATGGCGAAGGATTTTGCCCCCACTTCATAGACTGCCAGACCGCGCTCAATCTGACCATCTGCAGAAAAACGGAAAAGCCCTTCGATACCGGAAAAACCATTTTCATTGGTGATTTGTTCGGTGGAAAAATCAGGGAATTTTTCCTGGCGGACCAATGTGGCGGCCAGGGCAACCGCATCATAGGCAAGGGTGGCAAGACGTGGACCGCCCTGACTATATATCTGTCTATAGCGTTGCAGGAATAATGTGGCGGCATGGTGATCGGGGGCGGCAAACCAGCCGCCGTATAGTTGTGGTTCAAGGAACAGCATCTCATCATCCCAAAGACCGGTGCCCAGAAGCTTGACTTTGCCGGGGTCGATCTCGTAATAGGATACCCATGCGGCCAGGGTTGTCAGCATGGCCCCGCCTTCCGGCAACAGGATCGCATCAAATTTTACGTCTCCTATGGTTTCTTCATTTTTCAGCTCGTTCAGCATTTCCTGTGCGAAGTCATCATCTTCACCCAGTCCTTCGAGGAAATCAATTTCGCGGTTATATCTTTTGCGCCGTTCATTATATCTGGCAATATTCTTGACTGGCCCGACAAGTTTTCCGCTCTCTGCGGGATAAAATTCCATCGCCGCCAGTTCACGGTCCAGATGCCGGACATTGCTGGCAAATATTTCCAGCGCCCGGGTGCCATATGTTGTTTCCGGGACGAGGGCCGCGAAACGGGCGTATCCCTGATCCGACGTATAGCGGATGACCCGTTCTATCTGCTCTTCCAATGGGAAATTCAGCAGGAACACACCATCCCCGGCAACCGTATAATCACTGGAAAAACCGATGATATTGATCCCGGCTTCCTCTGCCATGGCCTTGATGGCGGTGATGGCATGGGAAAACACCGGCCCGATGACCAGATCAGGGTTTTGCAGCAAAAGAGCTGTCATGGCATTTGCCGCCCCTTCTGCCGTACCCCCGGTGTCATGGGGCAGCAGGGTCAGTCTTTTATCACCCGCATCAAACAGGGCCAGAGTGGCCGAATTGAGAAGCGCCCTGCCGATGGCGGCGTCCGGTCCGCTGAGTGGCAGCAGAATTCCCAGCCGTATCTGGTGACGGGGAATAGCATCATCACTATCCTGAAAAACATCTTTTGTGGTGGCGGGGGGGAGGCTGGACATATCGCGGACCACAACGGCAGTTTCAACACCGCAGCCGGACAGGCCAAGAGTGATAAAAATGATCAATGCGATATATTTTTTGACAAAAGACAAAATAGTTTCCAGTCTTTCTTACATGGCCTTTATAATATATTTAGTCTAAATAGAGATATAGCCAAGAAATAAGGCAAGGGTGTGGAAATGCCAACTAAATTAAACAAAAAAATTATGCCAGGATTATATATTGTCTCAACCCCCATCGGCAACCTTGGGGATATGAGCTTTCGGGGACGGGATGTTCTTAAGCAGGCTGATATCATTGCCTGTGAAGATACAAGGGTTACGGGAAAACTTCTGGCCTATTTTGACGTCGGGACTCCGGCGATTTCCTACCATGATCATAATGAACAAAAAGTCCTGCCGTTGCTCATGGAAAAATTGACAGCCGGACAGATCGTGGCTTTGGTCAGTGATGCGGGAACGCCGTTGATTTCCGATCCGGGTTACCGGCTGGTGAAAGAGGCCAGAGCCGCCGGATTTCTGGTGAGCAGCATCCCCGGTGCCAGCGCTGTTCTGGCCGCCTTGGCCAGTGCGGGACTGCCGACGGACCGCTTTATGTTTGCCGGATTTCTGCCGGGGAAGACCATGGCAAGGCGGAAAATACTGGCCGAACTCTCCCCCCTTAAATCAACACTGGTATTCTATGAATCGCCAAAGCGCCTGAAAGACAGCCTGAAGGATATTTTCGAGGTTTTGGGTGACAGGGAAGCGGCTATCTGCCGGGAACTGACCAAGCTGTTTGAGGAAGTCAGAAGCGGTCATCTTTCGGAGCTTGAAAAACATTACCGAAAGGCCGACAGGCCGAAGGGCGAGATTGTGATTATCGTCGGCCCGCCCGGGGTGACAGAAGTCAGCGAAGACCAGCTTGATCACG
>NVTJ01000095.1 GCA_002401545.1 Alphaproteobacteria bacterium
GTATCTTCGTGACAACCATAACCGATGTTGTGGGCTTTTTCGCTTTTCTGGGGCTGGCCTCCGTTATTTTGATGTAGGGCCTAATGACTGTTCATATTTTAAAATTATGTGTTGGAATTGATAGTATCGAACATCTGGCAGAGGTCAGAAAGGGTCGGCAGAATTTTCTGCCCGACGGCACGGCATACAATTATCATATTACCCGTTTTCGTCCGAAACGGGCCGGGGAAATTCTGCGAGGTGGATCCATATACTGGGTGATCAAAGGGTTTGTTCAGGTGCGGCAACAGATCATTGCGCTGGAGGCGGTTAAAACTGATACGGGAATGAAATGCAAAATCATCATGGATACAAAGCTTGTCCGAACGGAAAGCCAGCCACGCAGACCCCATCAGGGCTGGCGTTATCTGGAGACAGCAGATGTGCCAAGGGATATTCCGGACGGGGAAAGCAGGGATAATCTGCCGCCGGACTTATCCACCAAGCTCAGGGAAATGGGCCTGATATAGGGT
Source organism: Alphaproteobacteria bacterium (assembly GCA_002401545.1). Taxonomy (GTDB): domain Bacteria; phylum Pseudomonadota; class Alphaproteobacteria; order Sphingomonadales; family Emcibacteraceae; genus Paremcibacter. Next base: position 513 of record NVTJ01000095.1, read on the forward strand.
CTGGACAATGAAAGATGATTTAAAAAAAGATCTTAATGGGCATATTATCAATAAGGCGGGTTTTCCCGACAACGGCCGCAACCAGTATCCGGGCCAGAAGCGGTGATGTCTCGCCGAATGTTCTGGTCAGAGGTTCCAGGTTATCGGACTGGCGAATCTCCAGGTATTGCACCTCTTTAACGCCGCTATCCAGCAAATGCTGGGTGCCTTTTTCCAGTGATTCCTCAATGGTCTGAGTGCCATCCTCAATCTCACTGATGATCTGCTTCAGGGTTTTGGGGATTTCCAGCGCTATTTGCCGTTCCTCCGGCGTTAAATAAACATTACGTGAGGAGGTTGCCAGCCCGTCGTCATCCCGGATCAACCTGCCACACATGACCTCAGTTGGCATATCCAGGTCTTTGGCCATCTGTTTTAAAACCGTATACTGCTGAAAGTCCTTTTCGCCGAAAAGCGCCACATCGGGCAGGCATTGCAGCAGCAGTTTTGTGACAACGGTCGTTACCCCGTCAAAATGTCCGGGACGTTTGGCCGCACAAAGCCCCTCGGTGATTTTAGTGACAGATACAGTGGTTAAAAAACCATCGGGATATATTTCTCCCACCTCCGGGGCATAAAGCAGATCTGTGCCCACCTGATCAAGTTTTTTAATATCTGCGGTTTCTGACCTGGGATATTTATCAAAATCCTCATGGGGGCCAAATTGCATCGGATTAACAAAAATACTGACCACCACCTTGTCCACATGCTTCTGTATTTCCCTGATTAAAGACAAGTGGCCGTGATGAAGTGCGCCCATGGTGGGAACCATGCCAACCTTCAGCCCCTTCATATGCCATTCTGTGATCTGAGTGCGAAGTTCTTTTTTAGTACGGATTATCTGTACGGAGAGTCTCTTCATAATTAATCCTGTTATTTTCGAGCTTTCAGCCGCGCCAGCCTGAAATCTTTCAATTTATTGATACGGATAATATTTTTGATCTTTTCCACATATTCCTGACCCTCTTCCGAATAGTTGATGAGGGTATTTACCAGCGGAATAACATCCATAATCTGATCATCCCGAAAGGCACTTCTTGCCCGCCGCAAGGCAGTATAGGCTTTATGTGTATTCAGATTTAATATATAACTATCAACGGCTTCTATAATAGTTTTAAAGCATTTCATGCGATGTGTCTTGCCTTCTGCCCGCTGTGAAGGCACCATGCCGCAGCCACTTCCCCAGGTCCACTGACCATAAAGAGCATTGCCCTGCTGGGCAAAGCGCGAGGTTCCCCACCCACTTTCCTGCGCTGCCTGTGCCAAAGCCAGTTCCGGCGGAATAATATTCATTCTGTCCAGCAACTGGCCAAGAATATTCCCGCTGCGGCTGATAAAATCCTGCACATCCCGTACCTTGACCCTGTAATGCACTAATTTCCGGGTTAACCAGTAATAGTCCGGCTCGGAGACATTGCTGCCGATTATAAGTTTGAGGATTATTTTTTTAAGTTTTTTACGATCCTGGCGTATGACGTCATTCACCTTCAGAATGGGCGGCAGCAGGGAAGAGAAGAACAGCTCTTTCTTGATTCGGCTGTCTTTTATTCTGGTCAGTTCCCGCGGCAGGTTAGCAAAATAAACTTCCGGTACAGCCGCTTTATCCTTTCGAATCTGCGTCATGTCGAAACCATGGGATGCCAGAATTTTCAAGGCAAAGACACCGTCGCCTAATTGAATATTCTTGACTAATGCAATGGGGGAATGATGCTGTTCACTCTCCCTTATCTGCCAGTTTGCCAGCCAGACAGGCCCGCCAATAAAAAACACGGTTGCAATGAAGATTAAAATAGTGTCTCTGATTGAGGTATGGTTACTGTGTTTATACATTTCATCCATTCACGTCTTGATCTGTTGAGTTTATAATAAAATGTTGGTAAAAAAACCAGAGATTAGTTTTTCAGGAAACAGGGGGCGCCATAATGAGGCAGAATAAAATGACTAAGGCACATGTTATCGTGGTTGGCAATGAGAAGGGGGGGACAGGAAAATCCACATCCGCCATGCATATTGTGGTCAGCCTGCTGGAACGTGGCTATGATGTTGCGATCATTGATCTTGATGTGCGCCAGAAATCTCTTGCGCGCTATATTGAGAACCGTCAGGTTTACGCGGATCAGCATAACCTGAAACTGACCATGCCGGATGTCAATACTCTGGCCTGTGCAACGGACGGCACAGTTGGGGAAATGGAACAGCAGGATGAGGCCGGGTTTTTAGCCTTGCATGATAAATTGAGGGGCAGCTTTGATTATATCATCATGGATTGCCCCGGAAGTGACAGCTATCTGTCAAGACTTGCCCATATGTCGGCGGATACATTGATTACCCCGGTTAATGACAGTTTTGTTGATATTGACCTGTTGGCGAAAGTCAATCCGGATACCTATAAGGTGGAAAAACTCAGCCTCTATAGTGAAATGGTATGGGAAGCCCGCAAGGCACGGGCCATGAAGGACCGGGGCACCATCGACTGGGTTGTGATGCGGAACCGCACATCATCCCTTGATGCGAAGAATAAGCGCCGGGTGCATGATGTTCTGACCCAGTTGCAGAAAAGAGTTGCCTTCCGCTATGTTCCCGGTTTTGGCGAACGGGTAATATACCGTGAATTATTCCCCAAAGGACTCACCCTTGTGGATTTTAAAAACGACAGTAATCAGAAAATGACCCTGTCCCATGTGGCGGCGCGACAGGAAATCAGACGCCTTATGGATGACCTGAAACTTCCGGGCTGGGACCAGGCTTCCGTGGCTGCTGCGGAATAGGAAATAAAATGCCGTTTATACTCATATTGGTTGGCTTCATTTTTCTGCTTTATGTCATTTCACGTTTCATGCAGCAGTCAAAATCCGGAAAATTGAATCGGATGCTCCGCTATGGCTTTGCGATTATCCTTGGGCTGTTGGCGTTTCTGATTCTGGTCAGGGGCAATGTAGCCGTCAGTGGTATATTGGGTTTGCTGTCCTTTATGTCGGCGCAGGGTGGCTTATGGAAGTTTTTTACCGGCAGTAATTCTGCCACCCCGACCAACGCCACCCTTAATGGTACCGCCATGACGCGGGATGAAGCCCTTGATATTCTGGGATTGTCCGGCAATCCCGACCCGGCTGAAATTAAAGATGCCCACCATAAAATGATGCTTAAATTACACCCTGATCAGGGGGGGTCTGATTACTTCGCCTCCAAACTTAACCAGGCGCGTGACATCTTGCTTTAGTCAAGAGACATGGTTCGGGCAAAGTTTTTTATTGCACTGCACAAAAAATATTTGACATCACAAAATATATCCCTATATATAAGGCGTAAACTTATATTGCGCTGCACAAATTATGAAAAATATATTGAAAGGATACCCTTATGACAAAAACGACAAACACAAGCAAAGCCGCTGCCGAGAAAACTTTTAAAGAGGCCCGTAAAACGGTTGAAAAGACAGTGAAGGCTGCTCAGAAAACGGCACAGGAAACGGTAAAAGCTGCTCAGGAAAATGTTGAGAAAGCTGTTAAGGAAGCCACAAACAACCTTGATCAGGTTTCTGAATTCGGCAAAGCCAATTATGAGGCTCTTGTTGCTTCCGGTGAAGCTGCTGCAAAAGTTGCCAAGAGTGTAAATGTTGACTTTATGGAAAATGCCCGCAAGGCTGTTGAAAAGAATGTAACAGACGTTAAAACCCTGTTTTCTGCCAAGACACCTGCCGAGTTTTTTGAGATTCAGGCAACGATGTTTAAATCCCGCTATGAAGAGTTTGTAGCCGAGGCCACACGGGTGAACGAAGCCGCTTCCCATACGGCAAATGAAGTGGTTGAGCCNTTGAAAGCCCGCTATGAAGAAGTTGCTGTAAAATACAATCTTCCTCTTGCTGGCTAATAGCTGACGGACAGATTTTATGATACTGCCAAGTATCAGGCCCGGCTTTATGCCGGGTCTTTTTTTGTGGAGGGCCCCATTCCAACTGGAAGTTCTGGTAATTTAACGCTATATTAGGATTGAAAGTATAAAATAAAAAACATATTTTCACACCTTTAAATCTGTCTGGAACATTCTATTTAATATAAGTAACAGGGTGATCAATAACAATGGCGGCTAAATGAGTGAAGATCAAAAGGACGGGCAGGGTAAAAGAGGTGTTTTAACCAAAACACGTCCCAAGACCAAAAAACCGTCCATGTATAAGGTTCTCATGCTGAATGACGATTATACCCCGATGGATTTCGTTGTTCATATTCTTCTGTCATATTTTCAAAAGTCAGAGGAAGAAGCGGTACAGATCATGCTGAATGTGCATCAGACCGGCATTGGATTGTGCGGTGTTTATAGTTTCGAAGTTGCAGAAACCAAGGTTGTACAGGTGATCGACAGCGCAAGACGTGCCGAGCATCCCCTGCAATGCACCCTGGAAAAGGAGTGATCACGTATGCCAACATTTTCGCCAAATCTTGAACATACCCTGCACCGGGCCGTGGGGGAAGCCAATCTGCGCAAGCATGAATTTGCCACGCTGGAGCATTTATTATTTGGCCTTCTGGACGACAAAGACGCAGTGGCGGTGCTCAGGGCATGTGATGTTAATGTGCGTCAGCTCAGGGCGGAAATAAAGGCATATCTTGACCTGGAACTTGATACCATCAAGACAGAGCAGGGTGGTGAGGCCAGCCCCACATCCGGTTTTCAACGGGTCATCCAAAGATCAATCCTGCATGTGCAAAGCGCCGGCCGGGAAGAAGTCACCGGGGCCAATGTGCTCATTGCCCTTTTTTCAGAACGGGAAAGTCACGCGGTTTATTTTCTTCAGCAGCATGACATGAGCCGGCTTGACGCGGTGAGTTATGTTTCTCACGGTATGGCCAAGTCGGTGGCAAAAACCGGTGCGGAAGAATCCGTTTCCAGCAGTGATGAGGATTTCGAGGAGCAGGAGAGGGAAGAAACGGCGCTGGAGAAATACTGCGTTAACCTGAACGAGAAAGCACGTGCGGGGAAGATTGATCCTTTAATCGGGCGGGAACATGAAATTGAACGTACCATTCAGATTCTGTGTCGCCGGTCCAAGAATAACCCGCTTTATGTTGGTGATCCCGGTGTTGGAAAAACCGCAATTGCCGAAGGTCTGGCGCGTCATATTGTGGAGAAAAAAGTTCCTGAAGTTCTTCAGAACGCCACTATATTTTGCCTTGATATGGGAACATTGCTTGCCGGAACCCGTTACCGGGGGGATTTTGAAGAACGCCTGAAGGCCGTGATTTCAGAAGTTGAGGAGCATGACAGTGCCATTTTGTTCATAGATGAAATTCACACCATCATTGGTGCCGGGGCCACCAGTGGCGGGGCTATGGATGCCTCTAACATGTTAAAGCCTGCTCTGTCATCGGGCTCCATTCGTTGCATTGGATCCACCACATACAAGGAATATCGCTCCCACTTTGAAAAAGACCGGGCCTTGCTCAGAAGATTCCAGAAAATAGACATTAAGGAACCAACTATCCCTGAAACCAAGGAAATTCTCAAAGGGCTTAGAAAATATTTTGAAAAACATCACGGCGTAAAATACAGTGATGATGTGATTGATGCGGCGGTTGACCTGTCCTCCCGTCATATTAATGACCGCAAACAGCCCGACAAATCCATTGATGTCATTGACGAAGTCGGCGCGTCCCAGATGCTTTTGCCGCCGGGGAAACGCAAAAAAAATATTACCGTAGAGGATGTGGAAGTGGTGGTGTCCAAAATCGCCCGCATTCCGGCGAAATCTGTATCCAAGGATGATACCGCTGTCCTCGCCAGCATTGATACCGACCTGAAACGGGTCATCTATGGTCAGAATAAGGCCATTGAGGTGCTGACAGACGCCATACGGCTGTCCCGTGCCGGTTTGCGACAGGATGACAAGCCCATAGGCTGTTATTTATTCTGTGGACCGACGGGGGTTGGTAAAACAGAGGTGACAAAGCAAATGGCCAGCCTTCTGGGCTTAGAGCTGCACCGGTTTGATATGTCGGAATATATGGAACGGCATTCCGTTTCCCGTCTGATCGGCGCGCCGCCGGGCTATGTGGGGTATGATCAGGGTGGTCTCCTTACCGATGCGGTGGATCAGTCCCCCCATTGTGTCATTCTGCTGGATGAAATTGAAAAGGCCCACCCCGATATTTATAATATCCTGTTACAGGTCATGGACCACGGCAAACTGACCGACAGCAACGGCAAGAAAATAGATTTCCGCAATGTAATCCTTGTGATGACCACCAACGCCGGGGCCATGGAAATGAGCAAGGAAGCTATTGGTTTTGGCTCAAATATTCGTGAAGGTGATGCCGAAGAGGCCATTAAAAAGCTCTTCACACCGGAATTCCGAAATCGGCTGGATGCGACAGTGCCGTTTAAAAACCTGTCACTGGCCGTAATGGGGCAGGTGGTTGAGAAATTCGTGCTGGAACTGGAAATGCAGCTTGAGGAACGCCAGGTGCATATCAGCCTGACTCCGGCGGCAAAGACGTGGCTGTCCGAGAAGGGATATGATCCTCTTTATGGCGCGCGTCCGCTGGCCCGGACCATACAGGAATATGTTAAAAAACCGCTGGCTAACGAACTTTTATTTGGCAAGCTGGTAAAGGGCGGTGAGGTTCTGGTCAGGGTAAAAGACGGCAAATTGGCATTCGATATTGAGCCAGCCGCGCCCCAGATCAAGAAAATCACCGATGAAAGCTCTGATAAGCCAAAGGAATATGTCAAATAAACAATAACGTTTTTGTTCATTTGGAATTCAGGTAGGATGTCGTATAATCTCCTTTGATAGTAACAACTTTATTTAAGGAAAAGTCGATGTTTGGAAAATCACTAATATTTGCGCTGAGTTTGTCCCTTGTTTCTCTGTCTGCCATGGCCGATGAGGGCAAACAAGATAAATTGGCTAAAGCACTGGAAAAATACGAAGAGACCGGAAAAATTAAAAGTTGTATCTCGCCATCCCGTATTAGTTCAAGCAGGGTGATTGATGATAATAACATTTTCTTCATCATGAAGGGCAGTAAAGCTTATCTTAACACGCTTCCCCACAGATGTTCTCGTCTGGGATTTGAGAAAGCCTTTAGTTACAGCCTGTCTATCAATCAGCTCTGTGATGTGGATATTATAACGGTTTTTGATTCTAGCAGCAGTATTCAGGGACCATCCTGCGGGTTGGGAAAATTTGTTGAATATAAGAAGAAACCCAAGCCGGAAAAATCTGCGGAATAGGCTTTAACCCTTTTTAAAAGGTGCCATATACGAGAGGAATTCCTGATCGGCAAGAATGGCGTTCCTTTCGTGGGTCAGATAATCCGCTATGGCTTTTCTGAAAGGCGGATTACTGATCCAGTGGGCGCTATAGGTGGATGTGGGCCGATAACCACGGGCCAGTTTATGGCCCCCCTGTGCGCCGGCCTCCACTTTTTTCAGGCCATGGCGGATGGCATAATCTATGGCCTGATAATAGCAGACCTCAAAATGAAGATACCTGTGGTCTTCAATGGCACCCCAGTAGCGGCCATAGAGCGTATCATCACTTAAAAGATTTAAAGCGCCGGCGATATATTTGTTATGGTGCTGGCACATGATCAGGACTATTTTGTCAGATAATTTTTCACCAAGAAGCGAGAAAAACTGCCTGTTCAAATAGGGTTGCCCCCATTTCCGGTGGCTGGTGTCCAGATAAAAAGTAAAATACTGGTCCCAGTGATCTTCCGTAATATCCTGCCCCGACAGCACGTCTATTTCAATATCATTGGCCACCGCCAGCCTTCTTTCCTTACGGATATTTTTTCTCTTGCGGGAAGACAGGTCCGCGAGGAAGTCATCAAAACAGCCATATCCTTCATTCAGCCAGTGGAATTGCTGATCCAGCCGTTTGAGGAATCCGTGATCCGCCATAAATTCCCATTCCTGCCTTTCAGCAAATGTCACATGCAGGGATGAAATATCCAGTTTATTTACCAGTGACAGGGCTGTCTTTAGCAGATGTCCCTGAACGTCTTGTTTGTCTCCCGGGTTCAAAACCATCAGCTTGGGGCCGGTAACCGGTGTGAAGGGGGTGGAAGATTGCAGTTTGGGATAATAATTTCCGCCCGCCTGATGATAGGCGTTGGCCCAGGCATGATCAAAAACATATTCGCCCTGAGAATGGCTTTTCAGGTAAAGCGGCATCACGCCCACGACAGTTGCGCCTTTGCGAACGATAATATGCTGGGCCTGCCATCCGGTATTTGCCGTGGCACAACCGCTTGTCTCCAGGGCGCTCAGGAATTGATAGGACAGGAAAGGGTTATGGCCTGTATGGTCATTAAAACAACAGCTATTCCAGTCTTTTTTCGATATCTGGCACAGGCTGGTGATGATTTGGGACTGATAGACGTTCATAAATCCAGATTTTCATAAATGCTGTTGTCGGTATATTGCCGGGCTTTTTGTTGCAGTTCCTCAGTTCGTACCGTCCAGGTCAATACGGGAATATTTCTGCTCCGGCAATATTCCGTTACCTCATTGGGCAGGGCCTTGATGTCATAGGCGATGAAGTCCACGTCAAGATCATCAATGTATGACTTCTGCGCCGCTACCGAGAAATAGGGGTCCGGCAGGTCGCCATCATTGATGTTGGTGGCTACAAGGCCGCGGGTTATCTCCGGGGCATTTTCCAGAAACCACAAAATAATATCCGGGTAGAATGACATGACGGCAACCGGGCCGGGATAGTCACGGATGTCCTCAAACACCGCCTTTGCAATTTGCTCAGGCTTATGCTGATCACCTTTTATTTCTATCAGGACAGGAAAATCCGGATTGAGGTTATGCAATATATTTCCCAGCGTCAGGATGACATCCTCTGAAGTGGTTAAAGTGAATTTTGATAATTGTTCGGCGGTAAAATCCCCAATGCATCCTCTATAACCTGTCAGTCGTTTGAGGGACAGATCATGAAACACCATGGCTTTTCCGTCATGGCTCAGCAGGACATCAAGCTCAACCCCATGACCACGCGCATTTGCGGCTTGAAAGGCCGACAGGGAGTTTTCCACATGACCCGTGGCGGCACCATGAAGTCCACGATGGGCAAAGGGTGCTTTTATTAAAAATTCATGCGACACCTTAAGAAATTTCTATAAGGGCATCGATTTCCACAGGAACATTAAGGGGTAGAGCATTTGTACCAACCGCTGACCGGGAATGTTTTCCCGCTTCACCAAAAACTGCAACCATGAGGTCAGAGGCCCCGTTTACGATGGCTGGTTGGCTGGGAAAGCCGTCAACACAATTGATAAAAGCGCCAAGTTTCACGATTCTTACGACACGTTCGAGATCACCGCCGCAGGCTGCTCTGGCCTGGCTGATGATATTGATGGCACAGAGGCGGGCGGCA
>NVTJ01000096.1 GCA_002401545.1 Alphaproteobacteria bacterium
GCATGATCAACCCGCAGAAACCGGTCAATCATTTGTTCTTTGCTCAGGGTGCCGGGATAGGGCGGTTTCTGATCATCTGGTTTTAACATGATTTTTCCTTAACCGGTTCAGCAGGGCAAAAGTTACGAACCCGGCAACAGCACCAGAAATCAGCAAATTATATCCCGCCATGGATATGCCGAACATTTGCCACGGAATTTCATCACATAGAACCGGGCTGACGTCCATCATGCTGTCGAACAGGGATTCCATATCCGCGTTCTGATCAATGCCGGCGGAGGTGCAGGTATCCGGCCCCCGCCACCATTTTTGTTCAACCCCGGTGTGATAACCGGCGGCGGCAACGCTTACATCAAGGGCGATGACCGTCGCCCATGCCATAACGGATGTGGCGTTTTTTATCAGCAACCCTGCACCGGACAGCAGAAGGATTGCCATATGGGCATAACGCTGTGTCCAGCAAAGATCGCAAGGCTCCATTCCGCCTAAATACTGAAAGCCGTAGGCACCCAAAAGCAGGCTTAAGGACATGAGAAAAGCCAGAGCCAGCGGATTGCGCCAGAAAAAGCAGATCAGCAGGGTTATGGGGTTACGATATTTTTCCATTAATTTTTTGCCATTCAATTATTATCAGACTATCCCTATATATACTTCAGGGCAAGGAAACTTCCAATGAGCAGGGTGAAGAAAAGCAGGGTCAACAGGCCCAGCCTTTTTTCAATAAAGTTGCGGATCGGGGTGCCGTATTTCTTCAGCAGAGCTGCCACCAGGAAAAACCGCGCGGTCCGGGACAGAACGCTGGCGACGATAAAGGTTGTCAGGTCAAGTTGCGTCAGGCCACTGGCGATGGTGAATACCTTGTAGGGAATTGGGGTAAAACCAGCGGCCCCAACTATCCACGCGCCATATTCGTTATATCTGGCCTGAAACCAGACAAATTTTTCCTGCATGGCATAAAAATCAATGATCGGTTGCCCGACGGTCTCGAACAGGGCATAGCCAATGTAATAGCCAAATATGCCGCCAAAAACTGATGCTACTGAACAAATCAGAGCGATGCGCCATGCCCGTGTCGGGGCGGCCAGAACCATGGGGATCAGCAGGACATCGGGCGGTATGGGAAAGAAGGAGCTTTCGGCGAAGGAAAAGGCGGCCAATATCCACAAGGCTTTGGGGTGTTTGGATTTTTCCAGTGTCCAGTTATACAGGCTTCTTAACATCTTTCCCTCGTTTCATGATTATGGCGGTATTGGTTAACATCATATTGTCGTGAATCAAACAAAACAATAGCATTGACATAATAATAAAAAGAACTACAACAGGCTCAAGGTGAGCCTCTGTGATGGAATTGGTAGACATGACAGATTCAAAATCTGTTGCTCTTTGGGCGTGCCAGTTCGAGTCTGGCCAGAGGTACCACTCTCATTTTAACCCTCAAATAAATCAGATGTGTCAGGATTGAAGCAGCTTCATACCCGGAACAACATCAAAGATAGTGAGAATCGGCTAAGTCATTGAAAGGAATGGGGCGAGTGACCGGGATTGAACCGGCGACTTCCAGAATCACAATCTGGCGCTCTAACCAACTGAGCTACACCCGCCGCAAGCTTGAGTGACGCCCTTTTACGTCCAGTTCACCGCAGCGTCAAGAAAAGATTTTGCCTTTCTTAAATATCCTGACAGATATTACCAGACGCCGTGAAGGGTCTTTTGCATAATTTTTAATCAGCTTATGCCTTTTTTTTAGGCAATAATTTTCTATTGGGCGGGTAAAATGGCTTGCCATCCTTGAATCATATAATATCCATAGCTTATCAGAAATTGGCACGAAAAATGCTTAATAAAGTAAAAGCATGAACAGCAACTTGAGTCAGGATGCCCAGAAGCCATGAAAAAAATTGAAGCGATCATTAAACCCTTTAAGCTGGACGAGGTTAAAGAAGCCCTGCATGAGGTCGGCCTGTCGGGTATTACCGTCACCGAAGCCAAGGGGTTTGGCCGCCAGAAAGGCCATACCGAGCTTTACCGGGGGGCCGAATATGTGGTTGACTTTCTGCCCAAGGTCAAAATTGAAATTGTGCTGAGCGATGATCTGGTGGAGCGGGCCATCGAAGCTATACAGACAGCCGCTAAAACCGGACGTATCGGTGACGGCAAGATTTTTCTCAGTAATATTGAGGAAGCCATTCGTATTCGAACCGGCGAAACCGGTGATGATGCTATCTAGTAAACTCTTTTCGTACCTATAAATAAATCAGGAACCAAGAAATATGTCAGACGTAAAAACTGTCCTTGAAATGATCAAAGAAAAAAATATTGCCTTTGTGGACCTCCGCTTTACGGACCCAAAGGGCAAATGGCAGCATCTTACCATGGATGCCGACGTCTTTGATGAAGATATGCTTGAAGAAGGCGTTATGTTTGACGGTTCTTCCATCTGCGGCTGGAAAGCGATCAATGAATCCGATATGATTCTGATGCCCGACCCCGGTTATATTACCATGGATCCTTTCATGGACCAGCCGACAATGGTGCTTTTCKGTTCCATTCTAGAGCCTGCCACGGGGGAAGGTTATGGCCGTGACCCCCGCTCCACCGCCAAGCGTGCCGAAGAGTATCTGAAATATACCGGTATTGGTGACACGGCCTATTTCGGGCCCGAGCCTGAATTCTTCATGTTTGATGATGTGAAATTCAGTGTGGATTACAATGGTGCCTCATACAGGCTTGATGATATTGAAGGCCCCTATAATTCAAATCGTCAGGAAGAATATGGCAATCAGGGTCACCGGCCATCGGTTAAGGGGGGTTACTTCCCGGTTGCTCCGGTTGACAGCTGTGCCAATATTCGCGGTGAAATGGTCACGATCATGAAAGAGCTTGGCCTGCCCATGGACAAGCATCACCATGAGGTCGCCCCGTCCCAGCATGAGCTTGGCATGATGTTCGGTACTCTGGTTCAGACCGCCGACCGCATACAGATCAATAAATATGTCACTCATCAGGTGGCTCATGAGCATGGCAAAACGGCAACTTTCATGCCCAAGCCCATTGCCGAAGACAACGGCAGCGGTATGCATGTTCATCAGTCAATCTGGAGGGATGGCGAGCCTTTATTCGCCGGTAGCGGCTATGCGGATCTGTCCGACACGGCGTTATATTATATTGGCGGCATTATCAAACACGCCAAGGCCCTGAACGCCTTTACCAATGCCTCCACCAATAGCTACAAGCGTCTGGTACCGGGGTTTGAAGCGCCTGTTCTGCTGGCTTATTCCGCCCGCAACCGGTCTGCCTCCTGCCGTATTCCCTACAGCACAAGTCCGAAAGGCAAACGGGTTGAAATCCGTTTCCCCGACCCGACAGCAAACCCGTATCTGGCTTTCTCTGCCATGTTGATGGCCGGCCTTGACGGGATCGAGAATAAAATCCATCCCGGTGATGCCATGGATAAAGATCTTTATGCCCTGCCACCGGAAGAACTGAAAGAAGTGCCGACGGTCGCGGCCTCCCTTGAGGAAGCTCTGGCCGCATTGGACGGGGACCGCGAATTCCTGAAAAAAGGTGATGTCTTCACCGATGATCAGATCGATGCCTATATGGTACTGAAACAGGAAGATATTGACATCGTAAAAGTGCTTCCTCATCCTGCAGAATTCAAACTTTATTATTCTGTCTGATTTTGACTTAGAAAGTCATTTTTTAGTCCCTGGCCTTCTGGCCGGGGATTTTTTTATGGGACAATTGTCTTTCCATAAGTCATATGTTAATTTTTTCGAATCATACTCAATACCCTAACAACGGGAAGAATCGGGCCTTTGGTACATTTTAAGGAATATCAGAATAAAGTGAAGGGCGAGAATATCAATTTTCAGACTTTGCTGGCAACGGACTATCTGAACCATTTCAATGAAGTGCATATGCTGATAGATATGTTGCCTTCAATGCCGGATTGCATAGAGGACATTCGGGAATGGCGGCCAAAAAGTTATCAGGAGCATTTCAGGGACAGTGTTTTTGCTGCAAAAGATCTGGCCATTGAAGCTTACGCCTATTCCCCGGATGAATACCGTCTGCCTTTTGAAGAAACGGTTGCCCGGATGGATGACCTAGTTTTACAAACCATGGATAAGGTTGAAACGCTCATCACTCAGGATGATATGGGCGCCCTGCAAAAGGTTGTTGAGGATTATGCGCCCAAAATGATTGCATTGATTGAGAAATGCGGCTCCATCATTAACGGTGAAAAACATGTGACCCATCAGAATAGTATTGACCAGTATTTTGACACTGATGAAGACAAGCTGGATGGTGAGGACCTGGACCAAAGTACAATTGATGATCTTTTTGGCTAGGGTCTGTGTTAATCAAGCGGTAGTATTGCCCCTAACCCTTTTCCATGAATTTTGGCAAGATGAAAAATATTTCCAACAGAGCTGTGCAAACGTCCAGCCGGGTGCGGGCGGTTCTTGGCCCGACCAATACCGGCAAGACCCATCTGGCGGTGGAACGTATGCTGGGTCATGCGACGGGCATGATCGGATTGCCGCTGCGTCTGCTGGCGCGGGAGATATATGACCGTATCGTCAGTTCGCCGCAAAATCCGGCGGGTAAAAATACGGTTGCCCTGATCACGGGGGAGGAGAAGATCATTCCGCGAAATCCCCGCTGGTGGGTATGCACTGTGGAAAGTATGCCTATTGAGAAAACTGTCGCCTTTCTCGCAGTTGATGAAATTCAGCTGGCGGCGGATGAGGTGCGGGGGCATGTCTTTACTGACCGTCTGATGCGGGCCAGAGGGACGCAGGAGACCATGTTTCTCGGTTCCGAGATCATCGCGCCGCTCATACGCCGTTTTGTGCCTGATGTGGAATTTGTCACCCGTCCACGATTTTCCGAACTGATCTATACCGATCCCAAGAAGCTCACCCGTCTGCACCGGCGCACGGCTCTGGTCACTTTTTCAGCACATAATGTTTATGGCTATGCGGAGATGCTGCGCCGCGCTAAGGGCGGGGTGGCGGTGGTGATGGGAAGCTTAAGTCCCCGCACCCGTAACAAACAGGTAGAGCTGTATCAGAATGGTGACGTGGATTTTCTGGTGGCGACCGACGCTATCGGCATGGGGCTTAACATGGATATTGACCATATTTGTTTTGCCGGGACCGCCAAATTTGACGGGCGGCGTATGCGAAATTTAACCCCATCCGAAGTGGGCCAGATTGCGGGCCGGGCCGGACGCTATATGAATGATGGCAGCTTTGGCTGTCTCATGAACGGGTCTGATATGCAGACGGGTCTCAGCGATGAGATGATCTTTGCGGTGGAAAATCATCAATTTGCCCCGCTCCCTGTCCTGCAATGGCGAAATACATCACTGGATTACAGTCACCCGACGGCACTGATTCGTTCTCTTGATGCCGCGCCGGAACGAAAAGGGCTCGTTCGGACCATGGAGAATATAGATTTGACGTCATTACGCCACTTGATAAATGAGCCGGATATTCGCCCTCTTCTGGGCGGGCCTGCGGCCTTGAAAAACCTGTGGCAGGTCTGTCAGATACCCGACTTTCCCAAGGTCTCGGACGAGGGGCATATGCAACTGCTGTCCCGTATATATCGGCAGACTTCTGCAGAGTGTGGCATCCTTGACCCGGATTGGCTCATCGGGGAAATCAGCCCTCTTGACAAGTATAAAGGCGATGTGGATACCCTGTCGGCGCGCATAGCCCATATCAGGACATGGACCTATATTTCACATCGATCAGCCTGGTTTGACGATGCAAAATATTGGCAGGAAATGACAAGAGATATTGAAGATCGCCTGTCAGATGCGTTACATGAACGTCTGACGCATCGCTTTGTGGATCGGCGTATGTCGTATTTGATGAGAGAATTACGCCAAAAAGGAAGTTTAATGGCAAATATTGATGAAGATGGCAGCATATATGTGGAAGGCCATTTTATCGGCACGCTGGAGGGATTTCAGTTTAAAGAGGACGCCGCCGCTTATGGTGAGGACAGCAAGATACTCCGCGCCGCCGCCGACAAGGTTCTGGCACAGGAAATCGGGAATAAAGCCGATGAGCTGACTCAGGCGGGGGACGGTGAACTGAGCCTGATTATGGGTGATCCCATGACCCGTTCGACAATCAATTGGCGCGGTATTGCCATTGCCCGTGTGGAGAAGGGCGAGGCTATCCTGACTCCTAAAGCCATCGTGACCCCGACACCTGTATTACAGGGCGACATTCTGGCGCAGGTGCAGGCCCGTCTTGACCGCTGGCTGGCGGCTCATGTGGGTGAAATACTGACCCCGCTCTTTGCCCTGCAGGAAGCGGTGAATGGTGCCAGGGATGCTGAAGGCAAGGATATGATCGACGGCATGGCCCGGGGCATCGCCTTTCAGATGCTGGAAAAGCTAGGTACCATCCCGCGCCGGATGATCGCCCGTGATTTTCGCGGAGTGGAACGGGAAGGCCGCTTTCAGTTAAAACAGCTTGGCATCTGGCTCGGCTCGGCCAGTCTTTATATTCCAAGTCTGTTGAAACCGGCGCCGGCCCAGTTGCGCTTGTTTCTCTGGGCATTATTTAATGATATGGACCATCTGCCGGATATTCCGGTGGCTGGCCTGTGCACCATCACTATTGACCAGAATGCGCCGCGCACATTTTATGAAGTATCCGGATACCGGGTGGTGGGCAAAAATGCGGTACGGCTTGATATGCTGGAACGGTTGGCCAATGCGGCCCGTGAAACTTCCCTGAAGGGGCCGTTTCCGGCGGACCCTGACCTGATGAGCCTTGTGGGCACCAGCGGCGATGATTTTGTGGAAATCATGACCTATTTGGGCTATGTCCATAAAGAATACAGCCCGGAAGAGGCGGTAAAAATAGCCGGGGACCGCGCCGCCAGGGAAGCAGAAGCCGCCCCGAAAGAAGATATTAAGCCGGAGAGTGCCGAAGCCGCAGTTGAAGAAGTCAAAACGGAAGAAAAGCCTGAAGAGCCAGGTGAAGAACCGACTGAACCGGAAAAAATCTTCTTGTTTCATCATCAGCCTTATCAGAAACCGCAACAGCGCGGCCCGAGGAAAGTCTTTAAAGACGGCGCAAAGGGCAAGCCTGTCAAGGCGAAGAAATTTGCCGGAAAAAAGAAAGTGGCCCGAAAAGCCGTTGCTCTTGATCCTCATAATCCTTTTGCGTCACTGGCGGGGCTTAAAGATCAACTTAAATCCAGGAAATAATGGAAAATAAAAAACCGGATAATCAGCGCATCGACATCTGGCTGTGGCATGCCCGTTTTTTCAAGACACGATCTTTATCGACTAAAATAGTCCGGGCCGGGAAAGTCCGTCTTAATGGCCAGAAAATCACCAAGGCCAAAACGCCCGTGGTGGTGGGCGATATTTTGACCTTTCCACAGGCTAATATCATCCGCATAGCAGAGGTCCTGTGTTTTAACGTGCGGCGCGGTCCGGCCCCGGAAGCACAATTGCTCTATCATGACAAGACACCGCCACCGGAAGAAATCCAGAAAGCAGAAAAATCCATCGTTGCCCGCCGGGACAGGGGCGCGGGCCGTCCGACGAAATCCGAACGCCGCGCCACGGATAAATTGAAAAATATATTCCCTGATTGATCTGTCCGGCCTTCCTGTGCCATGCTGAGTAAATTTTTTTCAGGAGGTGACATGGGCAGAACCGGATTATTCTGGCTGATTTTATTGGTCATGGCGTCATGGGCAGGGTTAAGCCATGCCACGCCTAAAAAGCAGGAAGTGGTGAAAAATATCACGCTTGTTCATGCGGGGGTTTTGCTGGCCGTACCGGGGCAACCGCCTCTCATGGAACAAACCATCGTTATCGAAGGCAGGAAAATCAGGGAAATCCGGCCCGGCTATATTACCGGTGCTGATCTCATGATGCCCTATGCGAAGATTATTGATCTGAAAGATGAATTTGTCATGCCGGGGCTTATGGATATGCATGTCCATCTGACCTTGATGAAGGGCGATGATATCAAGGCCGACGATATGGCTCTGGAGGGGGTTATTAACGCGAGAAAGACCTTAATGGCGGGTTTTACCACAGTGCGGGATCTGGGGGCCAGGGGCAATGTTATTTTCAAGCTTCGCGACCGGATCAGTGAGGGGCAGATTGATGGCCCGCGTATTTTTGCCGCCGGGCAGATCATCGGGGTTGGCCGCCCGGACGGGGGTATGGAATGCAACGGCCCGGAAAGCTGCCGCCGGACAACCCGCAGCCTGATCAGCAGCGGGGCCGACTGGATTAAAATCTATGCCTCCTGCAGCGGCAGTAAATTCTGTTCTGATCAGGATGGTGCGCCAATGTTTTTTGAGGATGAAATCGAGGCGGTGATCGGGGTGGCCAAAAAATACGGCATTAAGGTGGCGGCTCATTCGCACCCGCGGGACAGCGCTCTTTTTGTGTTGAAATACGGGGTATCCTCCATCGAACATGGCTCCTTTATGAATGACAAGGCATTAAAGGCCATGAAAAAGCAGGGGGTTTATTTTGTCCCCACCCTGTCGGTGCATGATATGCTGGAAAAGCTCAAATCGGACGGCAAGGTTAAGGGGCGTATGCTGGCTCATAATGATGCTTTCCTGAAAATACATCCGCAAACCATCATGAGGGCTTACAGGAAAGGCGTGAAGATGGCCACCGGCAGTGATGCGGGGATTGTGCCGCACGGTAAAAATTATCGTGAGCTGGAGCGTTTCGTTGATCTGGGAATTTCGCCGATGGACGCCTTAAAAATGGCGACGGTGAACGGGGCAGACCTTCTGGGCCGGACACAGGAGCTTGGTACGGTGGCGGCCGGGAAATTTGCCGACATCATAGCCCTGTCCGCAGATCCCTTGCAGGATATTTATAATATTGAAAAAATTGTCTTTGTCATGAAGGAGGGCAAAATTTATAAAAAGGAATAATTCTATCTATATTTTAAAATATCGTTAAATTTCTTATTCTATACTGGGCAGCTTGACAGAACCCATGACCCTACGGGAAGAGCGATGATCAGCCCCGCAAAGATTCTTTTACTGGCTTTATTGGCCACCGCCTTTGTTGCCTATTTTGGTGAAAAATTCACAGCGCTTACCGGCGAGGTGATATCAAGACGGACACAGGCGTCCGGTAATGGCCCCCGCTATGCACAAAGCAACTGGGCGAATGGCGGGGATGTCTATATTCCCATGAGCCGGGATGGTCATTATTGGGCGACCCTTGAGGTTAACGGGACACCGGTTCGCTTTGTGGTGGATACCGGGGCCAGCCATATTTCCCTGAGTTATGAAGATGCGGCGCAGGCGGGGCTTGATCCGGCGGCATTGACATATGACCGGGTTTTCAAGACGGCGGGCGGGGTGAGCCGCAAGGCAATGGTCACTCTTGACAGTCTGTCTCTGGAGTCTATTGAAATATCCCATATTACCGCCTCTGTATCACAAAGGGGTCAGATGAATATTTCCCTGCTGGGGATGAATTTTCTCAGTAAACTGTCCGGCTTCAATGTGGAAAATAATCAGATGATTTTAAAACCTTGAACCTTCGCGCCAATATAATATTGACAGCGTAAACATTAAAGGGGATAATTACGGCTGTTCAGGGGGGATGGCCTGTGAATATGGGAGTTTTGTTTGAATAAATGGTGTTGCCCGGCGGGCAGGAAAGCATATCATCACGGCAATCTTCGGGAAACATTGATTGCCTCTGCGCTGGATATTTTGAAAGACGGCACGTTGGCCGACCTGAGCCTGCGGGCTTTGGCACGAAAGGCTGGTGTGTCCCAGACGGCCCCTTACCGTCATTTTGAAGATAAGGAAGCCCTGATTGCGGTGCTGAAGGAAGAAGGCATGCGCAAGCTTGGCGAAGGCATGAAGGC
>NVTJ01000097.1 GCA_002401545.1 Alphaproteobacteria bacterium
GGAAACTTCGGGTTTCTTTAACCGGGATGCAGATGGCTCGCCCGCCCAGGTCACCCATACGGAGAATTTTGACTATTATCATCAACAATTTTCCCAAGAACTTCAAATCATCGGAACAGGAATGGATGGTCAACTGAAATATACTGCCGGAGCCTATTATTTCAATGAAAAAGGTAGGGATTTTCTCATCGTATCTTTCCCGCCAACATTTGGTGTTTTACTCAACAAAACCACTGTGGATAACGATAGTCTTGGAGGCTTCGCACAAGCTACTTTTGATGCCACAGATACGCTCAGTATTACAGGCGGTATTCGATATTCAAAGGACACAAAAGCCTATGACCCCTTGCAAATATTAACCGTTGGCCCAGTCGGCGCGGGCGCATTTGGTGTTGCTCCCGGTGACGGAGTTGCCTTAATTCCACCGGTTGCTGATGAAGCAACCTTTACAAATTGGTCACCGCGCGTAAGTCTTGAATATCGTGTCACAGAAGACGTTCTTACCTACGCTTCATATACGCAGGGCTTCAAAAGCGGCGGATTCAATATTCGGTACTTATTGCCCGTTCCCGCACCAATTCGCTTTACACCGGAAACGGTTAAAAGTTGGGAAGTCGGCCTGAAAATGGATTTATTTGATAATAGGGTGCGTCTCAATACAGCGGGTTTTTTCGCCAAATATGATGATATACAAGTTGTCACCTATATTGCCGGAGCCCCCCTGACGACCAACGGCGGTAAAGCGGAAATAAAGGGCATAGAAGTCGAATTGACGGCCCTTGTTTCCGAACAGTTTGAACTCACAGCAGGGCTTGGATATATCGATGCCAAATATACCGAAGTTCCTGCCTTTGATACGGATCTGCCCACGGTAATTCAAATTACCAAAGACAAAAAGATTGCCAATACGCCGGAATGGTCCCTCAACGCGTCTGGAGAATATACCGTTCCTTTGGCAGATGATGCCGAATTAGCCTTCAGGGCAGACTGGAGCTATAAGTCCCGGATCGAAAATGATGCTCAAAACTCTCCCTTTCTGTCCCAGCCCGGCTATCATATTATTAATGCATCGGTAACCTATTACCATGCTGGGGATGATTGGCATATAAGATTATTTGTGGATAACCTGACAGATCAAAGATACATATCCAGCGGGGATTCAAACTTTGGCCTTGGATTCCACGAAGCCAATTATAACCGTCCCCGTGAATGGGGCGCGGCCCTTAAAATAAACTTCTAAGGTAGCAATGTAATTATAGTACAGATAAAGGGTAGAAATTTTTTCTACCCTTTTAAATGATAATTTTCCATGATAGTAACCTTCCACGGTCTTAACAGTAACAGCATACTGGTTGCGCGGTGATTTGAACCCACTCTGTTAAGTCATTGATTTTATAAGAACCATATTTTTTTTACAAAGGTGCTCATTTGTATCCCATTGAATATATTTATGTTTTTTTGGGGGTTTGGTTGCGGGGACACGAGTTAAACTCAAACTGTATACTGAATATTCCCCTATAACCAAACCTTGAAAAATATCATTTCTCTAACTGCCCTAACCCAGTAGCCTAAAGGAGTAATTAATCCACCATGGCGGTCACGTCAACTTCAATCAAAAAGTCTGGCATAGCAAGTGCAGTGACACCCAGAAGCGTATTAGCAGCAGGCAGAGTATCGCCGTAAAATGCCCCGATGGCCGGCCCGACGATTTCTAGTTTGTCCGGACTGTAATTCACTATATATGTCCGCATCCGCACCACATCCGCCGGCGTTGCTCCGGCGGCGGCCAGCACTTCCTTCAAATTTTTAAAAACCTGCGCGCACTGAGCTGCCAGATCATTCCCGCCCACGACATTATAGTCTTTATCCCAAGCTACCTGGCCTGAACAATGAATTGTTTTCTGACTGGTACTTATGGTCGCGTGGGAAAAACCATAGTTCACGGTTCCATACATATTTTCTGGATTAATAACGTCTCTGCTCATAACTATTCCTTTATGTTTTTGTTTTATAAGGATAAACGCCGGTTTCCGTCATAAATCCTTGAGTATTATATTCCATCAGTTCCATATAATTGCCAAAAGGGTCCCGCAAATACTGTGCCCGYGCSCCCATAGTAGGCCCCTCATCCATGACGATCGGKCCGGCCATAGCGACGCAGCCATTTTCTTCAAGGTAGGCCACSGCTTTTTCAATATTTTCAACTTTRWAGGCCAAATGATGACCGCCAATATCGCAGTTTCTGGGCGGCGTGGTTCTCTGATCGTCGGGTTTTTCATATTCAAACAGCTCGATCATTAAATTTTCGGCAAACTTTAACATGCATATGGATAGTCTGGCACCTTTCACATCTACATGAGCCTCTGTCCAGTCACGGCCATCCTCCATTTTTGGTATTTCTCCAGCATCAAAAGGACCCATCCGGTAAGCCACCTGCGCTCCGAAAACCTTGCAATAATAATCAACTGACTTGTCAAGGTCAGCCACGGTTATGGATACATGATCCACATGACAATAGCCTGGTATCATAATATCCTCCTCTTATAATAAATTAATCAGAAATACGGACCCAATGACCAATGGCACAACATAGCGGATCAGAAACAGCCACCCGCGAAACATTACCCCGTCCTCAACATGCAATTCATCCAGAAGACTGGAGCGGGATAGGCCCCATCCGGCCAGTACCGCTACGCAAATACCTCCTAGAGGCAACAGAATATTGGACACCAGATAATCAAGCAATCCAAAGATAGTTTTATCCTCAAAGGTCGTGATAAAAGATAATAGCCTGACATCGGCCCAGATATTATAGGAAAATACCGTCAATAGACCAAGAGCCCAAAGGACAACTGACGCAATCACAGTAAGCTTGACCCGCGACAGGGATGTCAAATCCTCGAGACAGGCGACAACGGTTTCCAGCAATGTGATTGCAGATGTTAAGGCCGCCACCGCCAGAAATAGAAAAAACAACGGTCCAACAATGGCCCCGCCGGGCATTTGACTAAAAGCAACAGGAAGGGTGATAAAAATTAAGCCCGGCCCTTCCGCAGGCGATAAGCCATGGGCAAAAACGATGGGGAAAATAGCCAGTCCTGCCAGTATAGCCACGCCGCCATCTGCCGCCGCCACAATCACTGCTGAACGGATCAGCGGCGTTTCTTCATCCATATAGGATGCAATGGTCATCAATACCCCAACCCCAACCCCCAGTGAGAAGAAGGCCTGCCCAAAAGCCATCATGATAATGGTTGGAGTCAATGTGGAGAAATCCGGAACAAAAAGAAAATTTACCGCCTGTGCCATATTGCCGTAAAGAACTGCATAGACCAGTAAAACAGCAAGAATAATAAATAAACCAGGTGTCATCCAGCCCAATATTTTTTCCAGACCATTTTTGACACCAAAGGCCACGGTAAGTGCTGTCAGGGTAATGAATATAATTTGACTGTAAATCATCCGCAAGGGGTCGGCTAGCATGGCAGCCATATTGTCTGAGGCCTCCTGCGCTGATCCAACCCCGCTATCCAGAGCGAGTGAGACAATGAAGTAATCAATAGTCCATCCTGCCACAACGGCATAAAAGCTGAGCGCAATGAACACTGCGATAACGGCGAGCCAGCCATAATAACGCCATTTGGGAGAGATACCCTCAGTCTTCGACAGTTTGTCCATCGTACGGACAACGCCAAGCTTGCCCCGCCGGCCAATAGTAAATTCTGCGATCAAGGCCGGCAACGCAATGCAGACAAGCGCAAAGACATAAACCATGATAAAGGCACCCCCACCATTTTCCCCAGCCACATAGGTGAATTTCCAGATATTGGAAATTCCCACGGCACTACCAATGGCGGCAGCTAGAAAATATAATTTAGATGACCATACACGCTGTTGCATTTCGTCCCCGACCTCTTAAAAAACCTGAATTACATCCTTATGCTGAAATTTAGCATAAAACTTCTAGGTCTATTGATAATAAATCCATCAGGGTTAACACCCGCTATAATACGAAACACATCTGTCACCGTATCGTCACCAAAAACATTCTGAATATTCAGGAATACGGACCAACGGTCTGCTTCTACGCCAAAGCGTGCATTAGCCAGAGTATAATTTTCCAATGCTATAAACAGGGGATTATCTGGACGTAATTCTGTGTTGCGGCTATCCACATAATTCACATCCGCCCCAATGACAGCATTTAAATCACCACCCCTCAAAGGCCAGCTATATTCAGCCGTCGCGGAAAAAGTGAAATCCGGAATATAGGGAATAGGGTCTCCATCCTGCCCTGTTGAAGCGATAGGATTATCCTGGTTTAATTTTGCATCTGAGATATTGGCCGTTATACCAAGCTCCAGTCTTTCAGCGGGATAGGCCAATAGTTCAATTTCCAATCCTTTGATCGTTGCCCCACCACCATTACCGCGAAACGGAAACTGCAACTGGCCGTCTGTCGCCTGATCCTGCAACTGAATATTACTCCAGTCTATCCAGTAAGCGGCCAGATTAGCTTTCAACTTACCATCCATAAGCTGCGACTTTACACCAACTTCATAATTGACGACGGAATCAGAACTGAAACCTTCGGGGATGACCACATTCGCTATGGCCGCTGCGGTCTGATCATTGGGACCACCGGACCGAAAACCTTCCGCAACCTGAACATAGATATTCACATCCTCTGAAGCTTTAAAGGACAGGTTTCCTTTGAAAATTACACCGTCTTCACCAAATTTCAACTCTGGACCAACACCACCGCCGGGGCCGCCGCCAAATCCAGTGACAGAGGTGGCTGTTTCGATGAGTTCAAAATCATAATAACGCAATCCCCCCGTTAAAGTCAGCCGGTCAGTAATATCATAACTCAGCTCTCCAAACAGAGCCAGTTCATCAATTTCAGTATGAACCAGTCGATCCAGAAGAGGAGATTCAGGCGAAGCTATAAAACCATCGCCGGTGGCGAGTAGTATAGCGCTCCTGAAGTCCCGTTTCTCATCCTGTAAAAAGGCGCCTGTTAAAATCTGAAAAGGCCCATCAAAATTGGACGCATAACGAATTTCATAACTTTTTACTTCACGGGATTTAGGCTGAGTAATAATGCTGCGCCCAGGTCCTTCATCATCTAATCCTATAAAAGTTTGAATGGCCAGAGAGGAATCACGGTCAAAAACCGTATCACGCTTGAACAGAGAAGCCGTAGCGGTGGCTGTGCCATGGTCCATGCGATATTCCAGTGTGGCATTATAGATTTGTGTTTCATCCTGAAAACCGGCACGGGCAACATCAGCCTGGAAAAGACCGTTCTGTGAGATTGGATTACCATCATTATCTTGTATATTGAAATAATTTGGGCCGTCTGTCTTCATATCCTGATACATGGCCATGGCCGTGAATGTCAGGTTTTCGGAGGGCTCCACCTGTAACGTAACCCGTCCAGCATAAGTTTGTTCATTATTCACATTATCGGCCAGAATATTATCAATATAACCCTTTTCATCTAGGTAAAAACCTGCCACACGGATAGCCGCTTTACCCTCTGCTAAAGGAACACTGACGGCACTCTCCATGTTCCAGCCCAGAGATGCCCCCTTGGTTGATCTTAAACTGATCGAACCACTGACTTCCATTTCTTCCATATTAGGTTTTTTGGTAATATAGCGAATGGTTCCTGATAACGAACTGGATCCAAAAGTTGTGCCCTGCGGGCCCTTTAAAACCTCCACACGGTCAATATCAAATATTTTAATATCCGGCTGGCGGCCTCCGCCGTCCTGAGCATTTTCGCCTGTAATAATAACTTCATCCAGATAAAGGCCAACCGTCCCCGCACCAGTAGAGTTCACGCCACGAATGATATAACGCTTATCTCCCGGCCCTTGATCGAAAACAGCCAACCCTGGAATTTGTCGGAAAAAATCATCAAAATCCACAGCTCCTCTTTTCGCAAGCTTATCTCCACTAATAGCTTGTACCGCAAAGGGGACTTCTTGTAGCCTCAAGCCGCCCCGCTTGGTTGCAGTAACAACAATTTCCTCAAATAACGAGTCTTCTTCAGCGACAGAAGCTGTGATACCGCTTAAAAGAATGAATGGTATGATGCTGACTAACCCAAGTGCTGCTTTATGTTTGGCCATAATTTTTTTTATTTTTCTCATTGGTTTCCTCTTACTTTCCAGATAAAATTATTTGCTGAATCTCTGTTCGTGAGGTGATGTTAGGCCGTTCATCATTTTTGTTACAATAACAATCAATAAAGATAAGCGTTGCTTAAAACGCAACATTAATAACGATATTACTTTAATTCATTATTGAAATATGACTGGAGGTATTTCATAAATTCCTGAGCTGAGACCGGCAGAAGCCTTCCAAGCCTAGTCACTATTCCTGCCGATGTACTGGACAAGCTTTCACTTTTTATGGGAATAGATACCAACTGGCCGGATTTTAATTCTCTGAGGATCGCCATATCAGGCAGAACCGTTACGCCGTTGGAGGTCATGGCCATATTTTTAAGGATCAGCATGGAGTTTGACGTTAGTACTGGATTAAGGATGACCTTTTCATTATGAGCAGCCTGATCCATAACTTCCCGTATTCTGAAATTTTTCTGGGGCAAGGCGCATTTCGCGGCACTTAAATCCTTCAGCGAGATGTTTTTTTTACTAGCCAGCGGGTTTGTCGGGGCCATCACAGCTTTCAACGGCAAACTATACATTTGTTGTACAGAAATCCGTGGCAAAGGAGGGCAATTAAATACCATGCCAATATGCACATCGTCCTCTTCTACCAAAGTTAAAACGCGGTTTGTTCCCGCCACTTGAACTTCAATAAGTATCTCGGGATATTTTGTCATGAAAGCCTCCATAGCATCCGACAACAAATCATTGACAAAGCCTTCGCCAATAGAAATTTTCACAGTTCCCCGCTTTATTCCCCGCACATCATCCAGATGCGATGCCAGCCTTTCCTTGTGGGTCAGGTCTTCACGGTAATATTTTACCGCCAGTTCTCCAGCCTCGGTCAACCGGGCCTTGCCCCGCCCTCTTTCCAACATCTCTACGCCAAGCTCCTCTTCCAAAATGGCGACCTGCCGACTGACAGAGGATGGAGCCACATTCATCTTTTCACTGGCCGCTCGCATTGACCCGCATTGTATTACTTCATACAGGTAGCGCAGCCGAGAAAGGTTAAAATTCATCATATTCATCCTATGGTTAATTTTATAGGTGTTGCATAAAAGGCAACATAATTCTTTATTCAATGTAATTGGAGAAACGGACATAGGCCAGTAAAAATTAAAAATAAGAAATAACTATTTTTTTATGAACTAATTTTAGAAAAAATATTAACGACATGAATAACGTGGAGAATTCACGGAATGGACAGAAATAATATTGACTGGCGCGGCTATATTCCAGCAATAACAACACCCTTCAATGATCAGAATGAATTAGATACAAAAATGCTGACAACCCTTCTCGAGTGGTTGCATCAGGAAGGCATTCACGGCATTGTGGTTGCGGGCACGACCGGAGAATGGTTCTCCATGAGTCTGAAAGAAAAAGCCCTTCTCTATAAAACAACTAGTGAAGTTCTTTGTGGTAAAATGACCCTCATTGCAGGCTGCAATGCCTTCTTGGCCAATGAAGTTATTGCCTTGGCCGAAGTTGCTTGCAAATATAATTTTGATGGAATTCTTGTAACGCCGCCGCCTTATGTAAGACCATCTGATCGTGAAATATTTACATTTTATCAGGAAATTAATGATGCGGTGAATATTCCCATATGTATCTATAACTGGCCACCCGGTACTGGTATTGACATGCCATTACCGCTTTTGGAACGCATATGTGATCTGGAAAATGTCGTTGCATTGAAGAACTCTACTGGCGACAGTGATAAATTTCTCAACGACGCTACGGCCCTCCATAAAAAAGTACGTGTTTTTGGTGCGCCAATGAATGAATTTGGTATAAAGTTGATACAAGAAAAAAAATCCGATGGACTAATGGGTGCGGGGGCTGTTCTTGGTCATTATCAATCCGCATTTTTTGATGAGCTATGGCAGGGAAATATCGAAAAAGCCCTTGAATACGGGGCCATGGACCGCCGCATTATGAATGACTGGTTTGATGTTCATTATGTAGCTAAATTCGGGTCAGCGCAGGCCATTATGAAGACCGCGCTTAACCTTCAGGGCCTTCCCGGTGGCTATCCCCGCCGCCCCATATTGCCTTTGCTGGATGATGAAATAGCCATCATCAGGAAATCCCTCGAAAAACTGGGGGTATTATAGGTCTGTTTCCTAAAAACCTTTTCAGTTATAGTCTGATGTTATGAAGAAATATGATGTTCTAGTTATCGGCGGGGGGCTTGTCGGTTGTGCCAGCGCCTATCATCTTGCAAAACGGGGCGCAAGTGTCCTGCTTGCCGAGAAGAATGATATTAATAGCATGGCCTCTGGCCAGAATGCAGGGTCTCTGCATTTTCAATTAGAACACCGCCTAATGGAACAGGGCGATGCCCTTACAGAGAAATTTTCACGAATCATTCCCCTAAATCGTCTTGCCGCTGAACAATGGGCTAATCTGGAAGAAGAACTGGGGGAATCTGTTGACGTGATCATGAAAGGGGGGTTTATGGTTGCAATGACTAATGACGAGGTAACCCTTCTGAAGAAAAAATATGCCCTTGAACATAACTATGGCATGGATACGCAATTACTCACCGCAGCAGAAGCAAGACAAATAGCCCCCTATCTGAGTAAAAAAATAAAGGCTGCGGCCTATTTTCCTCAGGAAGGACATGCCAATCCCCGCCTCGTCACACCAGCCTATGCAAGAGCGGCGATAAAAAAAGGGGTTAGGGTGCAAAGCCATTGCGAAGTTTTTCAGCTCAACAAAACCGCACATACATGGCGCGCTTCACTCAAAATTGATCACACTAACCACAGAGAAGATATTGAGGTAGATATGATTCTCAATGCCGCCGGAGCATGGGCGGGACATTGTGCATTGTTGGCAGGTATTCATCTGCCCGTATCACCTCAAGCTCTAACCATGAGTGTAACCGAATCTGCCCCTGCCTTTATGCCCCATCTTGTACAACGGGCAGGAGCCAAATTATCCATGAAACAAGTCAGTGCCGGAAATATCCTGATTGGTGGTGGCTGGCCGTCATTGTTCAAGCTCAAACAAGGAAGACCCGACCTTGCACAACGCCCTGTCATTATTAAGGAAAATGTAGTTCAAAATCTGTTGCTGGCAGCGGAATTGGCCCCTGCTGTTGAACAGCTTCACCTCCTGCGTTGTTGGACGGGTATCGTTGGGGTCATTGACGACCAGTTACCTCTTTTAGGCGAAGTGCCCAGTTTTCCGGGTTATTATGTTGCGACTGGTGGCTCCGGTTTCACCCTTGCCCCCGCTTATGCCAAGCTCATCAGCGAGCTAATGATAACGGGACGCACAGACCACGATATTTCCCTCTATAATCCGGGTCGGTTTGGACATCTCAATAGATCTGTGAAGGCGGTGTAAAAATTGGCAAAAAGAATCACAAATCAGATTATCCGCCCCGCTTCAGTAATGTTGACCTTGAATGATAAGGAAATTAGTGTCTTTGAAGGAGAAACACTTGCCACCGTCATCCTGTTATCAGGTGGCACAGCCTGCAAACTTGACAAAGCAGGTAGCCCACGCGGCCCCTTTTGTAACATGGGCGTGTGTTATGATTGCATTGTGACAGTGATTGAGCCGGATTTTCCTAACCAACGCATAAAAGTCCGAGCCTGCATGACCACAGTGAAGGCAGGATTGTGTGTCTTTACGGCACAGGAAGTAAGCCCGTGATAGACATGAT
>NVTJ01000098.1 GCA_002401545.1 Alphaproteobacteria bacterium
TGGAACGATTTAATCAGTTAATCCGGGACCGTGGCGCACGCCCTTCCCTGCTGACGCCGCTATGGCATGTGGCGGGATTTGCCCTTGGCGCGGGGACCGCGTTGCTGGGGGAAAAGGCGGCCATGACCTGCACCGAAGCCGTCGAAACCGTCATTGACGATCATTACAGGGATCAGATTGAGCAATTGGGCGAAGATGAGGCAGAGCTTGCGGCTGAAATTGAAAAATTCCGCCAGGAAGAGGTTGAACATCGGGAAACCGCCATCAAACACGGCGCACAACAAGCGCCCGGTTACGAACTTCTGTCCGGCCTGATAAAATTTGGCTGCAAAACAGTCATTAAAATTGCCGAACGGGTATAACCCTCACATTTCCAGCTCGCTGTCCCAATATAAAAAATCCCGCCAGCTGTCATGGAGATAATTTGGCGGGTAGGAGCGTCCGATATTCTGCATGGCATAAATGGTCGGCCTGTGGGGATTGGAGCGTAAACTCATCCCCGCTGCTTTCGGCGTTCGCCCGCCCTTTTTAAGGTTGCAGGGCGGACAGGCAGAGGTGATGTTATCCCATGTGGTCCGGCCTCCCAATCGGCGCGGGGTCACATGATCGAATGTCAGTTCCCGTCCGTTTCCGGCCAGAAAGCCGCAATATTGACAGGTGAAACGGTCGCGCAGAAACAGGTTAAAACGGGTGAAGCTGGGATAGGTGCCGGGGGAGATATATTCTTTCAGGGATATGACACTGGGCAGTCTTATTTGTGCTGATGTGGAATGGACCACCTTGTCATATTCCTCGATGACAATCACCCGGTTGAGGTAAACCGCCTTGATCACATCCTGCCATGACCACAGCGACAGGGGGAAATAGCTCAGCGGTCTGAAATCCGCATTCAGCACCAGCGCGGGGCAGGCTTCCAGCGGCATATGACTAACATCATGAGCATGAGACAGGGGCAGTGTATTTCTCCTCTAATATCTCTACGTTCAAATCAGTATAACATCATTATGGGCGATACAAAATTATATTTTTTCATAAACTGTCAGGATTCTTTACAATTATCACAGGGCATGTAATTTTATTTAAGCTGTTGAATATTATAGATAAATATATCACTGCCAGGTTTAAAAAGAGATTATTGACTGGCTAATATTTCCATAAATTTCATTTTTAGGGCTATTTTATGGGAAAGTGTAAATTTTCTTTACAGATTGCGAGAAAAATCTGGATGAAAAAACAGGGGAGCATTTAAAAAGTGAGTAAAATCAGTATGATATGATAACTGGCACAAACATTGCTTGTTTCATAAGATACAGGATTTAGTATATTTTATATATTAAGATACAGGATTTAGTATATTTTATATATCATGTATTTTTTTGACAAATTTAAGACGARATGAATAGGAGTATAATTATGATTAAGAACTTTAAAACATTACTCATGGTCCCTCTATTTGGATTGATGTTCGCTGGCAATGCCTCTGCAAATGTGATTGAAAATTACACTATGCTGGTGGGCATCAATGGATATATCAATGTCAGCGAAGGACTCTTCAATACGGATTTCGAGGATATTGGTGTCCAGTATAAACTGGACATCCTTGACCCGGAATCACCGATTGCCATCACCAGTTTCGCGGTATCCACCAATTCAACGGCCAATACGGTTGAATCCACTCGCGGCGATTGGATGGGTGAGCAATTATCCGCAGCCGAGTGGGATGGCAGTATTTATTCACTGTTAGGATCATTCAGCTCATTTTTTGGCGGTGACCGGTATGTCAATATATATAACATTGGTGAAATAGGGCCCTCTATTGTGGCCGGGACCGATGGAATGTTTCAGTTTCAGGCCTATAACAGCTTTGGTGATTCTATTGCCCTTGCATCGGATTTCGTCGCGATTAACGCAAATAACGGTATCGTCGATCAAAGCCGCGCCCCCAATGATGTGCCCGAGCCCGGCCCTCTGGCCTTGCTTGGATTTGGCCTGATCGTCATCGGCCTGATGGGCAGAAGGCGCAAAGCATAAAATACCATCACATCTGATTATTTCGGGCGGCCTTCGGGCCGCCCAATTTACTTGAACCGCACTTTCCTTTATCATGTCATAAAATCACAATGATATGAATATACCCATGAATATTACCCCACAGGTCATCACCCGCTTTGCCCCCAGCCCCACAGGACATCTGCATCTGGGGCATGCCTATTCCGCAAAGCTGGCCTATGATTTCGCCCGCAAACACAGTGGGCGGTTCCTGCTCAGGATCGAAGATATTGATCAGGACCGCTGCAAGCCGGAATATGAGCAAGCCATATATGAAGATTTAGAATGGGTTGGCCTGACATGGGAAATGCCCGTTCGGCGACAATCCGATCATATGAGTGATTACAAACAGGCTCTGGATATTTTAGACCAGAAGGGACTGCTGTTCCCGTGTTTCTGCACCCGCAAGGACATCCGCCGGGAGATAGAAGAAAGTGGCCGTGCCGCCCACAGTTCGGAAGGACCGCTTTACCCCGGAACCTGCCGTGCTCTTACAGAGACGCAGAGACAATCGCAATTGGACAGCGGCAAGCCCTATGCCCTGCGCCTTCATATGGCAAAAGCTCTGGAATTGATGGGTCATCAGACCCTGACATGGACCGACCTTGAGGCCGGGGAACAGACAGCCACCCCGGAAACCCTGCTGGGCGATGCGGTACTGGCCCGCAAGGATATTCCCACCAGCTATCACCTGTCGGTTGTGGTTGATGACCACCAGCAGAATATCAGTCATGTGATCCGGGGCAAAGACCTGTTTCAGGCCACCCATCTGCACCGGTTATTGCAATTCCTTCTGGGTTATAAAACGCCCGTATATCTGCATCATGACCTGCTCACCGATGAGAATGGCTGGCGCTATGCCAAGCGGGACAACAGCAAGACGTTGAAATCCATGCGCGAGAATGGTGAAGAGTTAAGTTTTTAGGTAGTTTTTTGTTTAGGGGGGATAACTCCCCCGTGCCGTGGGCACTCCCCCTCCTCGTATTAACTCGGGCGCGCAGTCGCGCTTGCCTCAGCCCAATATGGGCTTCGGATTGGAGTATAGTTGGTAGAGGACAAACAGGTTCCCTTTTGCCCTTTCCGGAAAGGGCACAGTAACCGAAGACCATCAGGTCTGAGGCAAGGCCAAGGGCCGCCCGAGCTTATGCGAGGAGGGGGAGTCGCCCTAGC
Organism: Alphaproteobacteria bacterium; assembly: GCA_002401545.1. Taxonomy (GTDB): domain Bacteria; phylum Pseudomonadota; class Alphaproteobacteria; order Sphingomonadales; family Emcibacteraceae; genus Paremcibacter. Next base: position 3,220 of record NVTJ01000098.1, read on the forward strand.
TTTAGTTTACTAAAGCAGCAAATGGGGAAGGCACGGGGGAGTTATCCCCCCTAAACAAAAAAAATACCCTTGGTCTTTTTTATTCCTTCTCCCGCTTTTTGACCGCCGCTTTGGCAAGGTCGGAGACCTCAACCCATACTTCATTGGGCACCAGAACGCTCATGGAATAATGGGCAATTTTCCAGTTATCACCCTGTTTCAGCAAAACCCCTGTTCCGCGAAACAGGCCCCATTTTTCAGATTTTGTTATCTCGTCAAACCACGCCACTTCACGGTCCGGTGAGAAAGCAATATGACGTTCGATGGCTTTATAGGTCCAGCCCTTGCCCCCTTTAAACCGTTCGCTCACATATTTGGTGAAGTCCGGGTTCAGCGGCCAGCGCTCCCAGTCATCGGTGCCCATGAAGATGCCGTCTTTGGTAAAATATCCAAGATAACGGTCCCGGTCGGCATTTGCCGCTGCCGCGTGGAAACCGTCTATCAGGTCATTGATGGCGGCTTTATCATCAGAGGCAACAGCAGGAGATAACCAGAAAGCCAAAACCAGAGATATTACAAATATGATTTTTCTTATTACGACATTATCCTGAAACATGTATTTCTTCCTTTTCATATTTTTACTATAAATGAATGCTGAGGAAGCTCAACCTAATAAGGATAGCTGTTATGGCGGCGGCCAACCACTTCGGCAATATCGGCCATAATGTCGGTCATTTGGTAATCTTTCGGGCTATAGATGCGGCTGACCCCCATATCCAATAACGCCTGTCGGTCCTCTTTGGGGATAATGCCGCCGACCATGACCGGAACCGTGCCTAATCCGGCCTCCGCCATCAGGGCCATGACTTGTTTCACCAGCAGAATATGAGAGCCGGACAGGATCGACAGTCCAACGGCGTGGACTTTATTTTCCAGCGCGGACGAGACAATCTCATCCGGGGTCAGGCGGATACCGTCATAAAAAACTTCCATGCCCGCCTGCGCCGCACGGACAGCAATCTGCTCCGCGCCGTTGGAATGACCATCCAGACCCGGCTTGCCCACCAGAAAACGAAGTTCTCCGCCCAGCTTGTCAGAAATATCTTTGACCTTCTGCCGGATTTCAGCATATTTCCCGGCATCATCCGCCTGCCCCCTCACCCCGGTTGGCGCCCGATATTCGCCGAACACATCACGCAAGGCCTGCCCCCATTCCCCGGTGGTCACCCCCGCTTTTGCCGCCGCGATGCTCGGTTCCATGATATTGCGGTCAGAGGCCGCCGCCTGTTTCAGGTCGGCAATGGCTTTAACGACGGCCTTATCATCTCTGCTTTGCCGCCAGCTTTCAAGTCGGGCAATCTGCTCCGCCCCGGCTTTGGGGTCCACGGTCATGATATTGTCATTTTCCTCTGATGTGAGAGGTGACGGGGCGGTTTCCAGAAATTTATTAACCCCGACCACGGTCTGTTCGCCACTTTCAATGGCCTGAAGACGTCTGCTGTTAGACGCCACCAACAGGTTTTTCATATAGGCACTCTCCACCGCCGCAATGGCCCCGCCCGCATCCTCAATGCGTTTGAGTTCCGCACGGGTGTCACGCTTCAGGCCGTCAACCTTTTCATCCATCACTTTGGAGCCATCAAACAGGTCACCATATTCCAGAAGATCGGTTTCCATAGCCATAATCTGTTGCAGGCGCAGGGACCATTGCTGATCCCACGGGCGGGGCAGGCCCAAAGCCTCATTCCACGCCGGTAACTGCACCGCGCGCGCTCTTGCCTTTTTGCTGAGCACCACCGCCAGCATTTCAATCATGATGCGGTAGACATTATTTTCCGGCTGCTGTTCGGTCAGCCCCAGTGAATTGACCTGCACGCCGTAACGAAAACGGCGATATTTCGGATCCTGTACCCCGTAACGCTCACGGGTAATCTCATCCCACAGGTCCACAAAGGCCCGCATCTTGGCAATCTCGGTGACAAAGCGCATTCCCGCATTGACGAAAAAGCTGATCCGGCCCACAAGCTTGGGGAAATCCTCCGCCGCCACCTGATCGCTTGCCCTGATGGCGTCCAGCACCGCAATGGCGGTCGCCAGCGCAAAGGCCAGTTCCTGAACCGGGGTCGCCCCCGCTTCCTGCAAATGATAACTACAGATATTAGTCGGGTTCCAGCGCGGAATATGCTTACAGGTAAAACTGATCACATCGGTAATCAGCCGCATACTCGGACCCGGCGGAAAAATATAAGTCCCCCGGCTGAGGTATTCCTTGATGATGTCATTCTGAACGGTGCCGGAAAGCTTCATGCGGTCCACGCCCTGTGCCTCTGCCGCTGCCACATAGAGCGCCAGCAACCACGGCGAGGGCGCGTTGATGGTCATGGAAGTATTCATCTGTTCCAGCGGAATATCCTTGAACAGGGTCTGCATATCACCCAGATGACAGATGGGAACCCCGACCTTGCCCACCTCGCCGCGCGCCAGGATATGATCACTGTCATATCCGGTCTGGGTCGGCAGGTCGAAAGCCACGGACAGGCCGGTCTGGCCCTTTTTCAGGTTGGTGCGGTACAAGGCATTTGATGCCGCAGCGGATGAATGACCGGAATAGGTGCGGAAAAGCCACGGTTTATCTCTTTGTGGTTTATCAAACTGTGACATAATTTTTAACTTCCATAATAAACGGCCTTAAAATATAATATAATTACTCTCTGGACCTTTTTTAAGAAATAATATAATTATTATTGCAGTGCAATATAAATCTTATATCACGGAACTATATTAGAGACATAAAATGACAGAAGCCACAGAAAATGAACAAGCCCAACTGACATCACTGGAAGGCAAATTCGAAATCAAGGATCTCTATGAGGTTGGCGAGATACCCCCCATCGGTCATGTACCGGCCAAAATGCATGCCTGGGTCATCCGCCGCGACCGTCACGGCCCGCCGGAACAATCCATGCTGCAGGAAATTGTCAACGTGCCGGAAATAGAATCGGACGAGGTTCTGATTCTGGTCATGGCGGCAGGCGTCAATTATAATGGCATCTGGGCTGGTCTCGGCACTCCCCTGTCGGTATTTGACGTTCATAAAGCCGACTATCATGTGGCCGGGTCCGATGCTTCCGGTATCGTCTATAAAATCGGTCGTCGGGTAAAACGCTTTAAGGTTGGTGACGAGGTTGTCGTTCATTGTAATCAGGATGACGGCGATGATGAGGAATGTAACGGCGGCGATCCCATGAACAGTCCGTCCCAGAAAATCTGGGGCTATGAGACACCGGACGGCTCCTTCGCCCAATTTGCCAAGGTACAGGCCCGCCAGCTGATGGTACGCCCCAAGCATCTGACATGGGAAGAAAGCGCCTGCTATACCCTGACACTGGCCACCGCCTACCGCATGTTATTCGGTCATCGGCCTCATATATTGCGGCCCGGACATAATGTGCTGGTCTGGGGCGCATCGGGCGGGCTGGGTTCCATGGCGGTGCAATTGATTGCGGCGGCAGGTGCCCATGCCATCGGGGTTATTTCCAATGAAAACAAGCGTGATTTTGTCATGTCGCTGGGGGCCAGAGGGGTCATCAACCGCAAGGATTTTGATTGCTGGGGACAGTTGCCACCAGTGGAGGACGCGGAAGTTTACGGCGATTACAGCAAGAGGGTCCGCAAATTCGGCAAGGCCATCTGGGATATAACAGGCAGGGGAAATGACGTTGATTTTGTCTTTGAGCATCCCGGCGAATCCACTTTTCCCGTATCGTGCTTTATCGTCAAGCGCGGCGGCATGGTGGTCTTCTGTGCCGGGACCACCGGCTATAACCTGACCTTTGACGCCCGCTTTGTCTGGATGCGCCAGAAACGCATTCAGGGCAGTCACTTTGCCAACCTGAAACAGGCATCCCAAGCCAACCAACTGGTAATTGAACGGCGCATCGACCCCTGCATGTCAGAAGTTTTCTCATGGGAGGATATCCCCCGCGCCCATACCAAAATGTGGAAAAATCAGCATAAGCCGGGCAATATGGCGGTTCTGGTCAGTGCCAAGCTCCCGGGTCTTCATACCTTTGAAGATTGTGTCGAAGCGGGAAACAACGGATGAGCCTGTTCAAAAACTGCACAGCAGCGATAGAGGCCGCAGGCATATATGCCGATGCCGCAAAGGCAAGCCTGCAACAACATCTGATGAAAGACGGCAGGCTTGACCGCGCGGCCATGGAAAAACATCAATATGCCTGTCACGGCTTTTCCTGGTTGTCTACTTACGTTCAAGCCCTGCGTCAGACCTTGAACTGGGCCACGGCACTGGATAAAGAAGGCAAATTTACCGAACTGGAAGAATTGATCGTCCGCATTGGCTTTGGCGAATATCTGTCACAGATGATCGGCGGCATATCCATGTCACAGGGCGAGATCATTCGCGCAAATGACATGTGGCTGGGGGATGCAGAAATTGCGGCCTTGAACACGCCGGAAGTCGCCGAACTGATCACAAGCGGCAACAGGCCGGAAAACCGGAAGAAGCTTAGCCGTCTTATCGAGCATAGTGTTGATACGGGTGCCTTTGGCAATCCGGGGCTGGATGAAACTTTCACCATGATCCGGGATCAGTTCCGCCGCTTTGCCGATGAAGAAGTGATCCCCCATGCCCACGCATGGCATCTCAAAGACGACTATATCCCCATGGAAATCATTGACAAGATGAGCGAAATGGGCGTATTCGGCCTGACCATCCCCGAAGAATACGGCGGCTCGGAACTGGGTAAAACCAGCATGTGTATCGTATCCGAGGAGCTGTCCCGTGGCTATATCGGTGTCGGTTCGCTTGGCACCCGGTCCGAAATTGCCGCTGAACTGATCATGGGCGGTGGCACGAAAGCGCAGAAACAAAAGTGGTTGCCAAAGATTGCCGCCGGTAAAACCCTGCCCACTGCCGTCTTTACCGAACCAAATGTTGGTTCAGACATGGGATCTTTAAAAACCCGCGCAGTACGGGACGGCGATAATTACCGTATCACCGGCAACAAGACATGGATTACCCATGCGGCCCGCGCCGATGTAATGACTTTGCTGGCCCGTACCAACTCAGGAGAGGCGGGTTATAAAGGCCTCAGCATGTTCCTCGCCGAAAAACAGCGCGGCACTGACAACAACCCCTTCCCGACGGAGGGCATGACCGGCGGCGAGATTGAAGTGCTTGGCTACCGGGGCATGAAGGAATTCGAACTTGCTTTTGATGGCTTTGAGGTCAAGGCGGAAAACCTGCTGGGCGGCGAAGAAGGCAACGGCTTTAAACAATTGATGACCACGTTTGAGAGCGCCCGCATTCAAACAGCGGCCCGGGCGCTCGGCGTTGCCCAAAACGCGCTGGAACTGGGCCTGCGCTATGCCACAGAGCGCATTCAGTTTGGCAAGGCGATTTTTGAATTTCCCCGGGTGCATGGCAAAATTGCTCTGGCGGCCGTGGAAATCATGATGACCCGCCAACTGACCTATTTCGCGGCCCGTCAGAAGGACGAAGGCAAACGTTGTGACCTGGAAGCGGGCATGGCCAAACTGCTGGCGGCGCGTGTGGCCTGGAGCACGGCCGACAATGCCCTGCAAATTCACGGCGGCAATGGTTATGCCCTGGAATATCAGATCAGCCGGGTTTTATGCGATGCCAGAATCCTGAATATTTTCGAAGGAGCCGCAGAAATACAGGCAGATGTCATTGCCAGACGATTATTATCGTAGTTTTTAACAAAGAAACAAAATAATATTTGGCAAAACATCTTTTTTAGTCTAAATAAGAGAAATACGAATTATCCCCGTCAGAATTTATATTCTGACAATATAACTGGCCGCCGGAGCTAACCCTCCGTGCGGCCATTTTTTTATTTTGCCTCAACCTATAGCTGTATCATTGGAATCTTTCGCGGTTTGTTCCACAAGCCATTTCCTGAATGCGATGGTCGGCGCGTAGGACGTGCGATGTGTGGGGGTGATCAGGTAATAGCCAGCGGAACTGTTGACCGCTATGTCCAGAAGAATGACAAGCTCACCTCTTTCAAGCTCGGACTGAATCAGGAACCGGGGCAGCAGCGCCGCGCCCAGTCCGGCTATGGCCGCCTGTGTCACCAAAGCGAACTGTTCAAAGGTCATCCCCCTGCCCGCTGACGGTTCCACGTCATTCTGCTCAAACCAATCCGCCCAGGCCCGGGGTCTGGTTTCCAGATTGAGCAAGGGCAGTGTGGCCATATCCACCGGACTTTTCGGCATTATTTTCGCCACAAGGGACGGGGCGGCTACCGGAATGGCTTCCTCCCTCATCAGGAAAACACTATCTGTGCCCGGCCAGTCGGGCAGGCCAAAATGGATAGCTGCGTGAAGATTCTCCACCCCGAAATCAAAAGGCGATAACTTGCTGGTGAAATTGACGGTAATCTGCGGATTACGTTTCAGGAAATCGGCAAATCGCGGCATGAGCCAGCGCATTCCAAACGTGGGTAATATGGCAAGATTAAGAATCCCCCCCGGCTGATTTCTCATGGCATTGAGCGACGCATTGCGGACCAGTTTCAAAGCGACTCCAATTTC
>NVTJ01000099.1 GCA_002401545.1 Alphaproteobacteria bacterium
TAACCTTTTGGGAGTATAGAATGACTATCCGTGATTCTGGACTGAAGTCCAGTTCTACCGACTAAAAGTCGGTGGTTTAGTACCAAAGGCTTGGAAAATCAATCCACTCTGACCCGCTGCTGTCCCCAGATTTCCCGGATTTCGAGAAAAGGCTAATGTCTGCCTGAAGTTAGCCTATTATAGCGCGGAGCCCAATTGACTTTTCAGAGCTTTGTTTTCTTCATCCAGCAAAATGATCTGCTTTTGCAGCGGTAATATATGGGGCTGCAATTCTTCCAGAGTTAGCCGCTGTGGGATATGCCGGGGGCAATTCCAGTCAAAGGCCTCGATGGTAATAACAACGGCCCGTTCAGGCATAGCGCGATATCCGTCAATCATAAGGGAAGACAGCAATTCGGCATCTTCTTCTTTTTCGATCAATTTCGCCCGACCCCATATTTTCAGACGTCTCTGATTGGGATAATCCATCAGTATCAGCGATATTTTATCAATGCCCGTGAGGTTTCCTGTGCTGACATATTGCCGGTTGCCGCGAAAATCCGCATAGGCAATGGTCCTGTCATTGATAGTTTTCAGAAACCCCTTTGGGCCGCCGCGAAACTGGACATAAGGCCAGCCGGTTTCAGAAATTGTCGCCTGATAAAAGCCGTCACGGGCGGCGATGAAAGCCTTTTCGGCCTCAGTCAGATGATCGCCCCGCTCGGCTTCCGGGGTGAGAAATTTAGCGTAGCTATGGGCTGAACCCTGTTGCTTTTGAATATTAAGAACGGCGGGAGTGAATGATATTTCTGCGAAAGCGCGTGCCATAATGTATCCTCAATTTTAACAGGTTCAGCCCATAATAATGTCAGGGCATGGTTATTTGGTATTATTAGCCAGAAAAACTTTCATCAGCTTGCCAATTTCCTGCCCGTGGGTTTCCAAGGCAAAATGACCCGTATCCAGCATATGAATTTCCGCATTGGGCAAATCCTTTCTGTAGGCTTCGCCACCGGCGGCCACGAATATCTCGTCATTCTTGCCCCAAATCACCAGAAGCGGCGTCTGTTGCTTACGAAAAATTTCCTGCCACTGGGGATAGAGGGGAATATTGTTACGGTAATCATAGAAAATATCAAGCTGAATATCCGCATTACCCTCCCGGTCGAGCATGCTCTGGGTATGCTGCCACCCATCAGGGCTGATCAGAGACAGGCGGTCCGCAGGAACCCCGTTTTCATATTGCCATTTTGTGGCCGTGATGGTGGTCAGCCAGCGAATGGCTTCCCGTTCCGACGTAGCATGGCTTTTCCAATAGGCCTTGATGGGATCCCAAAAACCGGCGATACCCTCATCATAGGCATTGCCATTCTGGGCAATGATGGATGTAATGCGCGCGGGATTCTGCTGATAGAGGCGAAAGCCCACCGGTGCGCCATAATCAAACACATATATTGAAAACTCATCCACCTTCAGCGCGGTCAGCAGTCCGTCAATATGATGGGCGAAATTATCAAATGTGTAGGAGAATTCCGTACGGGACGGCGCATCACTATTGCCAAAACCGGGATAATCCGGGGCGATGACATAATAATCCTTTGCCAGTTGTGGTATCAGGTCCCTAAACATATGCGATGAAGTAGGAAAGCCATGCAGCAGGACAATGGCCGGATTTGCCTTGTCGCCAGCTTCCCGGTAAAAAATACCCGTGCCGTCAATTTTGACTTTACCATAGTGAATTTGGGGGGAATCACCTGCCAAGGCAGGGCCACCGGACAATATTCCGATTGCCATGAAAGCGAACAGGGTGAATATTATAATCTTTTGAAATGTGATGGTCATGGTCTTTTCCTTATAAAGTTTAAGATGGGGGTCTAAATGCGGCGATCTGCCTCATTGATTTTTTGGTCATTGATACTGGCATCCCGATCGGTCATCAGGCCATCCGCATCAAATTGCCAATTCTCGTTGCCGTGGCTGCGATACCACTGGCCGTTTTCGTCATGCCATTCATATTCAAAATGAACGGCAATACGGTCATCAGAAAAGATAAACAGCTCTTTTCTAAGTTTATATCCCTGTTCCCGTTGCCATTTGAGGCGCAGAAATTCTTCTATTTCCCTCCGCCCTGTCAGAAAAACATCACGGTTACGCCAGCGGGACTCCGGGCTATAGGCCATGATTATTCGGGCCGGGTTTTTCGTGTTCCACAGATCCTCTGCGCGCTGAACCTTTGCCAGTGCCGTTTGTTCCGTGAATGGTGGTATCAGGAATTTACTCATTGTATATTCTCCTTGTTAAGTGTACTGAACGGTTTATATTGAAGCCATAACTATACCGTACGGTTTCTTTTGTCAAATGTTTTTTATTATGCTACACTGGTCGGTATATTTATTGAGACAAATATAGGAGAAAAAATGGCTCAGCCATCCAAGAAAAATCATATTGTCGAAGTGGCTCTGTGTCTGTTTTACAAGCATGGCTTTAACGCCACGGGTATTGAGAAGATAAGGGCCGAGGCGGCTATTTCAAAAAAAACCCTCTATAATCATTTTGCCTCAAAGGATGATCTGATACTGGCCGTGTTGCGCCTGAGGGACGTGCAGTTTCGCCGTAATTTCACACGGGCGGTGGAACATTTTGGTAAAACGCCAGCGAAGCGTCTTGAGGCCGTATTTGATGCCCTTGAGGAGTGGTTTAATGGCAAGGATTTTTATGGCTGTATGTTTATCAATGCGTCGGGCGAATTTTCTGACCCTTGCAGTCCTATTCACAGCATCAGTGCCGAACATAAACGGCGGATGTATGATTATGTCATGAAACTGGCCAAAGAAGCCGGGGCAAAAAACCCGCAAAAACTGTCGCAGCAACTTAATCTATTGATGGAAGGGGCCATTGTGCAAGCCCATGTGAGCGGCTATAAACTGGCTGCAAGGCGAGCAAAGGAAATGGCGAAGTTGTTTATCAATGATGCCCTTGGCTGATACGATTAATGATTCCTGTAACCCTAATGATTCCTAGAGTCAGAAATGCGCGGCATTTGTAACAATACAGATAATAGTATATTAGACGTGTGTACTAATCAGGCCGATTAAAGGATTTATCCAGCTACCCCAACATCTTCCACATATACCGTATCTGTACCTTAAACCCTGCGGCCACCTCTGGGAATTCATCCACGCCCGCCTCATAGCCCATGGCCAAGTAAAAAGGGATGGCGTTTTTGGTGGACCATAGGTAAACATCCCGCAACTCTGTCCGTGCCAGAATATCCGCTTCAAGGTGAGCCATCATTTTGCGGCCTATACCCCTGCCCTCACAACCCGGCTTGAGGTAAACCGCGTTGATCCTTGCGTGGGTGGGGTTTTCTATGGTCCTGCCGCCGATGGGATGCAGGTCGACCCTGTCGGTCAGGCTCCAGCCGCCAACGGCGATGATCTCAGCCTCTTCTTCGGCAACAAAGGCAAATTGTGGAACCTTGAAATGAAAAGCGGGGTTATCATCCGATACCCAGGCCGCTGTGGTTGCCGCGCCGTAAGCCTCCGCACAGATGCCCTGAATGGAAATTTTCATGATTTCCTGAAAATTCTTTTTGTCGGCATTTGTAACAGGGCGGATGATCATTTCAGAGATTTACCAAAAGGGTTATCGCCTTTACGCAGCAACAGGCGGATGGGCACCCCGGGCAGTTCAAAATCCCAGCGCAGCTCATTGAGCAGATAACGTTCATAGCTTCGCGCCACGTCCGCCGTCCGGTTGCAGAAAATGGCAAAGGTTGGCGGACGGGTTTTCACCTGCGTCATATACCGCATCTTGATCCGGCGTCCCTTGACCGACGGATGGGGGTGGTACGCCATTGTCGCCGCCAGCCATTTGTTGAGCTTTGCTGTACTCACCCGCCGGTTCCACAGGCGGTAGGCATCAAAAACAGCAGGCATGAGCTTGTTGACCCCCTTGCCCGTCAGGGATGAGATCGGGACAACGGGAATGCCTTTGATCTGCGGCAGGGAATGTTCCAGCGTATCCAGAATATCCTTCATGACCTCCTGACGATTTTCCATCAGGTCATATTTATTGAGGGCGATGACCAAGGAGCGACCTTCCTGCACGATCAGGCTGGCAATACTCAGGTCCTGTTTCTCAAACGGCATGGTGGCATCGACCATGAGGACAACGACCTCGGCAAAATTGAGGGCGCGGATGGTATCGGCGACCGACAGCTTTTCCAGCTTTTCCATGACCCTTGATTTGCGGCGCAGTCCCGCCGTATCAAACATCCTTATTTCACGACCTTCGTAATAATAGGTCACGCCGATGGAATCGCGGGTCAGGCCGGCTTCGGGGCCGGTGATCTGTCTCTCTTCGCCGAGCAGATAATTGACCAGCGTGGATTTGCCCACATTGGGTCGCCCGACAATGGCCATCTGTAATGGCAGACCGCTGTCCTTCTCGGTGGCCTCGGCTTCTTCGTCACTGACCTCGCCTTTGATGGATACAGATTTACTGACGATTTCGTCCGGCTCTTCTTCCACTTCCAGCTTGTTATCAAGGATCACTTTGTCGAAAGCTTCGATCAGTTCTGACAGTCCCTCGCCATGCTCGGCGGATATGGCCACGGGATCACCCAGGCCCAAGGAATAGGATTCGTAGATTCCGGCTTCCGCGGCCCGGCCCTCACATTTATTGCACAGCAGGATTATCGGAGTGGTGCCCCGGCGCAGAATATCGGCAAAAAACTTGTCCAGCGGCGTCACACCCGCCCGGGCATCTATCATGAACAGGACAAAATCCGCCTCTTCAATGGCGATGTCAGTCTGGATACGCATACGGGTTGCAAGCTTCGTCACCCCGTCTTCCTCAAGCCCCGCCGTATCAATAGCGGTGAAATTCATGCCGCCAAGGCTGGCCTTGGCCTCGCGCCGGTCACGCGTCACCCCCGGCGTATCATCCACCAGCGCCAGTCTCTTGCCCACCAGCCGGTTAAATAAAGTTGACTTGCCCACATTGGGACGACCAATCATTGCAACTTTGATTGCCATTTCTTTTTCCACATTTAAGGCACGATTAGAACGAGGTGCGGCTAGCGCATTGCGATAAGTTTCGCATCTCTCGTCAGAAAATAAAGTGTTTCATTGACCACAATCGGCGGCATTTCCATATCATCCGGCAATTTCATGCCGCTGATAAATGATCCGTCGTAAGGCGATATGGACACTGCGTAGCCATGGGATGAGGTGATAATCAAACGGTCCCCCGCCAAGGTCGGGCCATGCCACAATACGGCTTCCTTTCGGCGGTCCGGGTCTTTAAACCTCTCCAACTGACGCACCCAGCGCACAAGTCCCGTCCGGCGGGTAACACAGACCACCTGCCCTTCGGCTGTCACCACATAAATATATTCCCCGGCGACCCACGGCGTATGCTGAGAGCCGATATTCTGTTCCCAGATACGAACCCCGCTGCGCAGGTCAATGGCCACCATGCGGCCACTGTGACTGATGGCATAGACCTTGCCGTCAAAAACCACCGGGAGACCGTCAATATCACGCAACGTCGCCATGGCCGTAAGCCGACCCTGCGTATTCAAGGTATCAGACCACAGCACCCGGCCATTTTCCACCCGCATGGCATAAAGCTCACCGGAAGAATAGGCGGAAATCACCGTATTGCCTATGACCGCCGGGCTTGCGGCACCAACCAGGCCCGCGTTTTCCGAGATGCCCACTTCACTCCACAGGATTGCCCCGTTCGTGGCATCCATGGCGTAGGTCTGATTATCATGGGTCAGGGCAAATACCCGTCCATCGGCATAGGTTGGCGCGCCGCGCATGGGAATTTTAAGTCCAATCCGCCATATTTCTTCACCCGTGGACAGGGACAGAGCCGCCACATGACCATAACCATTGGTGATATAGAGCGCGTCCGGTCCGGCGGCAATTCCCCCGCCATAAGCAAGGCTTCTGGTTTCACCCTTTTCCGTAAATGTCTTTTGCCAGAGTTTTTTACCGCTATCGGCATTATAGGCGGAAACTTTTGACATGCTGTCCATGGCATAGATGATGCCATTCAGAACCACCGGCATACTGACCAGACTGCGGCGGGAATTCGAGCTGGCCCCGATATCCACAGACCAGATTTTCTTCGGATCATCCCCCAGGTTTAAATGCTGCATATTATGACGCTGATTACCGCCCGCCTGTGACCAGTTTTTATTGGTATAGGGTTTAGGAAGCTGTACCTGAAGGTTGGCCAGTTCCGCATTTTCCGTCAACGTCTGTTCAAAAGTCAAAACCGGGATACGTTCCCCGTCAAGTTTTTTACCCTTTTTTGCGCTATCCGATGATCCACCACAGGCAATAAGCATACCGCAGGTCACTGCAATCAGGAAAAACTTTGAAAATTCTGGCATTGGCTTATTCTCTGAAACCATATCCGGTCCACTCTTAACGATTATTCTATTACAGACTTAAAATCTCTTGCCCGGTTTTTAATTTCCTGTGGGGCTTCCAGGTCCTGTTCCAACTGGAGAAAAAGACTCTTCGCTTCTTCCCCGTTTCCCGTGGCAAGGGCCGATATGGCCAGCAGTTCCTTGGCCATATATTTCCAGACGTTGCCTTCAATGGTCAAGGGGGCCAGACGCCGCTTTATATCATCATATGACGCGCTGTCCAGAGCAATCATCGCCGCTTTAAGGCTGGCAAGATCACGATAAACCTTTTCCACCCCGGAAGCCCCTGTGAGCTTGTCAAGGGCGGCAATGGCCTGTTCACGGTTGCCTTTTCCAAGTTCGATGTCGGCTTCTTTAAAAGCAACAAGAATTTGATAACCGTCAACTCCGGTATCTGACATGGCCGCAAGATTTTTCAGCGCCTCATCCATGTCATTGGCCAGAACGCTTTGTTCCACCTTGCTATATTGATCAGCCACTTGTGCATAGTGGTTTTCATTATAGTTTTTCAGGGTCACATTACCGGCAACAAACAAGACTGTTCCCACCAAAAAGGCTATCACATATGGGCCATACTTCTTCCATATTCCCGTTAGTTGCTTATGGCGCAGGTCTTCGTCAACTCCACGAATAAATTCTTCGGACAATCAAGGCTCCTGTAGTTGTCACTTTAAAACGGCACAAGATAGCGTGGGCCAGACCAGAAGGCAATCAGGATTTTGGCTTTATACCATAGGTATGTTCTTTAGCCGGGAAAACCCTGGCCTTCACCTCATCGGCATATTGCCGGACCGCCGCATCAATGGTCTTGCCGACCTCAGCGTAACGCTTGACGAATTTGGCATTTGACGGGAAATATCCCAGCATATCCTCAACCACCAGAATCTGTCCGTCACAATCCGCCGAGGCCCCGATACCAATGGTGATAATGTCCAGTTTCCCAGTAATTTCCCTGGCCAGAGGCTCCATCACGCCTTCCAGCACGACCGAGAAAGCACCGGCCTTCTGAATGGCATAGGCATCCTCTATCATCTGGCTGCGTTCTGCCTGATTTTTACCCTGGGTACGGTAACCGCCCATCACATGCACGGCCTGAGGCCGCAATCCGATATGGGCCATCACCGGGATATTACGTTTCACCAGAAATTCTATGGTCTCCGCCATGGCAGCCCCGCCTTCCAGCTTGACGGCACCACAGCCGGTTTCCCGAAGAACGCGGGAGGCATTATGAAAAGCCTGTTCTTTTGACTGTTCAAATGATCCAAAGGGCATGTCGAGCACAACCAGTGCTTTTTGCGAGCCGCGCATTACCGCACGGGTATGTTCAATCATGGTATCAAGCGACACCCCGATGGTGCTTTCCATGCCATAAAGCACCATGGCAAGGCTGTCACCCACAAGAAGGAAATCCACATGAGGATCAAGCTGTGCCGCCATGGGTGCGGTATAGGCGGTGAGCGAAACCACCGGGCGTTTGCCCTTGAGCATTGTGATGTCCCGAATAGTATTGCGGCGTATCTGATTATCGGCGTACATAGTAAACTCCTGATCTTTTAAATGAAAAGTCAGTCTCCCCTCACTCCCAAGTAATGATTTATAATTTTATATTCCTTTCAAATCAACCTAATATTGGCCAAAATCTGTATAGCCCTCATTCCGGGCTCATCACCACAGAATCCTGTAAAAAGGGATGATCAAACTGAATGCTGTCCCCGGCAGCCTTGCCCGGAATTGGAAACAGGCGGGCGGATAAGGCTTTGTGATATTTATTGGACAATGCCGCCACATCACCAAGAATCCTCGCGATGGCGTCCACCGATATATCCCCCGGCAGGGGAACCACATCAAGCCCGGTTCCGCAAACACTTGAATAAAGCAACAGTTCAGATACGCCGTAGCGCCCTTCCGCTGCCCGTTTCGCCAGAATTTCATCCTCAATCACCGGCAGCATAAGCCCGGAATAACCGCAGGTTTTAACGCTGAGATTTTTCAGCACATCGGTAATGATGGCACAGGCCTGAAGCGTTGATGCGCTGCCAAATGGCCGGCCGGTCAATGTTTCAATCGCCCGGCCGATGCTGGAATCCGGTCCCGGTGCCGGCGAGCTGTCAATACCGCCATATAGCCATCCGCTCTGCGCCGCCATCTCAAGAGCTGTTTTTTCAACCGCCCCGAACTCACTTTCCATCCGGGCTTTCAGCCGCGACCCGGCCTCGGGCATTCCATCCCCGTTTTTAAAGACGTTATCCAGCAGCCTCGGCGTTTCCAACCCGATTGCAAAACTGTCTTCGCCCTCATGATAGGCGGCGGGGAAAAACGGCGAACCGGCTGGCACAAAGGCTGTTGCACTGAAATTAAAATTACCCTCACCACCGGGTTTGGCCCCGGCCAGTGCCCTGATAATTTCTGCTGACGTACGTATTGTCTGATAATGAATGCCCCGCTTATCCGAGGTTATATGGGTGGTGAAGTTAATCCTGTTCGTGCTTTGGATGACATCCACCGCCCATTTTGCCCGGTCGGCTTCATATGAATCGCCTGTAATTATGGGGCCAATATTAAAAACGACATCCTGTTCCCCGGCCAGCGCATCCATTTCCTGTATAAATTTAAGGGAAGATTTCTCTTTCCAGTAAGGCGCATATTCAGAAAAAGCTTCGGTGGCAATGCGCCGAGTCTGAACTTCATAGCCAAGATCCGTATAGCGCGTTTCCATCTTTTTCAGGAATTTTCCGGCCTCGGTGATTTTACCCAGATTTGAGGGATGGCCAATCCTGATCCCGGCTGTGATTGTCCGAATACGGAAATCTCTGGTTGATGCCGCCTGTAACTCCGATGAAACCTGCGCGGCCAGCCCCACGCTCACGGCACTGCCACAAGCCACCCCCAGAAAATGCCTGCGGGAAAAATCCTTTATCACAATGATACTCCTTTTATTAAGCGGCTAGACAAATGTTACGCCATTTTCCGCAAAGGGCAGCGCGGTAATTCTCTCGGACGAAACCTGATAAATGGCATTGCCCAATGCCGGTGCCAAGGGCGGCACTCCCGGCTCGCCAACCCCGGTGGGATTTTCCGAAGAGGTGATAATATGCACCTCGATCTTTGGCATATCTGACATTCTGAGGGGAACATAATCGGGAAAATTATCCTGAACCACCTCGCCATTGTCAAAAGTAAA
>NVTJ01000100.1 GCA_002401545.1 Alphaproteobacteria bacterium
ACAAATGCCGAGTCCCAATTCCACTGAAAGGGATAAACATTCTTATTGGGAACAGTATAGCCCCCCAGGTCATTGGACATTAAAATATCCCGCGCCCGCTGATTCATATGGCCCGTCGAAACTTCTCCATTGCCTACAACGCTTTCGTTCATTATTTGCCTGTTTTTTTATTTAAATTTAAAGAACTGATATATTTCCGGCAAGCCTGCGCCGTTTTTTTTTGCGGCGCAGGCTGTCTGTTGTTTTCACATCAGAAGTTATATGTGAGGGCGGCCTTGAAGTTACGTCCAAAGATGGGCCGGGCAAAGAAGTTGCCGGTCCCGTCATTTTCCGTAAAGCCGGCGCGGGGGTTACCTTCGGTCAACCCAATTGAATTGGACAGATTGACCCCCTTGACCTGAAGCGACAGGTTATCGGTCAGATAGAAAACCGCGCCCACATCAATGGTACTATAGGAGCCAAAGGGAATGGTATTGCCAAGGTCGGCAAAACGCTGGCCAAAATAATGATAGACCGCAAAGATATCCGCAAAATCCAGGTGGATCGTCGGGGTAATGCGGAACTGGGTATTGGGCGTCCGCTGCACCTGATTGCCATCAAAAAGATCAAACTGGGGCGTGTCCTGCGGAATATCCGTGATCGACGTATCCTGGATCACACCCATGGCCGCAATGGAGAACATCTCAATAGGCGTCACTTCAATCTCGAATTCAAGACCCGTGGCCTTGGTGCCAACCGTGATCCGCTCATCACCAGTATCCCGCGTGACCGTAAAGCTCAGGTCATTGAACTTGGTTCTGAAGGCGGTCAGGGACACATTCACCAGATCACTCTGGAAACGCAGACCAACCTCACCAAAGGTCAGACCCACAACACCACCCTGGGCCGTGCTGATACTGCTGATCCCCGGCGTCTGGAAGGCATCCGCGTAACGGGCATAGACCGCCAGGTTTTCATTGATCGTATAGCTGGCGCCGATGGTCCAGGCAACTTCATTGTAGCTGGCTGTGCCATTGACAAAATTTCCCGTCCCGAAGTTACCGGTCTGGGAGGCCAGCACCAGAGGATCCGCACCCGGAAGCGCCTGTTCCGCCTGAAGCTCTTCCGTCAGGTCATAACTCAGCGTTTCAAAGCGGATACCACCATCGATGCGAAGATCTTCCGTAACCTGAAATTCATCATTGGCATAAAATGACGCCGATTGCATACTGGCCTGACGGTTATGGGACCATGAGCCAAAATGCAGGAAGCTGTCATCGGTCAGAGAGGCCACTTCATTGCCACTGGCATCAATGGCAATCAGATCAATACGGTTCGGATTATTGGCCACCTCTGACAGAAAGGGACTGCCCAGCTGGCGTTCCTTGACCAGGCTGAGATGGGTGAACAGCACCCCGACCGTCAGGGTATTATCCTCGGTGGTATAATTGACCCGGTTGTCACTCATGAACTGTTCAATATCCCGTTCGCGGAACAGGGCCAGCTGATCAACAACAAAACCGTTGCCGTTCAGGCTGTCAATATCGGTGATGATTTCACCGGTGCCGGTAAACTTGAAGGCCGCCGCAACCGCCCCCTGACCGGAAAATTGTGACACCAGTGCCAGCGCATCAGCATCCTGAAGACGGTCACTGCCCGGTTTCAGGCTGCCATCTCCCCGACTGAACACCGCATTGATATCCATGCTTATTTTCGTATAGCGGTTATTACTGCTCACAGAAATATTGTCATCAATATCCCAGTCAAACCTGACCCCGATCGCATCGCCGTTGGTGGCAAAACCATCCCGCAGGTTGGTTTCCTGGGTGCCATTGGGTGTGCGGTGGGTCATGCGGGAGTTATCAAGGCTGAGCATGGTGCCGAAATTGGCATCAAACCCGGGAAACGGTGAAATATTATCCGGGTTCGTCAGTGGAATCGGCAGGAAGAAAGTATTATTCTCATCAACATGCTTATAGCTGAATGTCATCTTGCCATTTTCAAGCTTGCGGGTCAGGTTAAGACGGAACTGCCCCCCGTGATCGGCAACAAAACCCGTATCACGTATGCCGTCACTGCTGCGGTAATAGCCACCAATACCAATCAGCCAGTCATCATTAAGAGGACCGCCGTAAAAAGCTTCCCCGCGGTAGGTGCCATAATCGGAAATCGTCAGCCGTGCAATCCCCTCAGGGTTTTCCGTGCCCTTTTTGGTGATAAAGTTAACGATGGAGGCCGCGCCGTTCACCGTCAATACACCGGACGTGCCGCCGCGAATCGCTTCAAGCCGTTCAATGGTCACATCCTGACGCAGGAATGAATCTGTCTGGTCGCCGTCATAAATCACCGGCAGGCCATCTTCCTGCATACTGATGAAACGGAAGGCCGCCCCGCCGCCAAGTCCACGCGGGGCAACATTGTTGCTCACCTCCCCGCCGGAATCCTCAACCCAGAAACCCGGGACAAGCTCCAGCATATCCGCCGTGCCAAAAGGCATCTCGCGGGACAAGGTCTCAAAATCAGCCGTGGTAATCGCCACCGATGATTCAAGCTTCGTCCGGCCCTTCGCCGTCGTACCCGTTACAATAATCTCGTCAAATTCCCCAAGATCATCAGAAACCTCATCA
Source organism: Alphaproteobacteria bacterium (assembly GCA_002401545.1). Classification (GTDB taxonomy): domain Bacteria; phylum Pseudomonadota; class Alphaproteobacteria; order Sphingomonadales; family Emcibacteraceae; genus Paremcibacter. Next base: position 2,607 of record NVTJ01000100.1, read on the forward strand.
GCCCCATAGGCCAACTGACCCGACAGCGCAATCGCCAGCGACGCCGTAGACGCAAGCATTAACCGTTTCGTTCTATATCTAAACATTATATTCCTCTCCTTTGTGTGTATTCAGTTGATAAAATTTTGAACATTATAAATCTCTCCCTTAAGGTTAAGTTGGTAAAATTCTATTCTGCTTTTATTCCCCCAAAACTTCTTGATAATGCCGTCAGACATTTTCTAAATTATGCAAATATTCCCTCATATAGATCACCATAAAAATATAACATAATTTAATGTAATCGTTTACATTTTACCTCATAAAGAAATGCATAAATCGCCTGTATAATACTTATATATGTAATCGTTTACATTATGGTCAATAAAAAAATTGCCCGCTTCTTCTGTCATTTTTCTTACCGCGTAACAATATATGTCATATAACATCATTCTTATTCTTTAGCAACAATAATATTTATAATATGGGCCTTTTCCTGAAAGTTTGTAAATTCTAAATCACCAATAAAACAAATGGAAATCAACTCTATCCATGTAAGATTTAACCCTTTCCACAGTCTATAATTTCCGTGGCCTGCAAACGATAAAAACCGAGCGGCATCTTAACAAATTTTCCCAACTTCATCCAATATGATACATAGCTTTTTATTATAGAGATTTGCTTTTGTCACATCCCTTGGCTGATTAATTACAGCTTAGCGCACACCAATTGATTTCAGGTATTTAATAAAAAGTGCCGGGCGATCCGTCTGGATCATATTAACCCCAAGACCTGTCACCAAAAAGCCCCAATGCGCGTCCGGATCCAACACACTTTTGTCATCGGTATGGCCTGCACAAATATCATCCCACAGGGTATTGACCCATATGCGGGATCCCTGTTTCTTTATCGCGTCAATACCCTCAATCAGGTAATTGTCATTTTGAAACACAATTTCATAGGCGACGGGTGATGTATAACCATAGCCCGGAACCAAATCACTCAGTTTTACCGCATTCTCCCGAATTAAAGGCATATAATGCACCTTGCCAATATAGCCGGCCGATATTAATTTAGGGTCCGTGGCGGCCAATTCAGACTTGATCAGTATTTGATCTTCCATTCCCAATTTGGCTATGGCTATAAAGGCCTGCTCCCTGACCTCTCCCTTTGCATCAAGATTAATCAGAATTCGACCCTTGGCAGCAATCAATGCCTCCTCAAGAGTGGGAATTGCCTCTGATGTCAACAGAGACCCTGGCCCGCCCTGCGCTTCTCGCAATTTCAATTTACGAATCTGCGCCAATGTTAAATCACTGACCAGACCGGTGCCATTTGTGGTACGGTCCACCGCATCATCATGCAGGATAATCAAGTGATTATCCTTTGTCCGGCGCACATCGATCTCAACCATATCAACACCAAGGCGAATACATCCCTCTATTGCCTTTAATGAATTTTCAGGACCCAGACGCCAACAGGCCCGATGGGCGATGACCATCACCTTTTCGGTGTCCACAGGGCCAAAAACGCCCTTGCCACCAGCCACAGCAGCATCGCTAAAAATTGCCAACATGACAAACAGGGGAATGACCTTCATATTCATTGGAAAATACCTTTTTTTAATCAACCGATTACTCACACATCCCCCAGAGCATCCAAATATCCACATAAACGTCACTATTAAATTCTTGCTATATTAGTATGTAATCGTTTACATTACGGAAACTTATATGTAATAAAGCATAAGATTGCAAGAAAAATAGTTGATTCTAATAATAACAAATATATAATAGACTTTGTAATCGTTTACATTATGGTATCTTTTAAAGGCAAGTCCTCAAAATTACGGAGCAATGGAACAATGCGTCAATCAAGATTATATGATGTTATTATTGTAGGTTCCGGTGCCGGTGGCGGCATGAGTGCTTATGTTCTCAGCAAGGCCGGGCTTAAAATTCTGATGCTTGAGGCCGGCCGCGATTATGATCCTGAAGAAGAAACACCCATGTTTGAAATTCCCGCAGACGCACCGCTCAGGGCGGTGGGGACGCCGGACAGACCCTTTGGCTATTATGATGCGACCATTGATGGTGGGTGGGAAGTTCCCGATGAACCCTATACCGTTGCCAAGGGTGAAAAATTCAAATGGTGGCGATCACGGATGCTGGGGGGAAGGACCAATCATTGGGGCCGTATTTCCCTGCGTTTTGGTCCCTATGATTTCAAACCCTTCAGCCGCGACGGCCTGGGGTTTGACTGGCCGATCAGCTATGAGGATGTGGCCCCCTATTACGATAAAACAGAAACCTTGATTGGCGTATGCGGCAGCAATGAGGGCCTGGAGAATACCCCCGATTCATCTCCCGGCGTTCTTCAGCCCCCCCCAAAGCCCAGAGCATATGAGCATTTAATCAAACGGGGCTTTGATTCAATGGATATAAAAGCCATCCCGGTTCGTATCGCTATTCTGACCAAGCCGCTCAATGGGCGCAGCGCGTGCTTTTATGCGACGGATTGCAGCCGTGGCTGTTCCATCAAGGCCAATTTTCAGACCCCGACTGTCCTGCTGCCGCCCGCCATGGAAACCGGGAACCTGGAAATCGTCACTGATGCCATGGTCTATAAAATCGATCTTGCCCATAAGGACAAGGTCAGGGGCGTTACCTACATTGATAAAAAAACCGGCAAGCACATCAGTGTTGAGGCAAAAGTTGTGGTGCTGGCGGCAAGTGCACCCGCTTCATCACGTATCCTGCTGAACTCCAGATCAGAACTGGCACCACAAGGCGTGGCCAATTCCAGCGGGAAGGTGGGCCGCTATTTAATGGATACTGTCGGCACCTCTATTTCAGCACATTTCCCCGCGCTGGAAAAACTCCCGGCCCATAATGAAGACGGGATCTCGCGGGAGCATCTTTATGTTCCCTGGTGGGGCTATCAAATGCAGGCTCGCGGGGAACTTGATTTCCCCCGGGGTTATCACATCGAATGGAACGGCGGCAGGCTGATGCCTGAAATGCGGGTGATAAAACCGCTGGTGGAGATTTCAGACACCGCCTTCGGACCTGAGCTGAAAAGTGACATACGACGCACATATGGTTCCGTTCTGGGATTTTCAGGTCGTGGCGAGATGATTCCCAATGACGATTGTTATTGTGAAATCGACACGCAAGTCAAAGACAAATGGGGCATTCCGGTCCTTAAATTCCATTGGAAATGGTCTCAGCATGAAACCCGTCAGGCAGGTCATATGCGCAAAACCCTGCATGAACTGGTTGAACGCATGGGCGGCACGGTCCTGACCGGCAAAGAGACCGATGGCAAGAAGGCCATTAAAGAAGGCGGGGCGATCATCCATGAAATTGGCAGCGCCCGCATGGGAGACGATCCTGCCAATTCCGTTCTGAACCAATATTGTCAGGCCTGGGATCAAAAGAACCTGTTCATTATGGACGGGGCCTCTTTCGTCTCCAATCCCGATAAAAACCCCACATTGACCATCCTTGCCCTGGCGTGGCGCAGCAGTGATTACCTGGTCGAACAATTCCGAAAGGGAAGCTTATGAGCCATCATTATATTTCATGGGTTGACCGTCGAACCACCTTAAAATGGCTGGCCGCCGCCGCATCTGTTGCCACCCTGCCTGCGCTCGCCACGGGCGCGACGTGGAAAATCAACGACCCGGGAGGCTATGGTTCGGACCCTGATATTATGAATCCGACCATTCCCTGGCAGAAAATGATGACCGCCCGCCAATTGGAAATCACCGCTAAAATGTGCGATATTATTTTACCCGACGATGGTAAATCACCCTCGGCCAGCGCCATCGGTATTCCAGACTTCATTGATGAATGGGTCAGCGCCCCTTACCCGGATCAGCAGAAGGACAAAGTGATTATCCTGAATGGCCTGAGGTGGCTCGATGATCATGCAAAAAGTATTTTCCACTCTGATTATCTGGCGCTGAAGGACGAAGACAGACTGGCCATATGCCGGAACATTTCCGGGCCTACGGCGGACAAGGTCCCTGCGACCTTCTTTCAGCGTTTAAGACATCTTACGGTCGAGGCCTATTATTCAACAGAAACAGGCCTTAAAGATATTGGTTATATGGGCAATGTTCCCCTGGAAGAATTCCCCGGACCTTCGCCTGAAATACTTAATATTCTTGAAATTGAAATGAAAAAACTGGGTTTGTAAGTGACCCTCCAAACAAAGAATACAGCAAAATAAAGGACAGAATGTGATTAAAAGAATTCAACAGAAAATAAAAAACCTCGGCAAGCTCACCCTGTTCTTCATGCTCACTTCATGCACCTTCGGTGCTCAGGCCCATGATCCTCAAAATACACATCAGGAGACACCGCTGTTGAACCAGCTCAGTCAAAAAGAAATCAAAGAAGGCTGGCAATTATTATTTGATGGTAAAACCCTCAACGGATGGCGTAAATTTCATGGCGAAGCGGCCACATCACCCTGGAAAATAGAGGATGGCGCCCTCATGCTTGAGGCCAAAGGCGGCGGCGATATAATCACCGAACACAAATACGGCAGCTTTATTCTTGAGCTTGACTGGAAAATTTCCCCGGGCGGCAACAGCGGGATTTTTTACCGGGTCGTTGAAGAAAATCAGAAAGAAATCTGGTGGTCCGGTCCTGAATATCAAATTCTCGACAATGATAATCAGTCCTACAGCCCTCTGGCCACAGAGAAATCAGCATCGTTATTCGCGCTTTATGCCGCAAGTGAAGACCATACCAGACCTGTTGGTCAGTTTAACAAAACGCGACTGGTCATTAAAGGTCAAAAAGTCCGGCATTGGCTGAACGGTTATCTGGTGGCTGAATATGAAATTAACTCAGAAGACTGGAATGATCGCATTGCCAAAAGCAAATTCTCGGTCTTCAGTAAATTCGGCACCGAAAAGCGCGGCCATATTGGTTTGCAGGATCACGGCCATCAGGTCTGGTTCAGAAATATAAAAATTCTTCCCCTTGACTAGGAGGTGTTACTTCCCCGCCCAATGCAGCCACATGGCGGCGGTCCAGGAGAAATCTTCGCCCCCCGTCCCCTCACCCGTTTCAGGATTAAAAGCTTCATAAAAACCAGACTGCTTCATGAGAGCTGCCGTATCAAGCTTGATACGTTCTGACAAATCAACAAGGCCAACTTCCCGGCAGCCTTTGGAAATCATATAATTGACAACAGCCCACACCGGCCCGCGCCAATAACGCATAGCATCAAACCGGGGATTGTCCGGCAATAGACTTGGCATCAAAAATCTGGTCGTTGTCGCAATTTTCTCCAGATTCCTGCTCACACTTGCACGTTGCATATCAGAACCAACCCCCGCATAAAAACACAAGAATGTCGCGCTGCTGATAATGCCCGATGACCGACCACTGATAAGATCTTTTGAACAGAAGGCACCAATTTTATCATTCCAAAGAAAATCAACTCCCTTTTGCGCTCTATGGATCCAGTTTCCGATTTCAACAGCATCTTTTTCAAAATCAAATTCGTTCGCCAAAGCCAGCATATCTTTATTTGCCCTGATCAGCATCATGGTCATGCCAACATCAACAACGCGGAATGGTCCTTCAGTCGCGATGGTTTTATGATCCCAATTTTGGGCGCGGCCATATTCAACCATCGCAACAAAACGGTCATAATCTTCCTTATGTGGTCGCATTTTTTTATCAAGATGCAGGGTATCGCGACGTTCATATGGTCCAATTGCGGAAATATCCACTGCGGCCGCTGGCTCGTCCCATTCCGGCGCGTTATCCCGACCGGTTTCCCAAGGGTGGGTCGCCACCACGAGGCCTTTATTCAGCGGGTCGCGGTATTTATCAAACCATCTGTGCCAGGCCATGATTTTAGGAAAAAGATGCTCAATATGGGCGCGATTTTTATCACTTTTATCCATTTCCCATATCTGCCGCACCATGGAGGCGGCAACAGGCGGCTGGGTAATCCCCGACGTAGCTGGTGTTTTCCCTGTTTGCCACACGCTCGCCCCGGGGAAATAGCCGTCATTTTCCTGCCAGAAAACAATCTGGGGAACAAAACCGTCCTGCCACTGGGCGTCAAACAGGGTTTCAATCTCTTTCCATGCCCGGTCAATATCGAATTCAGCAAATCCAAGGGCCACAAATGCCGAGTCCCAATTCCACTGAAAGGGATAAACATTCTTATTGGGAACAGTATAGCCCCCCAGGTCATTGGACATTAAAATATCCCGCGCCCGCTGATTCATATGGCCCGTCGAAACTTCTCCATTGCCTACAACGCTTTCGTTCATTATTTGCCTGTTTTTTTATTTAAATTTAAAGAACTGATATATTTCCGGCAAGCCTGCGCCGTTTTTTTTTGCGGCGCAGGCTGTCTGTTGTTTTCACATCAGAAGTTATATGTGAGGGCGGCCTTGAAGTTACGTC
>NVTJ01000101.1 GCA_002401545.1 Alphaproteobacteria bacterium
GTGGGCCTATCACCCCAAACCCGCCGCTGCTGCAGCTGCCGATATCGTCATCCGCCACGCTGATTTGACAGCATTGCTCTATTTGCAAGGGTATGCGGATGGTGATTTTATTGATGAATGAGTTCTGTGGGCATTAGCCAATACAGTCTGGACCTATGGCTTTAACAAGGCGGGCCGGTTTTTCAAAGAGTGACCAGGATGGGATTTCTCTAATTCTGTGAGACTTCATAGGCACATCGCCGGGCGCCATGAATGATATGTTCGGTGCGTTTTACGGTAACGTCTTTGCCTAAAATCTCTTTGAATAAATCCAGTTCCCGTGCGCAGATGCCGGAACAGGATTTGGCCGCCGCGCAAACCGGGCAGTTATTCTCCACGAATAAAAAATCACCTTGGCTCTGACCTTCAAGAATATCAGCCATATATCCCTCACGCGACCGAATGGCTTTGAGCGTTTTTAACTTGTCTTTCAAGGGGCTTGAGGGGGAAATTTGTTCGCCATATTCCGCAACCTGATCGCGAAAGCGCGCATCCAGCAGTCTTTCCATGCCCTGTTCACCAAAGACTTCTTTTATTGATGAGATTAATCCTGTGGAAAATTCCGCATGGGTATTGGGGAAATGAACCTTGGCCTGTTCGGTGAGTTGCCAGAGTTTGGCCGGTCGCCCCCTGGGGCGGGAAACCAGACAGGTGCTAATATCTCCCTGTGCTTCCAGTGCATAGAGATGTTGGCGAACGGCCATATCGGTTATGCCAAACTGTTTAGCTAACTGTGAGGCTTCCTGTGGGCCCGCTTGTTTCAGCAGCATTAATATGCGGGAACGGGTTTTTTCTATGATATTTTTTTTGGCCATTGTTATTTTCTAAAGAAAAAACTTTGACAAGTAAAGGAAAGACTGTATATCTATTTCTATAGAAAAAACTTTAGAAAAGGAATTTGTTATCATAAAAACATTTATACAGGCCTTCCATAGTAACTTTACTTTCTCCACGTTGGTTGAAAAAATATCGAAAGCCATGACATTCCTGAATCCGGCAGACGTGGGTCCGTGGATATATAAATAAAGACAGGAAGCTGAGAAAATTAATCAATGGAATTAATCAATGGGGTATAGAGCTTGCCACCCTTTAATTTATCCAGTCCCGCAGGCTGTCGAGCAACTCTTTTTGTGTTGGAAAGCCGATATTCCCCCGGGTCTTGCGCAACAGGCAGGGCGCGGTCCCGCAGACGCACCGACACCATCAGCATCTCGTCGAACGCAATATCAACATTCAGCCGACCATTACTATCCGGCCCGGTTACCCCCTGCAGGTCATTGTCCATAAGGACATTATCTTAACAGCTTACGGAGATATAAAATGACGACATTAAAGATCAAGAAAATACCAGACAGAACACCAGTCAAAATCAGTTTGAACCTGCCGCCGGAGGTTTATCGTGATCTGATTAAATATGCAGGGATTTATAAGCAGGAGCATGGCAGTGTCGAGACACCTCAACTTCTGGCCTCTCAAATGATCGCTATCTTCATGCAGTATGATAACGGGTTTAAAAGAGCGAAATTATCCTTGCCTGAGACTTAAGCCGAAACCTGAAGATCTGGTTTGAGGGATCAGCAAATAATCGGTCAGAAACTCTCCTGTTTTTAATAGACCAGAAATTAAACAATGCGCTTTTACCACCTGACGGCGGGATGCAACGGATCTTCCGCATCAGAAACCTTGATCTGGCAAAAACAACAAAACAACATTTGTGATGAATTGACAATTTGTTGTTTTGCCGTATGATGGCATAATCAACAAGGTAAAACCAATGAGGTCACTACCATGCGTCTTTCTATTGAAATTACGCCAGAGCAACATCGGCATTTAAAAGCTGTTGCCGCCTTGCAAGGTCAAACGATTAAAGATTATGTGCTTGAACGTACTTTGCCAGACATGAATTCAGGTGATGATGAAGCTTTTAAAAAACTGGAAACCCTTTTGACATCCCGCGCACAGTCGGCAAAAGAAGGTCGGATTTCCAATAAATTCGTTGATGATATTTTTGATGAAGTCCTGCAGGCAGAAAATCACAATTAATGCGTAATTATAATCTTTCGGATGATGCTGAAGAGGATTTGCGTAATATTGCGCTTTACACGTTAGATATGTGGGGGCAGGTGGCACGCAACTCATGCATAACAGCGTGGTTTACTGCATACTCAAATCACTGATATTTCTCATCTTCACTTTCGTTGACATCGAAGAAGTCACAAGTTTAAATCTTGTATCGCCCACCATTCCCCTGACCTTAATTGTTCATAAATCCAGGTTGATAAACATCAGGCAGCAGGAATTATTAATATCAAGGCGACAACCCTGTATTGCTGATGGTGGGAAAGCATCCGGGCGGGAATGACATTTGTCAATGTGTTGCCTATGCCAGATATGAGACCCTTCTTCCATGCGATAAAATTAAACTTTTCTGGAAGGAGGATGTTATGGAAATTTACATGCATGATGTGTTGCGGTGGGCACATGTGATTTTTGCGGCCTATTGGTTAGGCGGCGAATGGGGCGTCTATAATGCCTCGACTAATGTGGCCAATGCCAAACTTGCGCTGGATGACAGGCTGCGGCATATGGAAACGGCTTACCGAATTGATATCCTGCCCCGGTCCTCTATCATCTGGATGTTGCCGGTCGGCTTTAACATGGCCAATGATCTGGGCCTGTCCCCGGTATCAGGTGTCTGGGTGACGGTTGTCTGGGTTGCAACGGCCATCTGGTGGTGCCTTATCTTTGCGGCTTTTAAAAACAGAGGAACGAAACTTGGTATTAAAATTACCGAGTTCGATGATAAAATCAGGTATTTTGTCATCCCGTCGCTTTGGATTCTGGGCGGATATACGCTTGTCACGGGCAAGCTGTTGTTTGTGGGCGATGATGTGGGGGGGACTTACTGGTTTGCGACCAAGCTGACATTCTTCGGTTTTATCATGATCATTGGCCTGTTGCTGCGTTATATCATGAAGGATTGGGCGGTGGCGTTCTTCCGGCTCAGGGAAGAAGGTTCTACGCCGGAAATCGAATATATTTTCACCTCCACACTGGCCAAGGCGCGTAAGCTCGCCTACCTCTATTGGGTATGTATCGCCTCCATGGCCTTCCTTGGGGTGACAAAGCCTTTTTAGACTATATAATTTTGACAATATCCCATGCCTGACATAAGGTAATGCTTAATTAATTAATATCAGGGCAGGTATGGGGTTTCCCTTTTTAGCTGAATATGTGGAAGGGAAGTAGCTATGGTATTTTTCAGAAAAACAATCCTTATCGGCAGTATGATTTTAGGCGGCAGCCTGCTCTCACAGGCTGGGTCAGTATCCGGCGGGAAAACCACTAAATTTCAATTTTCCAATAGCTGCACAAATGCTGTTCAGCAAGAATTCAACAGGGGTGTCAGGCTACTACATTCCTTTGAATATATTGAGACGGCTAAAATATTTTCCGGGATCATCGAAAAAGACCCGGATTGTGCCATGGCCTATTGGGGGGCGGCCATGAGCATCTGGCATCCGTTATGGGCGCCGCCGGACAAAGCGGGTCTATATGCCGGGGCGAAGCTTCTGAAAAGGGCAGCGGGGCTTACGGCAACAATACGTGAAAGAGCCTATCTTGACGCGTTGGCAACGTTTTTTTCCAGTACGGATGTAAATTCAAACCGCGTTCGTGTGGTGAGATATTCAGGAAAAATGAATGATATTTATCAGGAATATCGTGACGGGGATGTGGATGCGACGGTGTTTTATGCCCTGTCCCTGCTGGGGTCTGTGGACCCGCGTGATCAAACTTATAAAAACCAGTATAAGTCAGGGGCCTTGCTTAATTTTGTCCGGCAGACTCATCCGACACACCCCGGTGTTCTGCATTATACCATCCATTCTTACGATTTTCCGGGGCTGTCTCATCTGGCACTGGATGCAGCAAAGGACAAGCTTGCCAGCGATTACAGGGTCATTATCCGTGTGCAGACCAAGTCAGGGGACAGAAATCTGGAGAATTTATAGGGTTCACGACAATTAATGAGTATGTGCCCACAACAAACGGAGTTTATTCCTTTGCCAAGTAAATTATAGTCCTTCTTGACGTGAATATCGCTTTTAAAGGACAATAGGGCAATGACTGATTTTAATGAAAATGCATTATGGCGGGTTGGGCAGGATAACCCGATATCCGTTTTGATGACAGAGGTCGCGCTTTATATTGAAGCCCGCGCCGATGAGAAGCTGTCCCTGTCCAGACTATCTGGAAGATTTGGCCAAAGCCCCGCCCATTTGCAAAAGTCCTTTAAACGCCTTCACGGGGTGAGCCCCAAAGAATACCAGAATGCCATCCGCCTCAAGACGCTCAAAAGTGCTTTGAAGGCCGGAGATGATATTTCCGGGGCCATATATGAAGCGGGTTATGGTTCTGTCAGCCGCGTATATGAGCAGGTTGACGGGCGTATTGGTATGACACTTTCCGCTTATCGTGCCGGGGGAAAAGGCGAGAAAATCGCTTATGCCATCCGTAAGACTGCTCTTGGTCTTATCATTATGGCGGCTACGGACCGGGGGGTTTGTTTTATCCATTTCGGGGAAGATGAGAAAACACTGCTTGGTAATTTATCAAAAGAATATCCGCAAGGTGAGATCGTTCGCTCTTCGGCCGCAGATGCTCCTGAGCTTAGCCTTTGGACCCAGGCACTGGACGATCATCTTACCTATAATGCACCCCGGCCTGATATTCCCTTGCATCTCAATGGAACCGCCTTTCAGATGCGGGTCTGGCGATTTTTAATGAGCGTGCCCGAAGGCGATGTGAGAAGTTATCGCGAAGTCGCCCAGGGTATCGGCTCGCCCAAAGCAATTCGGGCGTCGGCAACGGCAATAGCCTCAAATAATATTGCAGTCCTCATTCCCTGTCACCGTGTCTTGCGAAGTGATGGCAAGCTTGGCGGGTACCGTTGGGGTCTGGCGCGAAAAAGAACGCTGATCGACAAGGAACGTAGCAATATTTCTCAAGCCAACTGAATTATTTATATCTTGGTATAAATATAACAATGATATATCATTAGCAATTATGATATTGAAAAAAACCATTGCGGCAGCCCTTTGTTCTGCTCTTGCGGGACAGGCCGTAGCCGCGGGCAGGATTGACCTTTCCACACCAGAAGGGGCTTTGGCCGCCAGCCGTAAAATTCATTGTTCGTTACAGGATAATGAACCGGTTTTCTATACTTGGGAAGGGGCGGTTTTTTCACAGCGCATGGGGGAGCCGGACCGGAAGCTGTTCAGGGTTTCGGGCATGAATGTGCGTCAATGTATCAGCATAGACGGGGGGCCGCGCGGCACGGGATACCGTCTTGTCAGCCGTGAGATTATGCTGTATCTGGACCCCGAAACCGGCAAAATTCTGGACAGGTGGCATAATCCGATCACAGACCGTGATGTTTCGGTCTTTCATGTACAGAATGACCCGGTCAATGGCCGCCCGTCTTTTCCCTATGGCAAAGACGGCAAACCATCGGCAGAATGGACAGGTCGGCAGGACAGCGGCTCGTGGTTTCTATCGCTCACAATCCCGTTGTTTTATAACAATGTCCTGCAGGGGGCGTATCAGAAATATGTAGGCGGGGTTTATCAGGCCACAGAGATGTTTAATTTTATGGGCCAGATGGATGACCTGACGGACGGATCCAAAAATACTGCTCAGGTAAAGATTGGCTGGGTCCGGCTTTCCGCCTGGTTGCCCTGGATGGAAATGCAGGGCCGGGAAGGCAAGCTCTATACCCATGCTTCGGGCAAAAAGATCGCGGGCTTTGATGCCCTGCCAGAAATATTGAAAACCTATATCACGACAAAAAATCCGCTGTATAAATTACCGCCTTCCGGTGATGACAAACGCCGGAATGAAACCAGCTGGACCTATTTTAAAAAGCAAGTCAAAGGCGGAAAACTGCCTTTTGGCGGTCAAAAATAATATGGCCTCAACTTTATTTGAAAAATTGTGGGATTTGCATGTGATCTCCCCGTTGGGTGAGGGCGCTGCTCTGCTCTATATTGACCGTATTTTCCTTCATGAACGGACCGGGGCAATTGCCCTGAAGGGACTGGCGGAAAAGCAACGACCCCTTCGTCATCCGCAAAGCATATTCTGTACCATTGATCATATCGTTGACACCCTGCCGGGCCGCACAGATGACACCCTGATGGAAGGCGGCAAGGCTTTCATTCAAAGCACCCGGACCTCGGCCCATGCGGCGGGGGTCACATTATTTGATATTGGCGATGAGCGGCAGGGAATTGTTCATGTGATCTCGCCGGAACAGGGCATTGTGCTTCCCGGGCTGACTCTCATTTGCCCGGATAGTCATACCTGTACCCAGGGGGCTTTCGGGGCATTGGCCTGGGGCGTCGGCTCGACGGAGGCCGAACATGCCATGGCAACCAGCACCCTTAAGCTGGAAAAGCCCAAAGCCATGCAAATATCATTCAGGGGGCAACTGGCCGCCGGTGTGACCGCCAAGGATATGATCCTTCATCTGATCGGGAAATATACGGCGGCAGGGGCCAGCGGCTATGCGGTGGAATTCTGCGGCGAGGCGGTGAGCAACCTTAACATGGAAGGGCGCATGACCCTGTGCAATATGGCGGTGGAATTTGGCGCCTTCACCGGGATAATTGCCCCGGATGAGAAAACTTTTGACTATCTTGAGGGTCGGCCTTATGCGCCCAAGGGGGGGCTTTGGCAAAAGGCGCTTAAAGACTGGCAGGGTTTAAACAGTGATGAAAAAGCTGTATTCGATAAGAAAATATCCCTTGAAGCAAAGGACATCCAGCCCATGATAACCTGGGGGACAAGTCCCGGACAGGCCATGGCCATCGGCGCACAGGTTCCGCAACCGTCCGCCATGACAGATCACTACCGGCGCGCGGCAGCGACAAAGGCGCTTGCTTATATGAATATTAATCCCGGGCAGAATATCACGGATCTGGCTATAGACGGCGCCTTTATCGGGTCCTGCACCAACAGCCGTCTTTCTGATCTTAGAAAAGCGGCTGGTGTTCTGAAAGGACGAAAGGTGGCGGCGGGGGTTAAGGCCATTTGTGTGCCGGGGTCGAGTTCTGTGAAAAGACAGGCAGAGGCCGAAGGACTGGACCAGATTTTTAAAGATGCAGGCTTTGAATGGCGGGAATCCGGCTGTTCCATGTGTTTTTATGCTGGTGGCGAAAGTTTCGGCTTTCAGGAACGTGTGGTTACCAGCACCAACCGCAATTTCGAAAGCCGTCAGGGGCCGGAGGTCCGGTCGCATCTGGCCAGTCCGGAAACGGTGGCGGCATCGGCTGTTATGGGCAGGATTGCGGGCATGAAAGAGCTGAACCATGGAACCCTTTAAAAAACTTGCCGCGGTTTCACTGCCCCTGTTGCGGATCAATGTGGATACCGACTGTATCATTCCGTCGCGGGAGATGAAGAAAGTTTCCAAGACCGGTCTTGGTGAGGGGTTATTTGCCGGGTGGCGATACACAGGAACCTCAGGTCGCCGGATCAATCCTGAATTCATTCTGAATGACGCCAAATACAAAGATGCGCAGATTCTTCTGTCAGGAATGAATTTTGGCTGTGGCTCAAGCCGGGAGCATGCTGTCTGGGCGCTGGCTGAATATGGCTTCAGGGCCATATTGGCCCCATCTTTTGGCGGCATTTTTTATAATAACTGCATCTGTAACGGGCTGTTGCCGGTTGTTCTGCCCGAAGGGGATATTGCCCTGCTGGCAGAGTGGATCATTGCAAATCCCGCCGAAAATCAACTTGTCATTGATCTGGAAAAACAGATCGTCAGCGGGCCTGAAGTTATCGCTTTTCATTTCGATATTTTCCCGCAGGACAAGGAAATGCTGCTCAGGGGTTTTGACATGATCGATATGACCCTGAAAAGGCAGGATGAGATCACCGCCTTTGAGGAAAGGGATAAAAAACTCAGAGCATGGGCAATCCCGCATCGGGAATAAAGCCAAATAAAGTTTCATCCGGGAGAGCAGATTGCACAATCTGTCTGGTTTCCATGAGCTTGTCCAGATCAACACCGGTATTCAGACCCATGGACTCACACATATAAACAAGATCTTCGGTGACAATATTGCCACTGGCCCCGGGGGCAAAGGGACATCCGCCCAACCCGCCGAGCGATGAATCCAATGTGGTAATGCCCACATCAAGGGCGGCGAGGGCATTGGCAAGTCCCAGCCCACGGGTGTTATGAAGGTGAAGTCCGGTTAAATATTTATCCCCCACCTCGGCCTTTACCGCCTTGACCAGTTGCCTGACCTGTGCCGGATTGGCATATCCGGTGGTATCGGAAAGCCCGACCTCGTCACAACCCGCTTTCATGAGAGCCGTGGCCAGTTCAAGAATTTTCTTTTCCGGCACCACGCCTTCCATTGTGCAGCCGAAGGCGGTGGATATGCCGCCCTCGAATTTTGGCCGCTGTCCTTCCGGCAGGCTTTTCAGCAGTACGGTTATTTTCCGCACCTCTTCCAGCATTTGACTGTGGGTACGGTTCACATTGGCCAAACTGTGGATTTCACTTGCCGACAGGGGGATGGTTATTTTGTGAACCCCGGCGCGGACAGCATTTTCAGCCCCCTTGTAATTTGGCACCAGAACCGCCACTGTCAAATTGTCAAGGGTCAGGGCATGACCCACTACATCCACCGTGTCGGCAAGCTGCGGCAGAATATGAGCCGGGACAAAAGACCCCACCTCTATTTCCCTCAGCCCGGCATCCGCCAATGCGCTGATCCAGATTTTCTTTACCGCCAGCGGCATGATGGCGGTAATATTCTGCAGGCCGTCCCTGGGGCCGACTTCGCTGATTTCAATAT